>JAYVXT010000037.1:0-26110 GCA_043785065.1 Bryobacterales bacterium | reverse complement strand
CGGGGCCAAATCCGATCCGCTTTGACGGCCGCGCTTTTGTCCTGCTCCCACATCGTCTTCGAGGCGGCATCAAAGAATAGGAACAGTTTTCCTCCCTCCATCACATAGGCCCGTGGGTTGGCCGTTGCAGCGGAACCTTTGCTCATCGCATAAGCGCAAAACCCGCCAAATTGGGGTACAAACTTTTCCGCATCCTGCTTGAAAATATTTCGATTCTCTTCCTTGGAAAAATACCAAACCACTCCGCCGAATTCGAAGCGTAACTCATTCGTCCCTTTCACAGGCCGGTTTTCCAGATATGAAATCACATCGTAACCTTGAATGGCCACGCCTTGGCCGTCTTTGCTGAACTTCTCCACTTTCGGCCGACGGCGAATAAGCCACTCCCCATCAGCGCCTTGTTCTTTGTCTTCGGAAATATAGATCGGATCGCCAGCGGGTTTCAATTTCAATATCGCCGGACGAACCGGTTGTTCCCCGGCGCTAGCCACGGTTGTAGCGGCGGACTTGTTTATGCGCCCATCAACCATCGGCTGCGAGGGTAGCAAAACCAGCTTCGCCTCTTGACCCGCCGGCGCCTCACTGGCCGATTGGGCGATTAACAGAACCGACGTCAGGGTAAGTCCGCAAACAAATTTCATATTTTTCATGGGAATTGTCCTCTTCAAAATATAATACGAGCGCGGCGTGGAATGCACACCGCGCTCGGAGTTGGTTTCACTTACTTACAGCAAACGGGATACGATCGGGCAGTTGACGATAAATCCGGCCGATCCATACTTGCCGCCGCCGGGAGCGGTAATTGCTCCCGCTTGCACAAGGGCAAGAATTTGGAACTCATCAATCACGCGCGAACGCCAGCCTTTGTCGATCGCACTTTGCGTCCATTCACCCATGTTTACGTCCCACAGCGGGCTGTAATCAGTGGCCACAGTTGGGATTCCACCCAAAACATTGAAGGGCGCCATGCCATCCAACAACGCCGAGACCAGGCCTTGACGCTGAGGATTGTCGCAACCCGTGGGACCGTTCAGCGTGAGGAATAAACGTTCCACGGCGCTGAATGCCGCGTCATCGTTGCCAAGAAGAACGTCCTGCAGCCCGGGGGCGAGCGTGGCGCCTTCAAGCGCGGCGGGAAGTTCCGCTGAGGCTTCCATGCTAAGGTAGAGAACCGGTTTGGCAAAGCTAAACCCAGGCGTCAATGCCAGTGTGACCGTTCCGGAGAAGGGCTTGGTTGGATCAGCTGTGATCGACAGAACCTTGTCGTGCACCATTTTGTAGTTAGGCGCGCCGTTCACCATGAAATTTTTCACATCGTCACCCATGGCAACAATTGGAGCATTGTAGATGTGGCCGCCAGCGTTCGTGATCCGGACAAGCGGAGAATAGTTGGCGTCTCCCACCGAACCAGGCTTCGCTTCTAGTGGAGGAAATGGATTCGGACCGGGTGTTGGCCTTACGACGCGATCAGGAGTAAAATCGACGGTCCCCGATTCAAATTGCAAGGTTCCATCAGCCATCAAGGTGGCGTTTCGCACCGCATTGCGGGAAACCGCGGAGTACACCAGCTTAGCTGAGAAGTTGAGTCCAAGAGCCTCGGCATTGTCGCGATCCGTCGTATCGGTCAGGATGTACCAAACGGCGCGATTGCCTTGCCTGACGACGCCACGATAGAGAGGCAGCCTGACGGTGCCTGCCCTGGTGTCGACCTTGCCCGCGTTGAGAAGCTGCAAGGGACCGACTAAACTCTTGTTTACGGTGGAGGGCGCGACTCCAAAATAGGCCTCCGGAATCCCCGTGCCAGTGGCCGGGGAAGCGGGATTGACCGTGCAACCCGGATTCGTGGTTTGCGCCATGGCGGCGCTTATTCCAACTGCCGCCAATATCGTCGCCCGCAAAGCGTTCTTGGCTGCGGAGGAACAGAATTGTATTGTCTGACTCATTTAAAAATCTCCTTAATCTAACGAAACGAAACTTGCTTCGCCTTGCCTAGGTCGTTGCACTCAGAAATTCCCCCTGCGGGTTCGAGATAAACTTCCTAATCGCGGCGCTTGTTGCGCAATGAGAACTGGTTTCACTTCGACAAGTCGTGATCTTCTGGTCAATCCCCCTCTGCTTAGGCTAAGAAAAGATATTTAAAGTCATGCCTGTATCTAGCCGCGGAGACTCGAAAAAATGACTGAATTCAAGGTTCACGCTCCGATGACTTCATTCAGATCGGGAGGTCTAAGCTTGTGCAAGAGAAGCGCCTCGATCCCTTGACTTGAAGATCCTCAACTTCCAGACGGAAAGAAACCAGGAACTGGATGCCGTTACACGCCAGAAGCAATACTCACAATTCGGCCGTTCTTCTCACTGCAACTTGGTGTATTCCGCTTTGGCCGTGTCTCCCCGGCGAGCTTTAGCTCAAGCGCTAGGCAATCCATGGCTCCAACACCGACGCTTCTCGTGGTCGGGTAAACTGGTGTTGGTCTAATTTGCTGACGAGAGAAAAAGGCTCTTGGCCTACTTTCGATCCATCTGGAAAGGATTGAGGCCGATGCCGAAATCCGCGTCCTCAGCGGCACGGCCATGCTGCTAGAATTTAATGCCCGCCAAGCCACCAACGACGTTGATGCTATCTTTGCGCCAACGGGCGCGATCCGTCATGCGGCCTTGTTGGTGGCGGATGAACTCCGTTCGCCAAAGGATTGGCTCAACGATGCAGCCAAAGGTTTTGCCTCTGAAAAAGGGACTTTCGAGCCTCTGACCTGTTTTTCGTTCCGGAGTCTAAGACTGCATCGATTGTCTCCAACTGCTTTTTCCATTCCCGATACTCCACCGGGCCAAGCACGGTGGGCACTGCGGGTTGGAGATATTCTTGCTCGGGAACCAGGACTGGCAAGGGACAAGGAAGCACTAACAGAGATATTCCTCATCATAAGGCAACGATCTGCTATCTCCAAACAAAATTGCATGTTTTAGTTTGCTCCTCTTCTTACCTTGAAACCCCGTCGTTATTACACATCGTTATTACGGGACAAACTAAGTAACTTTAAGATGGTTTGGAGAGGCTCCTTCCGCTTTGTACCTAGCAAAATTCCAACTCAATACCCTCATGAACTGCGATAATAATTCCTGTCCATGCGCACAACAGTCCTGCTTGTTTTGTGGCCAAGTTTCCTGTTTGCACAGCAAGCGCAAAATTTTGCAGGAGCGGCAATCGGCGTCACAACCTTATCGGCCGATGGCAAGTCGGCCATCACTTCCACGGATTCAAGCGTATCTTTATATAAGCCGGAAAACGGATTCACCGCGCATCTGGTGGCGGGCCGGCATCTTACTGACTATCTGTCCGTGCAAGGCAACTACACAACCAGCACAAACGCCCTGACACTTACTTCCCTTGCCGTCATAGGTGGAACCGAGTCGGTGTATGAGCAGGTGCGCACCAGCCGGCAACAACTGTTCGGCGGCGATGCGATGCTGTACTTCCGAAACCGTGCAAGTGTGTTCCGTCCCTACTTATCCATGGGCGGAGGCGCGAATCATTTTTCCAGCAAAGCGGAAAGGGTGATCGTGCAAAAAGGCGGATTGACACTACCAACCACGCCCTTGGCCACAACTAAACCGTTCTTACGCGTAGCCGTCGGCATCGATGCGCGGATTGCGAAAGGATGGTACTTTCGCTACATTTTTTCCGAATCTATCCTGAAGAATCCGATAAGCGCCCAACTTACGCCGCCGGCAAGCCGCAACCTTGCTTCTTTCCAAAGCCTATTCGGCTTCGTCAAGCAGTTCTAACTTACTTTTGAAACTCCGCATAGGGACAGTTGGGCCAAAACACCGGCGCGTTCTCCACGGCCTCACCCAAAACGCGAGCATGGCAAATCTTGCAATACTGATATTCTTGCAAAGGCTTCATTGGAACCGCCGCCATGATCTGCTCAAACACGCAAAGTTCCCTGCCGCGCGCTTTGGATTCGCCTAGCTGGACCAATGGCCCATTCAATTCCTGCGTGGCGATCATCCTTGAATAGAGCTGCGACTTGAGGCGCGAGGAGGCTGCCGGCAATTCGGCATCGGACCATTGTTCCCACAAATCCTCGACGAATTGTTCTGAATCGGAATTCATATTGCCTCCTTTGCCACAGCTGGTCTTGCGCCTTCCCGCTGTATCCATTTTTGACGGAACTGCTCGCGAGCCCGCGATAGCAAGCGTTCCACCGCCTTTTCACTACGGCCTGTCAGTTCAGCCATCTCATTGGCGTTTCGCTGCTCCCAGTATCGCCAACGAAGCACCAACCCGTAATGCTCCGGCAATTCGGATAGGATTTCCCAGGTCCAGCGGTGCTGCATCTCCGCCGTAAGTCGCAATTCCTGATTAACGCCAGGAGCTTGAATGTTATCGTCATCCGGCAGATCTACTAGCGATTCGCGCAACCGCCGCCGGTAGTGATCTTCCACTTTGTGCTTGGCAATTCCCAACAACCAGGATTTCAGCGGCGAATCCCCGCGATAGTTTCCCAAGCTTTGCCAGGCTACAAGGAACACTTCCTGCGCCAAATCATCCACCAGATCCACACGAGGTAACAAACGCGAACGCAGGTATTTCGCCACTGGGTCAGCGTAACGGCCAATAAATTCAGCAGTGGCCTTGCGATCACGCGACAGCACTTCGCGCGCCAAATCGAGATCCGTGTAAACGGCGGCATCGGCTATCGTGCTTTTGCTCAGGCTTTGCAATGTTCCTCTTATCTTCCCAAATGTCTGAAGGGTGTCAATGAATGCGTCGTCCAGTTCTCAAAAATCCCCCTGTTTAAGTAGTTTTTCGATCTTTGTCTGCTTGACGTCTGTCCGGAATATCTATTACGATGCATAGATCAAAGTTTATTGAGGAGTCTTCAGCTATGGCCGCCGCATCGTTTCGCTCTATTCTTGCGCCTATTTTTTTGTGCGTACTCACACTTGCCGGTCTCCACGCTCAAGGCGTTACCGGCCAGATTTCCGGCGCCGTCACCGATCAGGCGGGGGCCTCCATGGCCGGGGCGAACGTCAAGCTGATTCACGATCAGACAAAGCAGGTGAAGAGCTTCACAACTGAAGAAAACGGCAGCTTTGTGTTCACCAATCTGGTTCCCGCCGAATATACCGTAAACATTGAAGCCGCCGGCTTCAAGCAATACAAACAACAGGCCGTCAAGGTTAGCGCGGAAGACCGCGTAACGCTAGGCCAAATTAAGATGACCGTGGGAGACGTCACCAGCACCATTCAAGTGATTGCCGAATCCTCACGCGTGTCCACTGAAACTTCCGACCGCTCCATCTTAATTGACCGCCAACAAATTGAAGACACGCCCATCAGCGGCCGCGATTACCTTGGCATTTTGCGCTCATTACCCGGTGTGCAGATGGTATCAACCAGCGACATGCCCGGCTGGTTCAATACGCAGGATCAAATCGTAAACGGCGGCCAAAGCGGCCAATTCGTAGTGACGCTGGATGGTGTGGTCAGCCAGGACAGTGGCGCTCCAAAAACGGGCGGTTACCTTGCGCCGAACATTGACGCCATCGGTGAAGTGAAAGTGATGACTTCCAATTTCACGGCCGAATCGGGGGCCAGAGCGGGTGGGCAAATGAATGTTTCCATCAAGAGTGGAACGAATCAATTCCACGGATCGGCGTATTATTTTTGGCGGCATGAAATGCTGTCGGCGAATGAGTTCTTTAACAACAAAAATTACACATTGGTGAATGGCATTCCCACGGCGTTGGCGAAGCCTCGCTACCGGTTTCAAAACCCGGGCGGAACCATTGGCGGTCCGCTCTACATTCCATTGCTGAACTTCAATAAGAGCCGCACTCGTTTGTTTTTCTTCTTCTCGGAAGATTTTCTACACACCATCACCACCGGTGGCGTGAATAGTTATAACATGCCGACGAAGCTTGAGCGCCTGGGAGATTTTTCGGAAACGGTAACCACTACTGGCGTGAAGATTAACATCAAAGATCCGGAAGCCGGCGGGACGGTTTTTCCGGGCAACATCATTCCAACCAGCCGCATAAGCCCCATCGGCAGCGCGATGATGAACTTGTTCCCATTGCCCAATACCACCGATCCGACAGGCAGGCGGCTGTTTAACAGCCAGTTTCAATTCAATCGGGATCGTCCGCGCGAAGACCGTATTTTAAAGCTGGACATTAACATTGGTCCAAGGACCACTTCCTACATACGCTTGATTCAGGATTTTCAGGCCGACCGCGGCGTGGGTGCGACGCTCAACGGCGGTGGTGGCTGGGGTCAGTTTGCCAACAATTATGACATCCAATCGGCGGGCGCTGTCTATACCGTCATCCATACGTTCCGGGCGAATCTGATCAACGAAACATCAACCGGCGTCAACCGCGGCACACAGAGCACTTACGCCGCCGATCCGGACCAATTCAAAGCGATGAATGACCTATCGTCGCTAAAAGGGCCTGAAGGCAAAACAGTCACGCTGCCGCGTTTCTTCAACGCCAACTATTTGAATATTCTTCCCAATATTAGCTTTGGATCGAACGGCGCCCAGTCCGCTGGACAAGGAGCCACGGCCCCTCCTGGATTCAGTTTCGACAGCCGTTGGCCTTTCCAAGGCACCGACCAGTTGACCAACATCACCGACAATCTGACTTGGATCAAGAAGAACCACACGGTTAAAGCCGGCTTTTACTTTGAACACAATTCGCGTAACGTCAGCGTCTTTTCCACTTACAACGCCGCTGGATCTTATTGGTTCGGATCGGACACGGCGAACCCTTACGACACCGGCTACCCTTTCTCCAATATGATGCATGGCACGGTGCAAGCCTATGGAGAAGACAATGGCAAGTTAGTGAACCATTCGCGTTACAACCAAGTGGAATGGTTTGTGCAGGACACCTGGAAAGTAAATCGACGGCTCACCTTAGATTTAGGCATTCGATTCCAATTAGTGCAGCCCACTTATGCCAAGGGAGCAACACTCGGTTTATTTGACGGCAAATCATACGACGCCAGTAAGTCCGGCCAGTTGCTTTTCCCAACCTTGGTTTCCGGACAAAAAGTTGCCTTGAACCCGAAGACTGGGGCAACCTACCCGTTCGCACGTTCCACGTCCTTTGACCCCGCCTCCTATCCAACCAATGGCCTTCCCTATTCGGGAATCGTCCAATATGACAGCAAGTTTTTTCATACTCCTCCAGTGCTATATGGCCCTCGTCTTGGTTTTGCCTGGGACGTCTTTGGTAAGGGAAAAACCGCTGTTCGCGGCGGCTTCGGTATCTTCTATGGCAGAGCTTACGGTGTGGATACGATCGGCGCAACCAGTGCGGGCGTGGGTCCAATGGCGGCTCCGCCAGCGTTCCGCGCTCCAATTTATTACAACACCAATTTCAACAACCTACTTTCCACACAAGGTTTCTATGGCTCTCAAAATGTAACTGGCGGATCGCAAGATTATAAAAACCCCACTACTTATAACTGGAGCTTCGGCATTCAACAGGACATGCGCAAAGGCGTGATTCTTGATATTTCTTACGTGGGCAATGTTGCTCATCATGGGTTTGGTTCGGCAAACGATGCTAACGCCGTGGCTCCCTACACCACGTGGACGCCCGATGCGGGCGTGAATAAACAGTATTTGGATCCAACCAGCGCGAACAATGGTACGGCTGCTTTCTATGCCACCAACTTGATTCGCTCCATAAATAAGTACACCGGGTACGGCTCGATCGCCACTTACACAAGCCTTGGCGAATCCTCCTACAATTCACTGCAGACCCAGATCAACAAACGGTTCAACAGGCGCTATCAGTTCAGCGCGAATTACACTTGGTCTAAGACCATCATCTTTGCCCATGCGCAATGGGTGGATGACAGTTTGACAAAGAACGTAGTCAACCGGCCTCATGCAGTGAATTTGAACTTCGGTTACGACATCCCTAAAGGTAGCCGCCTATGGTCCAATTGGCTCACCAAAGGAGCGTTCGATGGCTGGCGTTTCAATGGAGTTGGCGCATTTTTCAGTGGCACTCCCTTTACTGTAGGATGCTCAGCTACTGCCGCTCCCATTGGTTACTGGACAGGCACTCCCACAGGCGGTGTTCCGTTCCGCTGCCAGATGAACGGCCCGTTGTGGCGGACTGACGACGGTAAGCCCCCCGGCGTCATCGACCAACGGCTCTACTATCCACTCAACTCATCCAGCTTCGGCCTTCCTGGTATTCGTTCACTCGGCATTGGCAACACACCCCCAACCTTGACTTATGGACCTGGCATGGAGAACCTGGATCTTTCGCTTTCTAAGAGCTTCAAGGTGGCCGAACGCAAAACGCTTGAGTTCCGCGCAGAGGCATTCAACACGTTCAACCACTTCAATCCTTCGAATCCGAATTCCTCCCTGGCGTTTCCATTTAGCGGAGGAGCTAATACCAATGCAGCATTCGGACAGATTACTGCGGCGCAGCACACGGCGCGCCGCATGGCCGCATCCTTGAAGTTCCGATTCTAGATTAATGGTTCATTACCTTAATCTAACTTAATCAGCTTGTTTATAATCGTAAGTGGCCGTATATTTCTGACTTATCAGGTAATTGATTTTGTTGCGCGCTCAACTTCACTCCCCCTGTGACGACAACTATGCGATTGCTTTTTGGCTCCGCCTTTTTATCGGCTGCGTTGGCAAACGGCGCAGTGGTAACTACCTACCTATACAACTTCTTCTGTTTTCACAACAGCAGTTGGACCAGTTCAATCCTTCGGATTTGGGCAGGCGGATGGAACTGCGGTATCGAGCCTCGGAACACTAGCCACCATCAGCACGGTGGGGGGAGGCAATGCTTTTGCCGTCGCCTTGAGACGACACCAGCCAAACGCGCATCCTCACTTTGGGTAGACAGGCCGACTTTGACTCCAATATTTTTCGGAGCTTCTTCTAACGTGGCGATCTCCTCGGTGGGAGTGTACAGCCGCACCATCAGGAACAACCTCCAGCCCTGGAACAAGAGCTAATATCGTTGCCACGTAATGATCCCAGTGGCCACGCCCGAGCCGCCATCCCCAATTGGAATCGGCATTTTCCTGGTTGGATTGGCGTTGGTGAAGCTGGTGCGTTAGTCCCAGGCCAAAGATAATCCCTCACTGCAAGCCCGCAACAGGAACCGGCACATCCACCCGGTATTCCTTCGCCCGCCTCGCCCGCATGTCCCCCAATAGTTTTTGCCACTGGCGCTTATTCAAATCGATGGTGGTTACCGCTACCTCGCCATCTTTCGCCGCTACCGCAAGTACTTCGCCATCCGGGTCCATAACCTGCGTCGGATAATCATAACCCGCCGATGCCAGGAACACGCGATTGTCAATAGCGCGCGCTTTGCCTAGGGTCAAATCCCCGCCCCAAATCGGCATCAAGACTATCTCCGCGCCGCGGTTCACCAATGCCCTGGCCGGGTCCGGAAAAAACACGTCGTAGCAAATCATCATCCCCACGGTTCCAAAATCGGTTTCAAACACCGGATAACTGTTGCCAGGAGTGAGGCCACCTTCCACCTCGCCCGAAGGCAGATACACCTTTCGATACTTCCCCGCTACATTGCCGTTGCGATCAATCAGCACTGAAGTGTTATACACCACATGAGCCTCGCGCTCATAGATGCCAGCAACTATATACGTCTTGCGTTTCTTGGCCACTTCCCCCAACGCTATTGTCGTCGGCCCGGGAATGGTTTCCGCCACATCCACATATTGCTTGCCGGTGCCGATTATGGTGATTCCTTCGGGAAGAAGAATTACATCGGTCTTAGCGGGCGCCGACTTTTCGATGGTTTCAATAAATCGCTTCACGCTAGCCGCCGCCGACTTCGTGCTCTGCGGACGAAGGTTCACCGCCGCGATAATCACTGGCCTTGGCGCCGGCGCATCGATCCGTTCAAACGAGATATCGTCCCACCAAACGGTCCCTTGCGGCGAATTCGACAGGAACAGTTCCAACACGGCAGACGAAGCTTTCGCGGGGGCGGGCGCCTCCGTCGTCAGCTTCGTCCACTCGCCTTCGCGTTGACCCTTGTAGACGTAATCTGGCTTACCGGCGCGCTTGCCGTTGCCTTCATTCCAATCCACCCGGGCCAGCACTTGTAAAAATTCATGCTCAACCCCATCGGTCCGATAGTAAGCAGTGAACCGGTACCACGCTCCAGGCTCGACGCCGGGAACTTCACGCCGCCAACCGCCATGCGCCGCCGTGTTGCTAGCGCCGTTCACCGCCAAGGATCCAGGTTTGCCGCGCCAGTGCAACGGATCCACATAGCAGCGGGGAGCTGTTTCCGCGCGGGCGCTCCAAGTGGTCCATCCTGCCGGCGCCGCGCCATTGGCGCCAGCGGTGAATGCCGATTCGTTCACCAGCATCTGGCCAGCCAGCGAGGCAACCGGCATGACTATAAAACCGAACTGAAAAACGTTCACGATCAACACTCTCCTAAAAGTCCACACGTAACGACGTGCGGAAAACTCGTACCCCAGGATTATCACCAGTAGCTCCGCCATTGACGCCGCCAACGCCACTAATCACACCGGCGCTAGCCGCCGTATTCACTACCAGCGCCGGGTTTGAATAGTTCGGATGATTCAAAATATTCGTGGACGTAATCTCAGCGCGCACACGTACACGCTCCTTAATTGGGATCACCTTCGACAGGCCGGATGCCCATGCGTTTGCTCCTGGTCCCTTGATAATACCCTTGGCCGCCGAGCCGAATTGCCCGGGCTGCGGCGCGGTAAACGCGGTAGTGTCAAACCAGCGGTTGGTGCTCCTCTGATCGGCCGGCATATTCGGATCACGAATCACATCGGGCCTGCGAGTCACGTTGGCGGGCGTCAGGCTTCCGGTTGAAGCCGTTCCCGCCATATCCGGTCCACTCCATAGCGGCGTGAGGAACTGCCCGGAAAACAGGCTGTAATTCCCGCTTAACTCCCACCCGCCTACGATTAAACCAGCGAACTTCGAATTGTGCAGAAAGCGCGCGCCTTTTCCGAAAGGAAGCTTATACACATAGTTCACATTAACTCGATGCGTTGGAATCCCCATGCCAACCGCATGTTCCCGCACCAAGTCGTAAGGATTTTCAGGCGTCTGCCCACGCTCTAAATTATAGACGTCGCGCGCCCATGTCCACGAAGCCTGGAAATATAGTCCGGTGCTTAAACTTCGCCGACCTTCGGCGCTGAAGGCATTGTATTGATGTCCCGCACCGTTGGTGAAATAATTCAAACCACCGTACTGCGGGAATAGGCGAGGCTTACTGATGTAAGGCTGGGTGCTTGGTAGCGGGGAATTGATGTCGTACCCGTATTCCGTCTTGCGTCCGGTAGTTCCAACGTACGAAAGCCGCATGCCCGTTCTTCCAGCCTGATGCTCAATCGTGAAATTATATTGCATGCTGTAAGGAGTCACCAAATCCGGGTTCAACGCCCCCGGAATGCCGGACGTGCCCACGCCTGTTCCAGTGGATGGAAATACGCGAGGGAAAACCACCGCCGGATTCGCGGTGGAGTTGGTGTAGGCTGGTTCGTTCAGCACGAACGGAAGCCCGCTGATAGTGGTTTGCCGCGGAGCCAAGTCGAAGAACACGCCGAAGCCGGTTCGAATCACCGTGTTGGGACCCCATGGCCTGTAAGCCAATCCAAACCGTGGCGCAAAATTGTTCTTGTCAGCCCGTACCAGCGTGGCGCCTGGTAAACCCGCTTTGCTAGCCTCAATCACCGGTACAAAACTGGTGGGAAACGCGGGGCTAATTTGCCCCAACGTTCCGTCGGGCACAACAATGCTGCTTGTGCCGATATCAAACATTGCCAGCCGGTTGTGCAATTCCCTCCACGGAGGATGAAGTTCATAGCGCACCCCAAGATTCATCGTCAACTTACTGTTGACCTTGAAATCGTCGGCCGCGTAAAAGTCATATCCTTGACGGTTGCGATCGGCTTCGAGCGGGGCAAAGGCCCTGGCGGCGGTAGTTGGAATGCCAAGCAGGAAGTCTGCGTAGGGATGGCCGCCCGAAGCGCCGGCTTTGTTTAAGCTGGTGAAGCGGTTTGAAAATGTGACGTTTCCAAATAAGTTGGGGTTCGCCGATAGATCGTCCCACTCAATGAAACTAAGATTGAATCCAAACTTAAGGGTATGCCGGCCGCGAGACCAACTAATATGATCCTGGATGTCATGATTAAAATTCCGGTAGCCAGGGTTTGCATAATCAATTTGGGTCAGTCCCGTCAATCCCGTATTTGTGAAACTCAGCTTCAGAATTCCGCTAATGTCAGGAAGGTCCGCGGCAAGTCCGATGAGGCCTAAATCTTTCACCAATGTAGGCCCATTGATCGAACCCGCCAGCGGATTGTTGTTGAATACATATCCCCAGCGCAGTTCGTTGAATACCGTGGGTGAAAATACATGCGTTTCAGAAACCGTGGCGCTGCTGACGCTGCGTTGGTTGACGCGCTGGCCAATGGCCGGAAGGTTCCCTTCAAATACGCGATTGTAGCCACGGTACCAAGTGAATCGCCCATAGATCTGATCTTTCTTCGTAAGAATGTGATCGAATCGCGTGGTCCAATAAGTGTTAGGATCCCACGGTCGCGATTTATTCTCGCGGTAGTTTTGGCTAACCAGTGTGGTGTTATCGCCGAAATTGGGCAGCGGGAAAAACCGGTCTTGTATCTTTGCCGAAACCGCGTTTATCCTGTCGGCGGGAATCTGGTTGCCGACGAATGGCAGAGTTCCGTTTGGGTCGTAGATTGGAGCAAGCCCCGCAAAGTTCCCCGCGCGCCAATTGGGTAAGGGCACGGTGGGATTCAAAATGCTTGTCTGCGTGCTTCCGAGCGATATCTCATCGGAGAAAAAGAAAAACGTGCGGTTGCGTCCGTCGTGAAGCTTGGGTAAAAATACCGGTCCGCCAATGCTTAACCCAGGCGTATGAAACAATCCTGCTTGGCGCACCAAGGCGAAAGGATTGCGCGCGCGGAAAAATGGAGTGATGTAGTAATCGAAACCGCTGCCATGCAAACGGTTTGTTCCCGATTTTGAGATAACCGTAATCTGCCCCAACGTGCCGAATTGCGCTCCATTGTTGGCCATATCCACTTTCACTTCCTGGAAAGATTCAATATAGTTCGCCAGCGGTCCAACACTTGATCCCTCCACTCCGTCCGACATTGTAGTGCCGTCCACCGCAAACGCGATTTGATTGGGACCACTACCTCCAACCCGGGTAAAGCCGTCGGTTGTGGCAATCAAACCTGGTGTCAGCGCAAGGTAGGCATACATGCCTCGCGAGTTCAGCGGCAGGCTTTTCAGAATATCCGCACTCTTGGTGTCGCTCAATCGCGCCGTTTCCGTTTCGATCAGCACAGCTCCAGCCGATACTTCCACAACGGTTCCAACATCCCCAATTTGCAAACGTACTTCAACGCGGCGGGCATCGCGCGCCACCAGTTCAATATTCGTTGCAATGAATTCCTTGAACCCAGGAGCTTTTGCTTGCACCGTGTATCTTCCTTCCTTGAGTTGGGAAAGAAGATAAACTCCCGTAGAGTTTGACTTGGTCTCAGTACGGATACCCGTTTCAGTATTGATCGCAACTATATCGGCGTTGGCGACAACCGCTCCAGACGAATCGGTGACCGATCCGGTGATCGTCGCAAATGTTGTTTGGGAAAATGCTTTTCCTGAAAGGAATGCAATGGCTAATCCAATTAGAAGAATGTTGAAGACTCTCACAAATTCACCTCATTGCCTCTTGCATTGAGCTGCGTGGCTATTTGGATCAAGCATACTCGACAAAACCATGAGGGGCAAGGCCCATCCCCTCTGGCCCGTCATATAAAGTAAGGATGTGACTCGATTCGCCGCCGCACTGATCTTCCTTGCAACCACAGCCCTAGCCCAATCCGATTGGCCCACCTTCGGTAACGACCCCGGCGCCATGCGCTTCTCGCCGTTGCGCCAGATCAACGCCTCGAACGTCACCCGTCTACAACCCGCCTGGACCTTTCGCACCGGCAAACCAGGTTCGGAAGCAGTCCCCCTTGTCATTAACGGCATCCTATATATAAACGCACCCGACGGTGTCTACGCGCTGGTCCCCGAAACCGGCGAACTGCTTTGGAAGCACGCCGCCTCGCCCATTGCGCTCCGTGGTCTTGCGTACTGGCCGGGCTCGGCGAACATTCACCCGCGCGTGTTCACCGGTAACGGGCCCTACCTGCTTGCACTTGATATCACCACAGGCAAGGCCGCGCCGGGCTTCGGCAATGAAGGCCGCGTCGATCTGAAGAAGGGTGTGCTTGGCGATTTGAAAGACGGCCGCTACGCTCTGCAATCCCCGCCCGCCATCTTCGGCGACGTGGTCATCACCGGCTGCAGCAACGGCGAAGGCTTGCCCACGCAAGGCCTCTACGGCGACATTCGCGGGTGGGACGCCAAGTCCGGCAAGCTTCTTTGGACCTTCCATACCGTGCCCCGACTGGGCGAACCCGGAGCCGAAACGTGGCCCGCCGATGGTTGGAAAAATCGGTCCGGCACCAATGTTTGGGGCTTTTTCACCATTGATGTTAAACGCGGCATCATCTATGCTCCGCTTGGCTCGCCCACTTCCGATTTTTACGGCAAGGATCGCGCCGGCGACAATTTGTATGGCAACTCACTGGTGGCGCTAGACGCGCGCACCGGCGCGAAAAAATGGCACCAGCAACTGGTGCATCACGATATTTGGGATTACGATCTGGCCGCTCCGCCGGCCTTGTTCGACATCCGCCGCAACGGCCGCATTGTTCCCGCCGTGGCGCAAATTACCAAAATGGGCCTGCTGTTCGTCTTCGACCGCGTCACCGGAGCGCCCGTTTACGGCATGGAAGAACGTGAAGTACCGCAGACTATTGTTCCTGGCGAAATGACGTCTAAGACGCAGCCTTTTCCTTTGAAGCCGCCACCACTAGGCAAGAATACATTCCTCCTCGATGAGATGTACAACCTTACGCCGGATCATGCACGCTTCTGCAAGGATTTGTTTGAAACTAATCAGATGAAAATTGGTGGACCCTATACGCCGCTGCCGATCGAAGGAAACGCATTGTTCTTCCCCAGCACGCTTGGCGGAGGGAACTGGGGCGGTGTTTCGGTGGACCCATCCCTTGGCCGCCTGTTCGTCAACATCATGCACGTGGGCCAATGGGGACACATGGAAAAGCGCGGCGCCGATTACGTGCGGACGTCGGCCTACGGCAACTACGCGCGCTTCTGGAATCGCGAAACCCGTGTGCCATGCCAAAATCCGCCTTTTGGGGAGATGGTTGCGGTGGATCTTGCCTCGGGCGATATCGCGTGGCGCGCTCCGTTGGGCCACATCGATTCGTTGGAGGCAATCGGCGTGCGCGATACAGGTACGGTCAGCCTTGGCGGCAGCATTGCCACGGCTGGCGGTCTCGTATTTATCGGAGCCACCAACGACGCCCGCTTCCGCGCCTATGATTCGAAGGCCGGCAAGACACTTTGGGAAGTGAAGTTGGAAGCGAACGCCCATTCCAGCCCGATCACCTATATGGGTCGCGACGGCCGACAATATATCGTGTTGATGGCGGCCGGCGGCGGGGCATTCTTCGGAGGCGCTCCCAGTAATACTTTGGAGGCATTCGCGCTACCGGACGCACCTCGAAAAACGCTGCCCATGTGGGTTTCAAAAGCAGTGGCTGCTGCTGCGGAAGCCCGTCGCGGTGAACCCAAAATCGGAGCCTTCACGCCGCTTGCGCTGCCGGCGGGCGGGGCTAAATTGCTGGTGGAAAAAACGTGCGGCACGGGGTGCCATGCGATGGAAGTGGTAACGAGTCAGCGCATGAGCCAGCCGGACTGGGATGGGGTTGTACAGAATATGGTGGCGCGCGGCGCACAAGCTTCTGATGCTGAGGTTAAAGCTATTGTGGAGTATTTGGCCAGGACGCTTGGGAAGTGACGTTCGGTAAAACACCTTTTAATGCAATGAAGAGTTGAACCCCTGCTTCACGCCCTGTTAACACTTATTTCCGATATTTACAAAAAATTTGCAATTTATTGAACACTCCCAAACTCTTTGGCTGCATAATCCATTAACAAGTGAAAACGGTGGGCCACTCGAACCGCCCAGCCGATTGCAACATAAAGGAGATCTGGAAATGAACAAACCCCCAGTAGGGATATCGATACTCGCCGTCGCGGTATTCGCCGCCGGCGCATTCTGGCTGCATGTGGGAAGTAATGCCGCCTCAGCCCAAGGCGCGCCTCGATTTAGTGGCCCCACCAGTTCCGGGCCCATCGCCCTCAGCGCCGACGATTGGCTGCTAGCCGTGGCCAACCCCGATAACAATACCGTGACAATTTTTGACGTTCGCAACGGCGTGAACACTCGCGTCGGGGAAGCGTCAGTGGGCCAGGAGCCGAATGGCGTGGCGGTTTCGCCCGATGGAACGCGGATTTATGTCGCGAACACCATAAGTGGTTCGGTAACCGTGCTGGCGGCGGATCGGGCAAACTCAGCCTATGGCTCGCCGGTGGCCACGATCCGGGTTGGGACCGAGCCGTACGGCATCGCGCTAACGCCTTCCGGTAAGAAGCTGTACGTGGCCAATGCGCGGTCCAACGATGTTTCGGTTATTGATACGGCCACCAACCGCGTGATTAAGACAATAGACAACGCCGGCTTTGAACCGCGGGGCATCGCGATTACCAATAGTGGCGGCGACGATTCGGCGGAGACAATTTATGTCACTCAATTTCTGGCGTTGCCGGCGCCTGGGAAGTTGGATGGGTTCGACGATGCGAAGACAGGCCGCGTAACGGTGATTTCCGGCGCTTCGGATACGGTGACGGGTACGGTGGTGTTAAATGCGCTGGCCGATACGGGCTTCAAGGCCGCGGGTGACGCCCTGGGCCGTGTGGCTCCGCCGGCAACTCCGGTCACGGCCGACTTTAAGTTCGTTACCGGAGCCTATCCCAACCAGCTGAATAACATTGCCATTAAGGGACGGTTTGCGTTTGTTCCAAATACGGCCGCCTCGCCGAACGGGCCTGTCCGGTTCGATGTGAATACGCAAAGCCTGTTAAGCGTGATTGATACCGGCAGCAAGCTGGATGCGGGCCAAACCATCAACATGCATCGCGCCGTGGCCGCGCAGACCAACCCGGCCAAGCGGTTCATCACGCAGCCGTGGGCCATGGCCTTCAAACGCGCGGCCGACGAGGGATACGTGATCAGCGCGGCCAGTAACATTGTTGTGAAAGTGAAGGTGGATCCAACAACAGGCTTGGCTGCGGTGCAGAATGATCCCACCGATGCGACACGCGTATTGCAGCTCCCCACCGGCAAAAATCCGCGCGGTATCGTGGTGGCCTCAAACGATAAGACCGCTTATGTGATGAACTATGTTTCGCGCGATGTGACCGTGATTGATTTGAGCGGCGCGGTGGAGAAGGTTTCGGCTACGTTGCTTGCAGCCAATCAGCCGCCGGTCGGGTCGGCCGATGAGCGGATACAAATCGGGAAGGAACTGTATAATACCTCGGTCGGTGTCTTCGACCCGCCTGCCGCAGGACAGCCCGCCATCACGGGGCGGATGTCGAACAATGGGTGGGGATCGTGCGCGGCGTGCCATCCGTTTGGGCTTTCCGATAATGTGGTGTGGATCTTTGGCGCGGGCCCGCGCAGGACAATTCCCCAGCACGTGGATTTCGTTCGCGGCGACGCCACGCAAGCCAGGGCGCTGAACTGGTCGGCGATCTTCGACGAGGAAGAAGATTTCGAAGGCAACATCCGTGGAACGTCGGGAGGGCTTGGTCTCATCGTGCTGGATGACGGCGTGACGCAGGATCCGAACGTGGCCGCTTTCACACCTGCCAGCGGCGGCCGAAAGCAGTTGAAGGTGCGCGGAGTGAGCGCCTGGGATGCGATCAAGGCTTATGTGGTGAACGGCATTCGTACCCCGATTTCGCCGGCATCGAAGACTGATCCGGATGTGCTTGCGGGGCGGCAGTTGTTCATCGACAGCAATTGCCAGGCGTGCCATGGCGGCCCGTTGTGGAGTTCCGGCAGAGTGCGGGCGGCCGCGCCTCCCAATGCCAGCTTAATCAATAGCGCGCAACTAATCGCCGAGTTGCGCCCGGCGGGCACTTTCGATCCAGCGGGCAAAACGGAAATTCGGGCCACGGCGGTAGCTCCGCTGGGGGCGGCTGGATACAATCCGCCGTCACTGTTGGGGTTGTTCGCGTTTGCCCAAACATTTTTCCATAACGGTTCCGCCGATACGATCGAAGCCGTAATGGACAATGTGGGTCATCGCTCATTGGGCACTGGGACCGACCGGTTGACGGACGCAACGCAGCGGGCGCAGTTGATCAAGTTCCTGTTGTCGATTGACGCGGCGACTGTTCCCATCCTACCGGCGGTGAGTACGATGCGTAACATCTCGGCGGCAAGCGGCGGCGCGACTGTCAGTGCGGATAGCTTTGTTTCCGGATTAGGCTCCGCCCTGGCGACGCAAACTTTGGGGGCGTCGACGGCGGTGTATCCCAACATTCTTGGTGGCAGCACCGTTGCGGTAACGGATGCGGCCGGCGCGGTTCGGTTGGCGGCTTTGTCGTTCGTCTCTCCGGGGCAGATCAACTATGTAATGCCGGCTGCCGCTGCTGCGGGCGCCGCAACTGTGACGGTGGTTGCGGCCAATGGGGCCATGGCGACGGGCCCGGCGCAAATCGGCAAAGTGGCTCCGGCGTTGTTCGTGATCAATAGCGCGAACGTAGCGGCGGCGACTGCGATCCGCGTGAATGCGGACAATTCGCAATCGCCGGTGGATGTGTTCACTTGCGGGGCGACGGCCGAAAGCTGCGCTGGGGCGCCTATTAACTTGGCGGCGGGTGCGGTGTACTTGACGCTGTATGGCACGGGCGTGCGTAACCGGACCTCGCTTGATACGGTGAAGTGTACGGTAGGTGGAGTGGATTCGGCTCCGCTGTTCGCGGGACCGCAGGGCGCGTTCCCCGCGCTCGATCAGGTGAATGTTCAGATTCCGGCAAGTCTGACTGGCCGGGGGAACGTGCCTATTGTGGTGACGATTGAAGGGCAGAGTAGTAACCAAGCGGTGATTAATGTTCGATAGGTAGCGTGCACAGGACCGGGGCAGATTTCTCATTGGGATCGGCCCCAGTACTTTTGGCTGGATGGAAAGCGTCTTGTTCGTTCTTTTTCTTGGTGCGACTGCCGTTTATGGCCAGCAGTACAATTACGAGAACTTTCTCGGCCTTTCGCCTCAACAGACCGCTGCCGTCAGGCAATTGAACGGTGATTACAACGATTGGACCGATGGGAAGGTGAAACGAATCGTCCAAGTAGATATTGAACTTCTTCAGGAAGAGAGTAGATCCCCCTTGAATACGAATGCGCTAGGAGTGCGTTATTCGGAACTTGAAGTTATCCGTCGCGAGCGTGTGGACCGCCTCAACAAATTGCGCGTTCAGATCCGAACCTATCTGACCGCTACGCAACTAGAAACATTGAAAGTTTTAAAGGATACCAACAAATACCAATATGAGGCGCGAGGCGCTCTTTGCGCAAATTACTTTGCTTGGGAGAGCTTTGGACTCTGCGGCCGCAATTTTGCTTACGATCCCACCTTACTCCCTAATAGGCAAACATTGACGGATTTCTTGAAGTTCTCGGAGGAACAAGATGTAAGGCTGAATGATGCGAAGGGCCGTTGGTTCAAAGGCGTTATTGTTCAATCCGAAATTGGGCAACAGATCTGGAGTAGATTATGTCAAGCCGAAAGCGCACACCCATTAGTTCCAGAATCCATTGGCTCCGCCCACGCGGAAGATGTCCTTTAGTATCGCAACTACTACGCTTCAATAAAGCAATGGGCAAAAGAGGCAAAGGCTATCCTGACTCCGGATCAGTTAGTCCGTTTGGAAACTTTGGAGCAAGCCCGGGGACTTCTCTCTATCATGCAGGAAGCCGAACAGTTTGGATTATTGGCAATCGGACCCTTCGGAACCGTTGGTTCCTTTCCCGACAACGACAGTTCAATTGAATTCAAGATAGCTAGCAATTTCGGCTACCCTAACGAACTCTCCGAAACCACTCCCTCCTGCCCTTCCGGCGTGGAAATTGTGATCCGTCCCGCCGGAAAAGGCTCATCCATTAACGGGAAAAGGGAACTCCGTAACATGCTTCTCCCTCGATACATCGGTCCGCAGAGCAATAACTAACTAAATGCGTAAGTCACTGGTTCGACCATTTGATGAAAGCGAACTTGGCGATGCGAATCCATGCTAGGTTCGGCCTTTTTCCAGAAGACGGATGGCGGCGAACAGTGCATCGTCAATCATTCTGAAAACGGCGGTTGAGTTGACACAATTGACCCAGGCCGCTGAGGCAAAGGCCGTTCCGCGTGCGGCGTATTCCACCATTTGGGTGACGCAACTACGCACCAGCCCACGATTTTCATAGGGGCTGGTCGGCTGTTTGAACAAATTCTAGAGCAGCATCCAACTGCCGTTTCCAGGATCATGGTTCGTTACATTATTGAGGCCGTCCCTTAGAATGCGTACTTCAAAGCCATCTGCCATTGCTTGGGCACATAATTGGCAAAAGCTCCGAAGATCCGGCCCGCTTGCCCCGGGCAATCGACACACGAATTTGGATTGGCCAGATTCGTGTGATTCGTAAAGTTGAACGATTCCGCGCGGAACTGCATGCTTTGCCGCTCGGTCAACTTAAAAGTCTTGAAGAACGACATATCCCATTGGCCGAACGAGGGTCCAACAATCGTATTGCGTCCGATTGTGCCGAACGTTGCGCGTTGCGGTCTCTGCCAGGGCCCATCGGTCTGCCCATTGGCGGTTAGTGCGGCGCTAGTTGTTTTGAACCAGCCGAATTGGCCGGGGTTGGATAGGCTGAAGTCACCCACTGCGTTGGGCCGGCACCAGCCCGTGTCCCGGTCCGAATTACAATCGCGATAGCTTGGCGTGAATGGCTGACCCGCCATCAACGTCCATGTTCCGTTCAGTTGCCATCCCCCAAAAATAAAATCTACTGGCTTCGATGTGTTCGACATGTATTTTCTTCCCTTTCCAAAAGGCACTTCATAAAGGGAAGCAAGAAAGAAAACGTGCGCGCGATTGTTGCTCGAAACACCGCGAGCAAGTTTAGCGTCGCGAGGATAGTAAGTTCCATCGTAGTCGATGTTTTTCGACCAAGTGTAGTGCGACATCACATTGAATCCGCCAGCGAAGCGTTTGTCGAACTTCATCTGCAAGGAGTGGTAGTTATTGCTGGCGTCGCTGCCGTAATAGCGCAGATTTTGCGACCATCCAAACAAGTTGAAATAGGGCTTGCGTTGGTTCGTGGAGGTGACTCCAAACCCGTTAATGGTGGCTTGGTTGGGATCATAATCGCCGCCAGTGCCGGCGAACACGTGCGTGCCTTTTGTTCCGACGTAAGCGATTTCCGCCGATGAAGTAGCGTTAATCTGCCGTTGGATTGAGAAATTCCATGCATCGATCGTTGGGAAGCGGATGGGATTCGAGATTACGAACGCCGTCACGCCGTTGGGAAGAATATTCTTGCCGTTAGGACCCTTACGCTGGGCCGCCAGGATAGAGGCCGGATCCAATGCCTCTGGGCCTTTTGTCAAAGTAAATACCGTCTCGTAATTGTTTGCCGGCTGTAACGATTGGATGCCTAAGATCGGTAGATTTTGAGTAACGTTGTGACCGAAGATCGATCCGAACACGCCAAGATTAAAGCCACGGCCGTAGCCGGTGCGCACAACGGTCTTCGAGTTCACCTGGTAGGCCAAGCCTAGCCGGGGCGCAAACAGTTTGTTGGATGTCTTGACGTTCAGATCGAGACCCGTGCCGCCTTGTCCCGCCACGGAAACCTCACCGGTCGCGAGATCAACGAACCCTCCGTTCCCCGGGCCATTCACGGTTTGCGGCCGGTAGTTTTCCCAACGTATGCCGTAATTTACTGTCAACTTGTTCGTAATGCGCCACTGATCCTGTATGAAGAAGAAGATGCGATTTTGAGTCTCACGTGCGTCCAACGAATTAGAAACGTATCGTTCAAAACGGGAAACATCGCCCATCAGGAAAGAAGCGAGGCCCGAACCGCCGCCACTGGGGCCTTGCGTCCGGGCCGCGTCAAAATTCAATTCGCCGGATCGATGCCTATCGCTAGGCACCCGCAGGTTATGAGCCCGGCGGACGTCCGCGCCGAACTTCACAGTATGGTTACCCAAAATCCGTGTCCAGTTGTTGACGAACTGATATTGGTTTTCATCTTGGATAAGCGGACAATTGCAGCCGTTCACTCCCAAGGCGTAGCCGAACTTGAACAGCCCGCTGCCATAGCCGTTGATGAAGAATGCCGGCATACCGGAATTGAAGTTTGCGTCCACATTGACTCCTGGAATACCAGCATCTTTGGCCGGGGCGGTGCCAATACCGTTCGGCTGCCCGAACACGTGGTAACGCACGTATCCGAAACGAAAATCAGTCAATAGCGTGGGCCGGATGTTGTAATCAAATCCCGCGGCAATCGAGTGGTTGCGCGAATCGGAAGTTCCCGCATAAGCGCTGGTGGAGCCGGACGCATCCAGACCAGGGCCTCCAGCCACCAACCCGAACGAACCGGGCGCGACCATCCGGAAATCCTGGACCGAGTAACGGCCGAAAATGTGCAATTTGTCGGTAGTAAAGTGATCGATGCGAATATTTGCCGCGTCATCGTCAAACTTAACGCCGCCGGAAGAAGCAAAGTTAGGCTGATCTAGGGCCGCCGAGGTGTTAGCCGAGGGGATCAGCTTCAAAAGATTTTGCGTCGGTTGTGATAAGCGGCTGGGCGGAATTATGTTGCCCGGGAATTGCGTCCTCGACGCGGGAGCACCGGTGAGCGAATCAAATATGTTCACACCTGTGGCGCTAAGATCTCCGCTGCGTTCAGCTACCGATGGCACGCGCAGCAACGCTCCGCCGCCTGTGTTCCTCTTTGTTCCTTGATAATCGGCGAAATAGAAAAGTTTGTTCTTGATGATGGCTCCGCCAATGGAGCCTCCATATTGATTCCATTGCGTAAGTGGAATCAACCTGCCGTTTGAGTTGGGAATTGCCTTCGATTGCGTGAATGGGTTGCGCGCGATCATGTGATCGTTGCGGAGAAATTCGAAAAGCGAGCCATGCATATGATTGGTTCCGGATTTGGTTTGGGCGCTAACCACCCCCGCGCTAGCCACGCCAAACTCAGCGTCGTAGTTGGCCGTAGTGATCTTCGCTTCGGTAACCGATTCAAGTGTGGGATTGATAACAATCCAGCCCAATACAGCGTCGTGGTTATCGGTGCCATCCAGCAGATGGGATGTACCCGCGAAGCTTTGGCCATTCACCAGCATGCGGTAGGAACCCTGCGGATTCTCGGCGGAAGCCGCGGTTAAAGAGGTCGGGAAACTGACCACGCCAGGCGTCATCAACTGGAAGTTCGTGAACCTGCGGTTTAAGACGGGCAGTTCGGTTATTGTCCGTTCGCTGTATGTGGAAGCCACATCACTACGCTCCGTTTTCAAAATTCCGGCTTCAGACATGACTTCCATTGTCTGCGATACGTCGCCAACTTCAAGTCGCGCGGCCACTCGAACTTCCGTGTCCACCGACACTGGAATATTTTCTTGGACGAAGGTCTTGAAGCCCCCTGCTTCAATGCGGACACGATACCGGCCTGCAATCAAGAATCGCTGGGTGTAGTTGCCCGACTCGTTCGTGTTGGTGAGTTGCGAGACGTCACGCCCCAGATCCGTGATCGTGATTTTCGCATTTGGAACAGCCGCTCCGCTCGCATCGGTGACGGTTCCAATGATGGATCCATAAACAGCCTGCCCCCAACTTGCCGATGGAAGCAGCCCAATTGTGACAACTAAGGCAACAAGACTTAGACGCATAGCACCCCTCTTTTTTCTTACGGAACCCGAATTCCCAGGCTGTGGAAAGGTTATAAGATACTTAACGCAAAAGTCAACCGATATTTTGATTAATTTTCCGTAGCCGAATGCGGCGGCGTTGAATTATCGCAATCCCGCAAAAAGATTGGCGAAAGTACGCCGAACGAATCCTTGCGGCGATCCCCAATGCCAGCGCCGTTACTTCCCGCCAACCCTCCACGGAGAAACATGCGGCCATTTATTCAATTCCCTAGCCGCCCAGTCGTTCGACTTGCCCTTATGGCAAATCACGCATGCATTTGGTACTTTATACTTTTCCGAATCACTTGGCGGGATGAACCTGAACGTATGGCTCCGCACATTCGTTCCTTCAATCTCAGAGGCAATCTGGGGCATGTGGCACGCCGCGCATTCGCTGCCCGCCGAACCATCTTTATGTTGAGTATGCATCGCCATCGGCTGACGGGGCCCATTCGGAGACTCCGGCCCATGGCACTCCAGGCACGTCGCGCTGCCCGGCTTGATCAAATCCGCATTGTTCCCCGTGCCATGCACGTCGTGGCAGCTGGAGCATTTCACCCCCCGGTTATGCATCACCGACTGTACAAAATCGTTGCCCTGCATCCGGTTCTTAATCCCCGAACCTTCCGGATAATGGGTGAACGATTTCTCGCCCAGCTTGTGCTCCTCCAGTTGCCAATAGTCGCTCAACCGCGCGCCTGGTTGATAACCAACGGGCCACGCGTAGTAACGGCCGTTCACCGGATTATTCAATGGACGCCCTTCCGAATGGCATTGGATGCAGACATCGTTCGACCGCACAAAATCCAATCGCGCCGGATTCACAATAGTCGCCTTCGATGGCGCCGCCGCATGATCGCTTCCCGCTCCGTGGCATTTCTCGCAACCAACGTTCCACTCCGTAACGGAATTATCTTTGGTGTTGAAATTCACCGAATGGCACCCATCGCAAGTGGGCCCCGTTGGCCGCTGCATTTGCTCGGCCGGATAATGCTTGGTCCACCAGTCAGTTCCATCGCGAACATAGTAACGCCGCCACATGCCCGCCTTCACATCCCATTGCGCCGGAAGCGCGAAATAATCGTTGCCGACCTTGGTAAAGAAGCGTTGCTTCCACTTGCTCCCGTAAGTAAAGACGATATCTTCTTTCTTAAAGGTCACAAACTCGTTCGGCTTGGAAAAATCCCCTAGAATCGCCTCGGGCTTGGCCTTCACATCCTGCAATACGTTGGCCATCAGCGTTTTCTTCCAGCGGGTATAAATAGCGGCGTGGCAGCCACCGCACTTCGCCGAGCCAGTGAAAGTTGCGGTCCCGGCAGTCTGGCCGGAAACCAGAGTTCCCCATATCAAAAACGTAAAAAATAATGGGATTCGCATGTGTAGATCCAACTCCATCCTATACAATCACAGACCAACACTGTTTTGCAGCTTTCTTTCAGGCGGCTGCGCTAGGATACAGAAGTACTTTGCCCTCATGCCATTGACTTTCAGAAGCTCCCGTCTTTGCCTCGTCGGCTTGTTGCTTCTGGCTCCGTCAATATTCCCCCAGGCGCCGCCAGCCGCGAAACGAACCTTAGCCGAATGCATCCGCTTAGCCGAATCCGTCCCATCCGCCGTAAGCGCCGCCCGGCAAGAAGCTCGCATCAGCGCGCTCGGCGTCTACGCGGCCCGCACTTCGTTCCCGCCGCAAAGTACGTTTAGCGGCGGTTCCATTTACAGCAGTCCGTCGCCGGCGGGCGGCGCGGCCTAACCTTCCATGGACAGTTACGTTGCATCGATTGAAGCCTGGCGCAAGCAACGCGAAGAATCACTGATAGCTCCCGATGGCTGGCTGTCCGTGGCCGGATTGGAGTGGCTTGAAGAGGGAGAGAACACAGTTCAAGGGATTGTGTTCTCTCGTCGCGGGAATGCGGTGTGGTTGGGGGAAAAGGAGTTGAAATCCGATACTCCCGGTCCCGCCGATAACATGACGGTTGGCGATAAGACTCTGTTCGTGATCGTCCGCGGCGCGAAAGTCGGGTTACGCGTTCGGGACAAGAAAAGCCCGTTTTTGCTGGACTTTAGCGGATTGAATTGGTATCCGGTTCG
>JAYVXT010000036.1:0-2758 GCA_043785065.1 Bryobacterales bacterium | reverse complement strand
AAGTGTCTTCGGTGATTTGGCACTTCAATTTCTTTAGTTGGGAAAGAATGAAGGTCTGTGTCTTTGCGATAGCTTCAGAGCCGGATGGGCGTTCCCCGAAGCTGACGGCTTTTTTGGTGAAATCGAAGGCGCGCTGTCCGCTGAATTCGGCGGACATGGCCGGGGTTAGGGTTACTAGGAAAAGGAGGAGGGCGCGGAGGGTTTTCTGAGTCCGGTGCATTCTTCGATACTGGAGCAGGCTGGCCAGGGGGCCATCCGCGGACCAGGGAATCCGCCCTACTTTTGCATTCACTGTTTTATTGCAGGTGGGTTTAGTGGGATTGAGAATTGTATTTAGGCTTTGCGTGCGGTGCATAAATACCCCACTGTGAAATCTTTGCGCTTATCTAGAGGGTCGAAAAAGGGAAGGAGCAAAGCTGCCGGGGCCGCAAACAGAAATGCGATCGCCTTAAACGGCCATGGGAAGAATCGAAGGGAGTTCAAAGTACGGCGGGCGAGCAATCGAAAGAAGCCTCCTGATGGTTGAATCACGATGTCCTTAAATCCGGCCTGTTCCAACAAGTATCGCATTCCGAAGCAAGTATAGCGGTAGTAATCGTGAGGGTGTTGATGCACTTCCCATTCGTGCGGCACTACGGCCAAAAGCGGCGCCCCAGGGCGAAGACAGCGGGCGATTTCAGTCAGTACTAGTTTCGGTTCGGGCACATGTTCCAACGTCACAATATGGATGGCGGCATCGAAAGTATTTGAAGCCAGAGGTAAAGCCGCAAGATCCGCCAAGGCGTCCAACTTTCCATAATCCCATTTCGCATCACCCACGGCGAGATCGACTGCGACGTAACTGTGCATGCTGAAATAGGACCGGTGTTGGCATTCGCCGGCTCCAGCATCAAGTACCTTCGAGGCTGGGGCAAGTGCAGCGGCAAACGAAATCAATTCCTGTTGGATTTGCCACTCAAAATAGAGCAGCCATTTTGATAGGAACGAAGGCAGCGAAGCCGCGCGAGCCTGGGAGTTCATGGCTTCTTACGAGCCTCAAACATGATCGTTGATCCGGCGCGGCAGGCCGCTTCAAATGCGGTTAGCGGCAACGCGGCGATGACCAATGCCAGATAGCCAAGATCCTTGGCCAGTTTCCAACCGGGCGTTTCCTTGATGCCGCGAACGTGGCGGGCCATCGGGTCAAGATCGGGAGCGATACTGGTGGCGAGTCCGGCGGGGTTGTCGCGCAATGAAAAATATTTGCGGCGCACCACTTCAAAGCCCGCAAACCCCAGCAACGATTCCATTTCGGAGGCGCGGAAATTGATTAAGTGGCGAGGCACGTCGACGCCATTCCAATCCTTACCCATTATCAGGAACTGCCAGCATGCGGCGTTGGGAACTTGAACCACCAAGCGGCCTTCGGAGGTCAGCAATTTGTGTGCTGCTTGGAGGTACGACAATGGGTCAAACAGATGCTCCAGCACGTGGAACATGGTGATTACTTTGCAACTGGCGTCAGGAAGCGGAGCTTTCGACAAGGTAGCGCACACGACCGGGACATCAAACCGTCCTAATGCCACGGCCGCGGCGGCCAGTGAAAAATCGAGACCTAATCCTTGGACACCGCGATCACGCATCATGTGCAAGAACAAACCGCCTCCACAACCTACGTCAAGCAACAGCCCATTTTGGGTTCCGGTGTGGGCCAAAGCTTTTGTGACAAACCGCACATGGTCCATTAAAACGAACTTTCGATATAGCTCCGCCAACTTGGTGGCTTTCTCTTCAGAGGGCGAAAACCAATAATCGTCCGGATAATATTTGTTTAGCTCCAGAGGCGTGGGTTGAGGGTAGAGCCGCATTAAACGGCAGCCTTCGCACTCCACAACAAGGAATGGTTTGTTGGTTGTATGATACAGCCTGTCGGTTGCGCTGAAAAGAGTGCGCATGGCTGTTTCGCCGCAAGCAGGACAAGGTTCAGGCGGCATTTCAACCAATTCAGATTGCTGTGCTATGGTTCGTCCTCCACCAAAGATTTGAGAGAAATGCGGTACCGCCACATCAGACGGTAAACATCGATTGAAGACAATTTCCGTGTACGGAAAATTTGCCTTCTCTTAGGCCACATGCGGGGCAGCATGCGGATGGCCTCCCAATCGGCGCGTAGTAATGTAAGTGCAATGCTTAGTTTACCGCGCTCGGCGGAATGACGCGCCACTTCTCCTTTTCCGCGGATTGAAGCCCATAGTCCGCGCACAAGCCGCAAGGCATAGAAAAACGGATTCAAAAGTAAAAGCGGCAACGGCAGATTCTTGAACGCTAATAGGATTCTGTTGCGTTCGATCAGGTGAAGCCGTTTTGGATTCGTTTTCCCAAGAGTGCTTCCCCGATGATGATAAACCACGGCGGAAGGAACGTAGAATGCTTTGTGACCCGCCAGGCGAAGACGGAACCCGAGGTCGGCATCATCGGCGTAAGCAAAGAAATCTTCGTCGAACCCTCCTACGGCTAGAACTGCATCGCGGCGGTAAGCGGCGGCGCACCCATCGGGCCAAAGAACCTCTTCGGGGGAATCATATTGACCGTGATCCTCTTCCCCAGTACCTCTGCCTCTATTCTGTCCATCCCAGTAGATGAGGTGCCCAGCTTTATCGATTAAGTTTCGATTCTCATATTGCAAAATTTTACAGGCGAACATACCCGCATTTGGGTGATCCTCAAATGCGGCTGACAGTTGGCGCAAAAAGGTGGGTTCTGCAACCGCATCATTGTT
>JAYVXT010000035.1:0-2762 GCA_043785065.1 Bryobacterales bacterium | reverse complement strand
TAAATCAATTGCGGCGAGAGGCGGTGGACCAGCTTGTTAAGGCGCAAGCCTTGCTTCCAACAATCGAGATTCGAGAACCCTCCGAGTGCGTTCAAAACGTATTGCCGCCTCGAATAACCAACCAACAGTCTAAGGCCAATCCACAACTTCATTTGCTGATTCGCAGCGCCGGCCAATTGGATACTGCAATAGCGCTGAGGCCTTCCAGCATCACCCTGGACTACCTGGAGCTTTATGGCCTTCGCGGGTCGGTCGAAAAGATCCAAGCCAGCGGGATTGAAGCACGCGCGGCAAGTCCGCGTATTCTAAAACCTAGCGAGGAGCGCATTGTTCACTTCCTGCTCAAGCTGGGTTGTCCTATTGTGGTGCGGTCCGCCGGGCTACTTGATTCATTGAACAAAGCCGGGCATCCTCAGTTGATCGGCGATTTTAGTTTAAATGCGGCCAACGCGATTAGCGCCAGTATGCTCCTAGGCCTTGGACTAACCCGGCTTACGCCTTCGCATGACTTGAACGCGCAACAGATTGCGGAGCTATCTTCCAGCGCCGGGCCTGGAAACCTGGAAATAATCGCCTACCAGCATTTGCCGGTATTCCATATGGAACATTGCGTGTTCTGCCGCTTTCTGTCTTCCGGCACAACTTTTGAAGATTGCGGGCATCCGTGTGAAAAACACCGCGTGTCAGTTAGAGACGAAAATGGACGAGAGCATCCGGTGTTGGCCGATGTTGGATGCCGCAACACCGTCTTTGGGGCCGAGGCGCAACATGCCGGTCATCACCTGCAAAGCTGGTTGAAGGCGGGCCTCCATCATTTTCGTTTGGAATTTGTTCACGAAACTCCAGCGCAAGTCAGTTCGATCACGACAGCATTTAAACGGTTCCTAGATGGATCCATCGCGAGCCAACAATTACAAGAACTAATCCAAAACGCAAGTCCTCAAGGTACTACCGAGGGGAGCTTGTTTGTTTCCAACCGCGCTTTCAATATTCTATAGAGCCTCTAGTCCGCATTCTTCCTCGAAGTGGCGTACCCTAATGGTTTATTCTCCACTAGCAAGGCACGAAACATGTTGGATGTGCAAGTTCCAGTTAGTACCAATCCACTCCTTGTGCTGATCATTTAGGCTAACTCCTTTGAGGGATTGTACTGAAACCCTTACTTTGGTACTTTCCAATATAGGCAGTATTGAATAGAGAAAAGGCCGACTATTTTTTATGCGTACATTCGTTCATTCCGTGACATTCGCCATCTTGGGCGCCGCTTCCTGTCAGGCGGACATTTTTCAAATTTTGTACGCGGCAAATGTGGACAAGGGCGATTCGTTCATCAATGCCACAAACACCGGCGCGAATGGGGCTGCATTGAACGGACCTGGGTTCGGTGACGCGGCGGGAAATATCTGTTTGAATGTCTACGGCTTTTCTCCGGACGAACAACTGGTAGCGTGCTGTTCTTGCCTAATCACTCCAAACGGGCTTGTTTCCTTGTCTGTAACGAATGATGTACTTTTTAATACGTTGACGGGCATTCGACCCAACAGCGCGGTGATCAAGCTTGTGACCACGGCCACTGGTCCTGGGCCTTCATTCACCGGAACAACCTGCACCAACAGTGCGGCTTTAGCGGGCGCACCTAACAATCCGGTAGTAGGTGGGGCACTGGCTTGGGGAACCACGTTGCATGCTCCGGCGGTAATTGGCGGAAGTTTCGTAACTACGGAGCGCCCCGCACTGGAGGCGACTCTGAGCCCGCAAGAGTTGTCAAGCATCACCAACCGATGCGCGAACATCATCGGCAATGGCAGTAGCTATGGAATCTGCCGCAGTTGCCGCAACGGTGGATTAAGCGCGGAGCGGTAATTAGAAGGCGCCAATCGCGCTATAATTTTCTTTCCCCTCTTGATGCCTAATCTCGCTCCTTGGCAATGGTTTCTTGGCGCTTTTTGCGCCTTCATGATTGGTGTTGCAAAAACAGGAATGCCCGGCGTTGGCATTTTAGTTATTCCCCTGATGGTTCTAACGGCCGGCGATACAAAGCACTCAGCCGGCTGGCTTCTTCCAATACTTTGTACCGCTGATTTGTTCGCCGTTTTCTATTGGCGCAGACATGCCGCGGCAAACAAGCTATTCGCGATGGCCCCTTGGGTAGTCGTCGGAATGGCTGGGGGAGCCGGAGCACTTTACCTTGAAGAACGATACCTTCGCCCCTTAGTCGGCACGATAGTCCTGGTCATGCTGGCGCTGTATTTATATCGCCGCTACAAAAGTGATTTGCGTCCGGCGCACGGAGGACTCTACGGTATGGCCGCGGGCTTCGCCACCACTGTTGCGAACGCCGCAGGACCCGTGATGAACCTCTACCTGCTTACGAAACAATTGCCCAAGGAAGAATTCATTGCAACAGGCGCTTGGTTCTTTTTCGTTATTAACCTTGCAAAAATCCCCATCTATGCTTGGCATGGCCTGTTCAGCCGAACCTCCCTCATCTTCGATGCCGTGTTATCTCCCGCGGTTTTACTGGGCGCTTTGGCCGGGCGCTGGTTGCTGGGAAGAATTCCACCGCATGTGTTTGAAGTTGTAGTAATTGTGATGACCGCCGCCGCAACCATTCTTCTATTTCGCTAATAGCTTCGACCGGATTTCAAGCGCAATGTTCGGGTTCAGCATGGCGGCCGTGGCCAATTGCACGTGATGCGCTCCAGCAGCCAGCCGATCCGTGACGTGTTCAACCATACTCACTCCGCCCACTGCCATAAGTT
>JAYVXT010000034.1:0-9064 GCA_043785065.1 Bryobacterales bacterium | reverse complement strand
AAGCCGCCATTGCCGGCGCCGCTACGGCAGATGCGCTGGAAATGGTCCGCGTCGAATACCTTGGCCGCAACGGATCCCTTGCCGGATTAAGCAAGGAGATGAAGAGTCTCAAGCCCGAGGAAAAAGCTTCCGCCGGCAAACTGCTCAACCAAATTAAGAATTCGCTTGAGCAAGATTTCGAAGTGCGGAAAGCCGCTTTCGACAAGGCGCTACTCGACGCCCGCCTTGCTACAGAGTGGATCGACTTAACTCTTCCGCCGCCAGGAACCAAGCCCGGTAGCTTGCATCCCTGCACGCAAATTCAACAGGAGATCGAAGACTTGTTCGTCTCACTCGGTTTCACGGTACTTGACGGCCCCGAAGTGGAAACTGAATACAATAATTTCGATGCGCTGAATATTCCCGGAGATCATCCGGCGCGCGACATGCAGGATACTTTTTGGCTAACCGGCGGCCATCTGCTTCGCACCCATACATCCCCTGTGCAAGTTCGAGGCATGAAGAAGTTGGGCCCGCCGTTGCGCATGATCGCCCCCGGCCGAGTGTTCCGTAATGAAGAAGTGGACGCCAGCCATGAACATACCTTTTATCAGCTGGAAGGCATGATGGTGGACAAAAATGTATCCATCGCCAATCTGACTTACTTCATGAAGACGCTTTTGTCCGGCATCTTCAAGCGCGAGACGACGGTGCGCCTGCGCCCGGGCTATTTTCCTTTCGTCGAACCCGGCTTTGAGTTGGATATCCAGTGCCTCATCTGCGGTGGGCCAGGTTGCCCTGTCTGCAAACAATCCGGCTGGGTGGAACTGCTGCCCTGCGGTCTGGTGCATCCGAACGTGCTTCGCATGGGCGGTATCGATCCGGAACAATACGGCGGCTTCGCATTCGGACTGGGCCTGACACGCCTTGTGATGATGCGCTACGCCATTGACGACATTCGCTGGCTACAGAGCGGCGATCTACGGTTTTTGACACAGTTCTAGGAGTTTCGAATACAGTGAAGTTTTCTCGCAACTGGTTGACTGAATTTGTGGGACCGCTGGATGTTGACGCGGCCAAACTTGGTCACATGATTACCACCAAGACCGCCGAATGCGAAGGCGTGGAAGAGCACGGCGCGTATTTTGCAAACGTGTGCGCGGCGCGGGTAATAACCGTTGAACCGATTGCCGGCAGCAATAACGTAAAGGCTGTGGTGGAGACTGGCCGCTATGGCCAGAAGACTCTTGTGTGCGGCGCGCCCAATTGCAGACCGGGCATCATGACGGCTTACTTTCCGCTTGCCGTTAAGAAAATCGCCGGCGTGGAAAGCGACGGCATGCTGGCCAGCGCGGCGGAATTGCACATTAACAACGACAATGCGGGAATCATCGAGCTTGAAGGCGTCGAGCCCGGTGATGCCATCCCCGGCTGCGAGCCAGACATTTTGGTGGAGATCGACAACAAGTCCCTGACGCACCGGCCTGACCTTTGGGGGCATTATGGCATGGCTCGCGAAGTGGCGGCAATTTTGAACCGGCCTCTGAAGGATCCCGTTGACCTTTCGCGCTTGCCCAGTGGCGCATCACAGGTGAAAGTTGTTGTTGAAGATTTTAGTTTGTGCCCGCGATATAGCGCTCTATTGTTTGAGAACGTTAAGATCGGTCCGTCGCCGCTGTGGTTCCAATACAGGCTGCAATCCGTTGGGTTGAATCCAATCAGCAATGTGGTGGATGTGACTAATTACATCGCCGCGGAACTGGCACAGCCGATGCATGCCTTCGATGCGGACAAGATTCACGAACTAACCATCATCGTTCGTAAGGCGGCGGACGGCGAGCAGTCCAAAGCACTGAATGGCGAAACGTATACTCTGGATTCGAACACTTTGGTGATTGCCGATCCGAAGACCAATGTGGCGATAGCCGGTGTAATGGGCGGAGGGGAGATGTCGACGGATGCCGGGACCACGCGAATCCTTTTGGAATCGGCCAACTTTCACGCCGGTAGCGTCCGCAAAACTTCCTCGAAGTTGAAGCTGCGTACGGACGCTTCCATGCGGTTTGAAAAATCGCAAGACCCCGCCAATACTGTACGTGCGTTGGCTCGCGCGATTGATTTGCTGGAAAAGGTTTGCCCCGGCATCAAACTGGTTGGCGGCATGGTGGATGTAAAGCAGTTGCCCGCTGAGCCAGCGCCGATTGAACTGTCCATCGATTGGCTGCAAAATAAACTGGGCCGCGAGATTTCCCAGGCCGAAGTAACGGATATTCTAACGCGCTTGCAATTCGGCATTACCGAAGAGTCTCCTCGGCATTTGCTGGTAACCATTCCATCGTGGCGGGCCACAAAAGACATCGGCATCAAAGATGATTTAGTGGAAGAAGTGGGCCGTATGATCGGCTATCAATCAATTCCTCCGACTGCCCCAGCCTCGCCCGCCGTTGTGCCTCATGACGAGCCCGAACGACTGTTCTATCGCGCGGTTCGCCGGCAATGTGCATCGCAAGGTTTCACTGAGGTCTACAATTATTCGTTCCTAAGCAAGGGTGAAGTGGAGCCTTTTGGCTTCCAGGCCGCCGATCACGTTGGCGTGTGGAACCCCATCGTGCAAGGCCAGGACCTGCTGCGCGCCAGCCTGCTTCCAGGCCTGTTGCGTAACATCCGCGAAAACCTAAAGCACTATCCTTCGTACCGGCTCTTCGAGATTGGGCGCGAAATTCACGCGCAGCCGCAAGGCTTGCCGGACGAGATTCCGCACTTCGCCGCAGTTGTTTATGCGAAAGACGACGGTGCCGCAGGCTTGTTTGAGTTGAAGCGCCTGGCCATGATCCTTGGGCTTGGCATCACCGTGCAGCCGGTTGAGGCGAAACCCTACGAACACCCGGCCCGTGCGGCCAATGTGTTGTTACAGGGAGAAGTAATCGGCCGGTTGTTTGAATTCCATCCCAACATGGTGGAAGTGGGGCGTGCCGCGGTGCTCGACCTCGACCTTCGCCGCTTGCTTGCGCTGAAGCCCACCGTGTCGAAGTACCATCCCGTGAATCGTTTCCCGTACAGCGCCTTCGATCTTTCGATTCTTTGCAACCTCCGCGAATTGACGGGAGAGCTTGATTCTAAGATGCGCGTACTCAGCGGGTCGGAACTCGTGTCGCTTGAATATCTACGCCAATACACCGGCACGCCGTTGCCAGACGATGTGAAGAGCGTGAGCTTTCGGATTACGCTCGGTTCAGCGGATCACACGTTAACTAACGAAGAAGTGACCGTAGTGCGCGACCGGATCATCAAGGGGTTGGAGCAGCAGGGTTACGAACTCCGGTAATTCGAATTCGACAGGTCACAATGGCATTGAATCGATCAGGGCTTTCGCAATTTCGAATACAATGTCAGGCTCATAGCCTCGGCCAATCTTCGAGTTCCAATGCCTGCCATGGGCGCTAATGCACGCTTCACTCTGCGTATAAACCACGCGTTGGATGAACCTCATTCTCTGTTGGAAAGCGCATTTGGTAAAAGAAGCTCCTGCCCTAGTTTCCGGACGCGATCCATACTCGCCACCCGAATGCTTTCATATCCGCGAATTTGATCGGGCAGGGAGGCAACTTCGCGCGCCAGCTCCATGTCCCCGCTTGCTGTGGCGCTCAACACCAGCTTTTTATACCAACCAACCAGGTTCCGTTCCCGCTTGCGCAAACTGGAGTAGCCGAACATGTCAAAAGGCGTTCCGCGCAACACGCGCATCCGGGCAAGAATCCGTAGCGCCCAACCGGGCACCCTGATCTTGTGCTTCAACCCAAACCTTCGTAACAGGGGCGGATGCAAGTTGTACTCGACCGATTCCACCTCCTCCCACTGGTCACTAATTTGCGAAGCAAACTCAGGCGAAGTCAAAAGCCGCGCCACCTCAAACTCATCCTTGTTCGCCATCAGCTTGTATAAATTCTTAGAAACAACTCCGCGCAATTCAGCTGGAACCCGCTCCACGAACGCTTGAAATTCTGCTGCATACTTCGCATTCTGATAGGCGGTGAGCTTTGCAACATAGTCAACCGCGTCGGAAGCCTTCACCTCAGGAGCAAGTAAACTCTCCACCCACGCGGCATCTTGATAATACTTGCGGCCCCACAAAAAGATTTGCAGATTACGCTCGACCGAAACGCCGTTCAACCGGATAGCTTCTTCAATCCCGGCACGTGAAATTGGAATCAGCCCCGCCTGCCAAGCCGTCCCCAGCATCATCATATTCACCGCGATGTGCGAACCAAACAGCCCTTCCGCCAGCCGCGATGCATCCAGAAAAACGTTGTGCCCGCGCTTGGTTATCGAAGCTATCAGGTCAGCTAAGCGCCCATCGTCAATTAAATGGGTGCGCGCGCGTACTGAATCGCCCGTTGGGATTTCAGCAGTATTCACCACCGCCACCGTTCGTTCGGCATGCATCGTCTTCAGCGTCTCATTGCTTGAAGCTCCTAGAAGGTCGAAGCCCAGCAACAAATCCAAGCTTGCGGCATTGGTTTTGTTGGCGCCTTCAAGCGGAGCCTTGCCCAGTAGAATGTGCGATACCACGGCGCCACCCTTCTGCGCCAGTCCCGTTTGATCTAGCGTCAACACATGCAAGCCATCAAGCAAAGCCGCTTGCGCCAAAAGCGCATTCACAGTCACTACCCCCGTGCCGCCAATTCCCGGACCAAGAATGCGATACCCGTAGGCGCCAATTTCCGAAAAATGCACTGGCTCCGATACATCAATCGCTGGCAATGCTGGAAGTTTCTTCCGCTTCAAACTTGTGCCCTGCTTCACGTTGACAGTGACGAACGACGGACAATCGCCCAAGGCGCACGAATAATCCTTGTTGCAGGAAGATTGATGAATGCGGATCTTTTGGCCCAAAGGAGTCTCAACCGGATGGAGGCTCATGCAATTGGATTGCTTCACGCAATCGCCGCAGCCTTCGCAAACTTCTTCATGAATCACCAGCCGCTTGGTTGGCTCAGCCTGCTTGCCGCGCGAACGCTCCCGCCGCTTTTCCGCCGCGCACTGCTGGTCATAGATAAGGACGCTAACCCCCTTCACTTTTTCAAGCTCCGCCAACGTTCGCTCCAACTCCAACCGGTCGCGCGCCTCGGCGTTTGCAGCCAGATCCGCCGCGTCGTAATTCTCTAAAAACTCCGTCAGGACAACTATCTTCACCACGCCTTCCGCCGCCAACTTGCGCGTCAACGCGGGAATCCCCAACTGGCCTTCAGCCTTCTGGCCACCGGTCATCGCCACGGCCGAGTTATACAGAATCTTGAACGTTATATTCGCGCCACTGGCGATAGCTGCGTTGATCGCCAACTGCCCGGAATGCGCCAGCGTTCCATCGCCCATGTTTTGGAAAATGTGAGCCGTCTCCACAAACCGTTCCATGCCGATCCACATCGCGCCTTCGCCACCCATTTGCGGCGCGAAGTTGTACCCGCGATTCGCCGAATGCAGCATCACGCCCATGCCGCTGCACCCAATGCCGCCGCCTGCAATTTGCCCTTCCAGAAGAAGAGTGGAACGGTTGTGCGGACATCCACTGCAATAGTTCGGCCGCCGCGGGGGAGCCATCGACGAAGGCCGCAGCCCGATCGATTCCAGCATCAATTGCCGCTTCTTTACGGTATCCAAACCCGAGGACGCCAACCGTCCCGCAAGCAGCCGCGCGATTAGGTCCGCATCAAACTCGCCGCCCGGAGCAAGCAGCCCTTCCCCATGCTCGTCCTCTTTGCCAACAATCACTGGCCGCTGAGGCAGGTTATAAAGTACATCGCGCAACTGCAATTCCAGGAAGCTGCGTTTCTCTTCAACTACTAAAATCGTTTCCAGGCCTGACGCAAACTCCCGCGCGAAATTATTCTCCACGGGAAACGTCATACCAAACTGCGCGATGCGAATCCCCTGCCTTTTGAGCTCAGCAGGGCCAATGCCAAGATCGGCCAAGGCCTGCATCAAATCGTGGAACGCTTTTCCCGCCGACACGATCCCCAACTTCGCGCCAGCCCCGGCTCCAAAGCTGCGATTCACGGGATTCAATCGCGCATAAACCTTCGCCGCTTCAAGGCGCCGCCGGTTCACTTCCATCTCCAGCTTCATGGTGAACGGGGCAATCATCTTTTCATCAAAATGCTTTTGGAATCCCTCAGGCAATCGAATTGGGGCTAAGTGGGGCGATATGGAAACCGTCCCGCCGCCATCGCAAACATTGGTCACCATTTTCATACCGGCCCAATTGCCGCTCCAGCGCGACAGGGCAATCGCGTGCCGCCCGAACTCAAGAATTTCCGCCGAAGTCCCAGGATAAAAAGTAGGGATGCCAAAGTTCATCAAGCTAAAGTCACTTTGATGCGGGATGGTAGAACTCTTGCAGGCATGGTCATCGCCAGCCAGCGCAATCGCCGCTGAATTTGGACCGGTACCGGAGAGATTTGCATGCCGCAACGCATCGCCCGCGCGGTCCACGCCTGGGCCCTTGCCGTACCAAAAGCCAACCACGCCATCTACCTTGCGCTTATCGAACAAGTGCACCATCTGACTGCCCCAGACTGCGGTGGCCGCAAGCTCCTCGTTTACCCCCGGAACAAAATGAACATTCGATTCCCGCAATAAATTCGCGGCCCTGGTCAACGTCAAATCATAACCGCCCAAGGGCGATCCTTCGTAGCCTGAGATGAACGACGCCGTGTTCAACCCCGCTTCCCGGTCACGCCGCATCTGATCCAAAGGCAGACGCACCAGCGCCTGAATCCCAGTAAGATAAACGGTTCCATCTTGGATTGTGTACCTGTCGTCCAGCGACGGTTTGATCATTTTTTGAGGCCTTGCTTCAATTGTGCCGTATCGATCACCCACTTGCGCAGAATCTGGTAGCCCCGGTCCTCAGGATTAAAGCGCCGGCCCCCTTGATGGCCATCTTCCTTACCCGATTGCACGTTCAACGGCTTGCGCAGCAATTTACTCTGTTCCACGTTGGTTTCGTTAACACGCTCCTGCAGAATCTTGTAATTTGCGTATACAGCCTTTTCGCTAAGGAAGCCATTATCGTGGTTCACCAGTTCCATTGATGGAACACGCCCCGGAACACCGTGGCAAGACAAGCAAGCATTTTCATCTTCGCGTTGCGTCTTCATCAGCTCTGGCGCAACCCATTGGCGGAAGTAATCATAGTTGCGTTTCCATTCGGACGAAAGCTCCGCAACCTCCGCCGGTGCGGCTTGATAGTATGCCGGTCGCGCCTTCTGCAAAACTGCCTTCACTTCCGGTAAATCACGTACGTGCACATCGGCGGCCAACCGCATTGCCTCAGACTTCAAGCGCGCATCTGTGTTCGGAGCTGTTATCTGCTTGATCAGCAATTGAGCCGCCCGATCCCGGTACTTCTTAATTGGATCCATGCCCTGGGCCTTGCCACCCACTTCAGGCAGCGGAGTCCTATAGGTCAGCAGCCACGAAATACTGGGCAGCCAAACCATTTCCTCCATCGGTGTCGAGAACTTCTCCGGCATGGTTTCGAGCAGCGCATCTGTATTCAAGTCAGGATTCACATGCACGATGCGCCCCAAGCTCTTAGCCAAAAACCAATCCGCCGAATCCTTATCCATCTGCTTCAAGGGCTGTGTGTTTTCCTCTAGCGCACCGCGTTCCGGGGCGAACTTGGGCACCATCAAAGAATAGAAGAGTCGCTGCTGTTCCTGCGTTTTCGGTAAGTTCCATTTCGCCCGTGCAAACAAGCGCTCCAAAGGTCGAGTCAATTCCGCCCGGCGCTCCGCGTCCACCGCACCGCGTTGGAACTGCTCCAGCAGAGGCTCCAAAAACTCCTGCGTGCCCGGCAAAGTAATCACGCGTGGGTCAGAAATTGAAGTAGCCGCGATTGTCCGCAGTTCCTCATCTCCAGTCGTCGAAAAATCCAGCAGCTTCTTCTGCAATGGCTCATAGGGAGCAAGCGCCGCCGCCTCCACCGCCAACCGGACTTGATCTTTCGTCAGGTTGCCTTGCCAATAACTAAGCACGGCCTTGCCTACCATCTCGCCGCTCTTGTCGGTAATGTACCCCATTTGCCCCGGCCCACCATCGCCGCCCGCCTGGTTGTAATACGTTGATGCGATGTTTACCAACCGCTGCACAACTAATTTATTGTTGGGCTGATCAATACGTTTCGATAGCTTATCGAAAAGCAGAGTCAGCTCCGGATACTGATGATCGCTGCTCGGGTTCGCTCGTTGCCCATTGACGATAAACAGCGCCTCAGTCTGATACCGCTTGGCGTTCTCCGCCAGCATGTTCGGCTCCGGTGTATCCAAAAGTGTCACGAACGCCTGATTCAGGCGCTCACGAATCGGCTGATTCCAAACCCACCAATTCCATGCCGCGCGGCTGGACCAAGCGCGAACACCTGGATGCGGATCGTGATTCATCATTTGATCCAGCGTAGCTCCAAGCTTTGCGTAGTTCGCACTGGTATGCGTCATCACTCCATCGGCCCGCATAATCAGCGCCGCCGCGATGGATTCGCGCGTCAAATCATCGCCGTTCCCATAGGCCGGATAAAGGTAATCCCAGCCCTTGTCGTCAAGCAGCGTTTGCCGAATGCCCCAACGGGCTGCCTCGCGAACCATCTTCACGGGATCGCCCAGGCCCTTCAGTTGATGCTCAATGGCCCGTTCATCATGCAGGGCGCCAAGCGCAATGAAAGCCCAGTAACGAACCTGCGGGCTCTCGTGCTTCAGGCCCGGAATCACTAACGGCAAAAACTGCTTGTCGTTTTCGCCGAATCCCAACTGCGCCATGGCCCGGAAACGCCCCACCGTGTCTGCCACGGATTCGTTCGCTAGTGGAGCAAAATCCGCTACGGCAGGCAGTTTGGCATCGTCCGGATATAGCCTCGCCAAAGCATGCAACGTATACGCCGTTGTCACAAAACCTGTCAGCGAATGATTGTTCCACCGGCCATAAGTTTCCTGCTTTGCCAGCATCGCCGCCACGCCCTTCTTTACCGCCGGATCGCTATCGTTGTATCCAAGCGAATGGAGCGCCGTCAACGCCAGCGCAGTCGGCGCCG
>JAYVXT010000033.1:0-2769 GCA_043785065.1 Bryobacterales bacterium | reverse complement strand
AGGCCGGCTCAGCATTCTTTCGTGGCGAAAACAAGCCGGAAATCGGCCTGCTGTTTGACCCATCGCGGCGCATGGAAATGAGCATGGTGCAGGGGATTTTAACCGGGCAAGTCATGCAGACGGTCAGCAAGGAAGTGTTTGGAGGTAAAACTGGTCAAGTATTGGCCAAGGATGCGCTGGCCGGTGTGGAGAAAAGCACGGCCATGGATCCGGCGACAAAGTCGGTGTTGTCCGCATTGTTGAGCAGCGTTGAAAAGTTGAACGCTCAGAACGAGAAGGAAAAGGCTGAGGGGAAGCCGGCGATGAGTGGCGGGCTGTCGACGCCTTACACGCTACGTGAAGAGGCGGTAATGTCGGGCAACACTGTGGAGTACAACAGCTATGGGCATTCCTTCGGCGGCATGGGAATTCAGTTCATCCTGTTTATGGGAATTGATGTGGGCATTGGCGTATTGCTTGCCCGGCAGCGCGGCCTATGGAAACGGTTGCGGGCGGCCCCGATCTCACGCGGTCTATTGCTGGGCGCGAGAGTGCTGAGCGCGGCCATGATCGCGATGCTGATTCTGACTGTGATTTTCGCATTCGCGCGGATTGTTTTTGCCGTAAAGATTGAGGGAAGTCTGCCCGGTTTCATCGGCATCGCGGTGGCGTTTTCGTTGATGACCGCCACGTTTGGACTGCTGATCGCGGCGATTGGCAAAACGCCCGAAGCGGCGCGGGGGTTATCTGTTCTGGTGACGCTGCTGATGGTGATGCTGGGCGGTGCGTGGGTTCCTTCGTTCGTGTTTCCGCAATGGTTGCAAAAAGTGACTGTGTTAGTTCCCACGCGTTGGGCGATGGATGGGTTGGACGCGATGACCTGGCGCGGGCTTGGCTTTAACGACGCGGTGCAGCCGATTGGTGTGCTGTTGTTATTCGCAGCTGTGTTTGGGGCCGTGGCGGTATGGCAATTCAAGTGGGAGATGGACGGATAGCCGGTAAATCGCCGCTTCACGTTAATCCTTATCTAGTCGCTTGAGCGCTCCCGCCATGCTGCTCAAACCACCCCAAGATGTATTCCACCTTCAAAATCCAATGGCTCGGAAACGCCCCGCGAATTCCGTGCGGCTCATTCGGAAACCGCACCATCGCCGCCTCCACCCCACGCGTCTTCAACGCCACATAAAATTCTTCCGTCTGCGCAATCGGCGTACGCCAATCCTCTTCGCCGGTTAATAACATCGTCGGCGTCTTCACCTTATCCACAAAGAACAACGGCGACTTACTGATGTACTGCTGCGGATTCTCCCACGGCGTCGACTTCATCCAACGATGCGTCACCAACGGAATATCCGACGCACCAGCTTGCGTAATCCAGTTAATCACCGGGTACTGACTTACCGCCGCCGCAAAGCGATCCGTTTGCGTCACCGTCCACGCGGTAAGTATGCCGCCGCCGCTGCCCCCGGTAACATATTGCTTCGCCGGATCGATGTAACCCTTGGCGATCACCGCATCCACACCCGTCATCAGATCCTTATAGTCGTCGCCCGGATACTTGGTATGAATGATGTTCCCAAAATCCTCGCCATACCCCGTGGACCCTCGTGGATTCGTATACAAAACCACAAACCCGCGCGCCGCGTAAACCTGCATCTGCCAATTAAATTCCACACCATACATCGCGTGCGGCCCACCGTGGATATCCAAAATGATCGGGTACTTCTTCGATGCATCAAACGAAGGTGGCTTAATCACCCACGCTTGTATTTCTTTCCCGTCGAAAGATTTATACCGCAACTCTTCCACCGCCCCCAGCTTCTGCGCCGTCAGCAGCGCATCGTTGGTATGGGTCAACCGCGCCACACGCGCCGGAGTCGCGGCTGTGAAAGTGAAGATATCTTTCGGCTCCGCATAGCCACTACGCGTAATCGCAAAACGCCCGTCATTGCTCATCGTGAATGAATCGGCGCCGGCGTAAACCGAGTTATACCGAACGTTCCCCGATGTCAACGGACGAACGCCTCCATCCAGGTCGAACTGATTCACGTGGGCCACTCCCTCGCTATCGGCAAGTGCGTATATGCCCATCGAATCACCCCTCCAAATCAGGTTAGAAATATTGCGGTCAAGTGTCGGTCCCAAGCGCTTGGCCGCGCCACCAGCCAGCGGCGTTACGTAAAGGTTGGTTGTATGATTTGCATTGCCCTTGTCCTCGAAGCCGAGGAACGCCACCTGCATCCCGTCGGGCGAAATCACTGGCGACGATTCGCTGCCCGTCAACGACGTTATCTGCTTGGCCGCGCCCGTCTCTACATTTATGGAGTAAATATCGTCGGAATATAACTGCCGATCCGCGGCCGGCTCCCGGTGCGCTGTCACCGCTATTGTCTTTCCATCGCGGCTCCAAGACGGCGCGTCCTTCACACTCAGCCCATGCTTAGTAACTCGCCTTGATGCCCCGCCTTCAGCCGGGACTACGAACAAATGCGTTTCCCCCTCAGCCACTATTCCTTGACCTGGCGTTCCATTCGCGCGCCATCGCAACTTAGTAACTACTGTAGGTCCCGTCCCCCATTTGCCTCCTTTAGGCGGCTTCGGCTCGTTGATTTTGAACCCAGCTTCACCCGGTACGCGAGCCGTATATGCGATCCAATTTCCGTCCGGTGACCAGGTAAAATCGGCCCCCGGCGAAGGATCCGCGCGGGTCACCTGCGCTTCATTCCGCCCATCCAGCCAGCGCACATGAATCTGGGCGGCGCCGCTGCGATTACTTATAAAAGCCACGCG
>JAYVXT010000032.1:0-9083 GCA_043785065.1 Bryobacterales bacterium | reverse complement strand
GATCGCTGGTAAGTTTTTCTATATCTTCATCGTGAACGGACGTGAAAGGGTGATGGGCGGCAACCCAGCGTTTATCCTCGGCGCTCCATTCAAACATGGGGAAGTCGGCAACCCAAAGCATTTTGAAAACTTTCGGATCAAGAAGCTGGTGCCGGTCGTTGAAACGGCGGGCGGCTTCAAGGCGCAACTGGCCGCAAGCTTTGAACACGGTCTGTTCCGGCAAATGACCTTCCGGTTCGCCGGCCCATGACGCCAGGATCAACAGATCTTCTTCAGCAGTGCCGGCGCGTTCTCGAACCTTAGCCATCTCAGCCGGGAAATCCCGCTCCAGACGTTTAGCATCGTCGAACACCCGCAGGCCCAGAGTTTGGCCGAAGGCCTTTAGATCGTCACGCTCCTTGCGGGAGAGGACTCCTACTTTGGGTATGTGGATGGCAACCAGCGGCAAATCGCCTGTGTACAGATTCGATTCAAGCGTGAACAGGTCGTTGACCTGGTAAAACGGCGGCAGGCGAAGGTCGGGCTTGTCGATGCCGTAGGAACTCATCGCCTGCGCATATGTAATACGCGGGAATGGAGCTTCAATCGTGAACCCGGCTTCCTTGAACACTTCAACCAACAAAGGTTCGATCACCTCGAAAATGCGGTCCTGTTGCGGGAAGCACATTTCCAAATCGATTTGAGTGAATTCCGGTTGGCGGTCGGCGCGCAGATCTTCGTCGCGGAAACAGCGCACTATTTGGAAATACTTTTCGTAACCAGCCACCATCAGCAGCTGTTTGAAGATTTGCGGCGATTGCGGCAACGCGTAAAACTGGCCGGGGTTGAGGCGGCTGGGAACCAGGAAGTCGCGGGCCCCTTCGGGTGTGGACTTGGTAAGGAACGGCGTCTCGATTTCAAGGAAGCCCATGTCGAACAGTACTTTTCTGATGACGAAAGAAAGCTTCGATCGCAGAATCATGTTCTTCATCACACTGGGGCGGCGCAGGTCCACATAGCGGTACTTCAGCCGCGCGTCTTCATTAATATTGTCGGCCTCGTCCATGGGGAATGGCGGGGTGCGGCTTTCATTCAGGATCCACACTTTATCCACCACTACTTCCACTTCGCCGGTAATGATGTTGGGATTGATCGTATCGGCCGAGCGCATGACAACCATGCCTTCCACCGCCACTACATATTCCGAACGCAGCATTTCCGCCTTGGCGTGGATAGCGGGGTCGATGTCGGCCTCGAAGACAATTTGTGTAATTCCGTCGCGGTCGCGCATATGGATGAAGATGATGCCGCCCAAATCACGGCGGCGATGCACCCAGCCCATGACCAGGGCGCGTTTACCCACATCGGCGGCTCTCAATTGTCCGCAGGAATGCGTGCGGCGGAGGTCTCCAAGAAAGTCTAGCGGTACTTGTTCAGCCATATCAATTTCTTCAACTTTAGTTTCAATTTTTCGCGGTCAGATGTTCGACGAGTTCGGAACGCGTCATGGAGCGCTGCTCGCCGCTGGTCATGTCTTTAAGGGCGTATGTACCAGCGGTAATTTCATTGTCGCCCAGGATAAGGGTGTGTTTCGCGTTGGCTTTGTTGGCCAGTTCCATTAAGCGCTTCAGCTTCCCTTCGCCAACCTCAACCGAGATGTTTTGACGGCGAAGGTCGCGAGCAAGAATTCCGGCGTGGCGAAGAGCCGACTCGCCCAGGGGAGCAATGTATAAATCAAGTGAAACGGGTTCGGCGGCGCCGGTTTCTTCAAGGATCATCACCAGCCGGTCTTCCCCGATGGAAAAGCCGATGCCTGGCGAAGATATTTTCGACCCAAGAGATTCGGCCAAGCCATCGTAGCGGCCGCCGCCCATTACTGAACTCTGCGCTCCAAGGGCTCCGTGTACAATCTCAAAAGTAGTACGAGTGTAATAATCAAGGCCGCGAACCAGCCGCGGGCGGACTTCAAAACCAATTTCACGGTCACTCAGGAACTGGCGAACCGATGCAAAGTGGTTCGTGCAATTCTCACAAAGGTGATCGAGTATCGATGGCAATTTTGCAACGTATGGCTGATCTTCGGGAACCTTGCAATCCAGCACGCGGAGCGGGTTCGTTTCTGATCGTCGCTGGCAATTCTCACACAAGTGTTGCTTGATGGATTGCAACTGCTCTTTAAGCGCTTCATTGAAGCCGGGACGGCATTCCTTGCAACCCACGGAGTTTATGATCAGGTGAATGTCTTTGACGCCGCAGCGGGTGAGAATGGCCACCACCATTTCGATCACTTCCGCGTCGGTGGCGGGCGATTCCGAGCCGATGACTTCCGACCCGATCTGGAAAAACTGCCGGTAGCGGCCCTTTTGCGGCCGTTCGCGGCGGAACATCGGTCCCATGTAGTAAAGTTTCTTGGGGCCGGGGATTTGGTCCATCCGGTGTTCGATATAGGCGCGAATCACCGAGGCCGTATTTTCCGGGCGCAGGGTCAGCGACGTGCCATCGCGATCTTCCCAGGTATACATTTCCTTGGAGACAATATCGGTTTCTTCGCCCACGCCACGCGCAAACAGGGTCGTTTCCTCAAAAATGGGTGTGCGGATTTCCTGATAGTTATAGGCTGCGAAAACGCTGCGCGCCACTGCCTCCACCCGATTCCAGGTAGTTGACGCGGGTGGCAGAATATCTCGGGTTCCTTTAATTGCGCGGATCAAGCAGGACCCTCGCTATCGGATTCAGAACGGTAGGCTTTCGACAACTCAACATAATGATCCGCATTGACGCGGAAGCGTTCCTTTTCCTCTTCGGTCACTTCTCTACGTACTTTGGCCGGCACGCCCATCGCCAGCGAATAAGGCGGAATTTCCATACCTTCGGCCACTAATGCGCCAGCGGCAATCACAGCGCCTGTCCCAATTTTGGCCCCGTTAAGAATAATTGCTCCGATGCCTATCAGCACTCCGTCTTCTAGTGTGCAGCCGTGCAATACGGCTGAATGACCAATCGTGACCCTATTGCCGATGTGCAATGGAAATGCCCCTTCATCGACATGCAGAACAGCGTTATCCTGCACATTGGATTCGTTGCCGATCACGATTCGGTTCACATCGCCGCGCAACGAGGCGTTGCACCAAATCGAGGAAAGTTCCCCGATCGTGACGTCACCTATAACTTGTGCGCTTGGATCGATATATGCGGAGGCGGCGGCGCGTGGCGACATCCCGCGAAAGGCTCGAATCATGATAAAAGTTGAGTTCTTTCATGGTATCACGGCACGCTTGAAACCCCAGGACTACTGGTACTGGTATGGACCAATTGGTTGACGCGGCCACGCACTATTCTAGCCCCCGATGAAAATCGGGGGATTTTCCCCGTGCGCGTCATTTGGCTAAATTGTCGTGCATCCATAGATCGTGGCAGATCCCCCGAATCTCATCGGGGGCTAGTCGGACACCTGAACATAACTAGGGCACAACTGCCGTTCAAGCATCAACCGTAATCACCAACCATCATCACTTCATCTGAGAAGGTTCGAAAATCCCCAACATTCGATTCTTCCGTACATCGTTCCACGGAAAATAGCCACCGTTCATGGCCACATACACGCCTCGCGGCAGCACTTGAACAAATGCCAGAGCACACCCAAGGTTAAACATGCCATCGGAACTTCCAAATTTATAGGGGACCATCGCGCCAGTCAAGATAATGGTCTTGTTCAGATTAGCTTTGCCCAACACCGCCGCCGTTTGCTGCATGGTATCGGTGCCGTGGGTAATTACTATGTGCTTCGACGTAGCTTTCCGGCAACGAAGAAGAATTGCCTGGCGGTGATCATCGGTCATGTCCAAGCTGTCGATCATCATCAACTTTTCGATTTCCGTTTGCAGCCTGCATCGGCCCAACTGGAGCATGTCCCCCAAATGGGTTTCCTTGAAAAAGAGAGTTCCTGTGAGTTCATCGTATTCTTTATCGAACGTTCCACCGGTAACCAACAACAAGATTGGCGCTTTCAGACTCATGCTTGAAGACTTTACAACTTTTAACCTCTTCAAACAAGGCTTTGAGTTTTGTTAAAACGTAAATGCTGATAGACTCATGACATCTCAATTCTCGCTGAAGGAGTTTTTATGCGCGCACCTTGTTCGATGCGAATGGCTTTGTTGCTGGTAGCCGGGGCAATGCTTTCTTCAATGGGCCGTGGTCAGGCCGTTTCCATCGCGGAGATTTCCGGGATCATTGCTGATCCCAGCGGATCCGCCATTCCCAACGCAACAATAAAGATCACGGAGACGGAAAAGGAGTTTTCCCGCACGGCCACCTCCGATGCCAACGGGCTCTACTTTTTCCCGAACCTCCCAGTAGGGCCGTACCGCCTTGATGTCAGCTCCAGAGGCTTCAAGGGTTATGCGCAAACTGGCATTGTGCTGCAGGTTGGCAACAAGGTTACGGTGAACGTAACCATGCAGGTCGGAAACGTTTCCGAACATATCGAGGTTTCCGCGCAGGCCAACATGGTGGAGACGCAGAACAACACGATTTCGCAAGTGATCGACGCGCAACGAATTACAGAGTTGCCGCTGAATGGGCGTCAACCCACGCAACTGATTCTGCTTTCGGGTGCGGCGGTTGCGGCTCCAGGCGGTGGAATGGTGGGCAGCAAGAACTACTTCAGTTCCGTCACTATTTCCGTAGCCGGCGGTCAAGCGAATGGCATCAACTACCTTTTAGATGGCGGCGATCATAACGACTCGATGACCAACGTCAACCTGCCGCTGCCCTTCCCTGATTCGCTTCAGGAATTCAGCGTACAGACCAGTGCGCTGCCGGCGCGTTATGGATTGCACCCGGGCGCGGTAGTAAACGCAGTGACGAAATCGGGAACTAATGCATTTCACGGGAGCCTGTTTGAGTTTCTTCGCAACGGAAATCTAAACGCGCGCAATACGTTCGCCACAAGGCACGACAGCTTGAAGCGCAACCAGTTCGGCGGTACAGCGGGCAGCAAGATCATCCGGGATAAACTGTTTTTCTTCGGCGGATTCCAAGGCACGCGTCAGCGTAGCGACCCGCCGCAAACCACTAGTTACGTTCCGACTCCAGCCGTACTAGCAGGCAACTTTGCAGCCATCGAAAGCGCCGCTTGCATCTCCACTGGCAACCGCAATTTGCGTGACCCGCTATCCGGAGCGTTGTTCCCCGGCAATCAGATCCCCGTTTCGCGCTTGAATCCACAGGCAGTTGGCCTGGCTACGAAGTATATACCCACATCCAACGATCCATGCGGCAAGGTTGTATACGGCATCCCAACCACCGGCGACGAAGAGCAAATGATCGGACGTATTGACTGGTTGCAGAACGAAAGGCATACACTTTACGGTCGTTACTTTCTGGCCCAATACAAGAACCCACCCGTCTACGACGGTAAGAGCGCGTTGACGACCACGGCGCCTGGCAATTGGGAGCGCGCCCAAACAATTACCGTTGGCGATAACTATTCATTCAGTTCGACAACTTTGAACGCGTTCCATGCCACGTTCAGCCGCCGCCGCGACAATCGTGGCGTGGCGCCGGATTATTTCAGCCCCAAGGACATCGGCCTGAATGTCTTTTCTCCCATCAAGAACTTCACGCAAATTGCAGTGAGCAACTATTGGAGCATTGGCTGCGGTACTTGCTCTCCGGGACACTTCAACACGAACTCTCTCCATCTGGCCGATGACATCGATATCATCCGAGGCAAACATCAAATCTCGTTTGGCGTCGACTTCCTACGCGACCAATTTAACTTCATCAACGGTTACATTCAAAATGGCTCGTTTACGTTCGCCGGGCAAGGCAGCGGCCCTTCAACTAGTGATTCGCTGGCCGATTTCATGTTGGGGCTCCCAAGCGGTTTCACGCAGTCTAACCAACTCGAATTCGCTACACGCGCACCAGTGTTCGCCGCCTATGTTCAGGATCAGATCCGCGTTTCAAAGCGCCTGACCATCAATATCGGGTTGCGCTTTGAACCGTCGTTTGCGGCCTATGATTACTTTGGCCGTGGCACTAGCTTTAACGAGGCCAACTTCAAATCAGGCAAGCGGAGCGCTGTATTCCCGAATTCGCCACCAGGCCTGTTGTTCTACGGCGATGAGGGCATTCCAAAAGCGTACTTCAACAACAAGATTGGCTTGTTCTCTCCTCGCTTCGGTAGTGTTTGGGACATAACCGGTAAGGGTAAACAAACCCTTCGCGTCTCCGCCGCAATTCTTCGTGACACGGCCGAGCTTTTTTATTCCGAACGGTTGACGACAAATGCTCCGTATGGATCGGCCATAGACATTCCCTTCCCTACTGGTGGCTTTACCAATCCTTATGCTGGTTACCCGGGCGGTAATCCTTTCCCTCTCCCGTCACCACCGCCCAAGACTCTAACCTTCCCGGCTTACAGTGTCCTGGTGGACATGCCACTGGAGACCAAGCCGACCTACACGATGCAATGGAATGTCAGCTACCAGAATGAATTCGCCAAGAACTGGTTGGGTTCCATCAGCTATTTGGGTAACAAGACCACGCATGTTTGGATTGGAGAAGAAATCAATCCGGCAGTGAATACGATTCCTGGCGCTTCAACCGGCAACACCAATCAACGGCGGTTATTGTACTTAGCGAACCCGGTTACTGGATCGAACTATGCCAGCATCGTACGATCCGAACAAGGCGCAAATTCGCACTACAATGGCCTGCTAGCTTCCGTGCAACATCGCATGGCCAACAATTTTACCGCGCTGTTTAACTTCACTTGGTCCCACTGCACAAGCGATGGCGATTTTGGCGGAGAACTGGCCGGCAACTATTATTCCGATCCCAACAATCGAGGCCGCGACCGTGGCAACTGCAACTTCGACGTGCGCCGCGTGGCCAACACGTCGCTGGTTGCCTTAAGCCCATTCAAGAGCGGCGTAATTGGCAAGGTGTTTGGCGGCTGGCAGTTCGCTCCGATCGTCAGCATGGCTAGCGGGATTGCCATCAACGTGACCGCTGGGCGTGACAATACCTTAACCGGTGTTGGGCTGGACCGGCCGAATCTAGTATTGCCCGACGCGAAGTCTATCGACCCTAATCCACGAGTGTTTTTCAATGCCGCGGCTTTCGCGCAAAACCCGAACGGAACCTTTGGCAACCTGGGCCGAACCGCTTTTCACGGACCCGGACGTATCAACTTCGATGCATCCGTGAGCCGCTCATTCCGCTTCCATGAGCGCTACCGCCTGGAAACCCGCTTTGAGGCGTTCAACGCCATCAACCATACCAACTACAGCAATCCGGCAACGGGCCTTACATCGTCGACCTTTGGGAAAATTACTGCCGCCGCGGAATCACGAATTCTTCAGCTTAGTATGAAATTCCACTATTAACAACTTGAGAAGTTTACAATTATGTAGGCTTCCTTAAGCAATTCGGGAAGATAGGCCGATTGACTTAAGCGTTTCAATTGGGTTATCTATATTTAATCCTTTAATTTGCCAGGGAGGCAAACCTATGCGATCACGTCTCGCAGCCCTTGTTGGTGTGGCATTTCTTTTCTTGCCGATCCAAGCTCAAGATTCACGCGCGAAAGTTCAAGGCATCGTCACTGACGCATCCAATGCGGTCATTGCCGGAGCCAATGTACAACTACTAAACGAAAACACCGGCGTTCATGTTACCGCCAATACTAACGGCTCGGGCCAATACCTTTTCGATTTTGTCATTCCCGGCACTTATTCAGTGACGGTGGAACTCCAAGGTTTCCGCAAGTATGTGCAGAAAACGATTCTAGTGCAGGCTCGCGGTGACGTTACGGTGAACGCTGCCCTGGAATTGGGGTCAACTAGAGAGTCCGTCACAGTGGAAGCGGCTCCGATTGCGGTGCAGTTCAACACATCGACCATGGGCTTGACGTTGGACACAAAAATGACCAACCAATTGCCGATTATCCATCGCAATCCATTCTTGCTGGCGACCTTGAATCCGGCCACGGTTCTACGTTCGTCAACTGAACAGAGTCCGTTCCATCACTGGGCGGCTTCGCAGATCGACGTGGGCGGGAATACCTCCACGAAGAACGATATTGTCCTGGACGGATCGCCTTCGATGACTACCCAGAAGTCTTCCTATACGCCTCCCATGGATGCAGTGTCGGAAGTGAACTTGCAACAGAACGCGATTGACGCTGAATTCGGACATTCGGCCGGCGGCGTGCTTAGCGTTTCCATGAAATCGGGTACGAATGAATTTCACGGCAGCGTTTATTACTTCGGCCGTAACCCAGCCCTGAACGCAGCGGCGAATTCCTTGAATCACACCCCAAACCTGACCAAGCAGCACACCTGGGGCGGCGTAATTGGCGGACCGATCAAGAAGAACAAGCTGTTTACATTTTTCTCTTATGAAGGCTGGCGCACCATTAATCCACTTACGGTGCAATCTTCCTTGCCTACCGCCGCTGAGCGCACTGGCGACTTCTCAAAGTCCGTCCTTCCCGATGGAAAAACGTTGCGTCAAATTTGGGACCCATTTTCAACGGTTACCGATGGAAACACCGTTACCCGAACGCCTTTTGCCAACAACATCATTCCGGCTAACCGCATTGACCCCACCTCGAAAATCATCATGGCGGATTTGTACCAAGCCAACAACGCTGGCCGTGATGCCTCAGGGTTAAACAATTTTGCTACCGATTATGCCAACCGGTTCAAGTACTGGAATTTTTCCGATCGTGTGGATTACAACATATCAGACCGATTGAAGATTTTTGGCCGTTACAATCAGTTCCGGACTTTTACCCGTTCCGATGACTACACCGGTGGTTCTCCGGCATGGCAAGTGGACGGTTCAAAGCGTCACGCCCGCAGCTTTTCCGGTGATGCGGTCTACACCCTGAATTCCACCACATTGGTAAATGTTCGAGGCGCCTACAACGGCATTGTCGATTCCTTCGGTGTTCCCGACAAAACCTTGAAAGAAAGTGATCTGGCCCGCTTCTGGGGCAGCAACACTTTCTACAAACCCTACTTCAAGGAAACGCCGGACATCTACTACCCCGGTGTTAGCGTGAATCAATTGAACACAACCAGCCTTGG
>JAYVXT010000031.1:0-2779 GCA_043785065.1 Bryobacterales bacterium | reverse complement strand
CCGCGTTGCGCCGCGCCGAATTATTGGCGGCTATGCAAGTGGTGGGAATTCGTCCCGCGCAATGCCACATGGTTTCCGTCGCGGACCAGGAAGCCGTGCTTCACTTGGAGCGGATCAAAAAGGCCATAGCCGGCTTCTTCCCCGTGAACCGCATCATCACCCACGCCTACGAGGGCGGCCATCCGGATCATGACGCCACAGCGCTTGCCGCGGCTATGGCTGCCGGAGGCATAGGGGTGGAATTGCTGGAATTCCCCGCATATCACGCCGATGGTGGAGTTCTGGTTGCGGGGCAATTTATCCCGAATCGATCCCATCCGGACGAAGAACTAATTCCGTTTAAATTTAACAGCGAAGACATCGCTCGCAAGAAAGCTATGTTTGAATGCTTCCGAACGCAACAGCACTTAATGGAGCGTTTTTCTTTAACCGGGGAGCTATTTCGTCCCGCTCCGGAATACGATTTCCTGCTGCCTCCGCATGCCGGTCAGCTATATTATGAAACTCGCGACTTGGGCTGGACCTACGCTCGCTGGCGGGAAATTGTTGGCGCGGTGCTATCCTCAAATAAATGAACCAACTCAGGTCAAGCAAGTTAATTTGCCTTGCCCTGGCAATGGCCGCGCTTGCCGGTTGCGCACGCCGATATGCGGTTACAGGCATCGTGGTTGCGGTGCGATCCACCTTGAATGAAGTGGTGGTTTCGCACAAAGAAGTAGAGGGCGTTATGCCTGCCATGACCATGCCATTCAAGACCTCCAAGCCGTCCCTTGCCGGACTTTATCCCGGGGCTCGCGTAACATTTCAAATGCGCCCTGGCCGTTCCGGAATAGCACGGTTGAAGCTGGCTCCAAGCTCACTGGAAGGAATCAAGTTGGAGGATGGCGAATCACTCAAACTCGCGCCGCCCGCCAACGCGGTTTCCATGCAGCAGCTTGTTCCCGATTTTGAGTTGAGCGATCAGGAAGGCAAGCTGACGCGTCTTTCGGATTTCAAGGAGAAAACGGTAGTGGTGAATTTCATTTACACGCGTTGCCCCATGCCCGATGTCTGTCCGCGCCTTTCCGCCGGATTCGCCTTTCTCCAAAAGAAACTGGCGGCGCGCATCGGAAGCGAACTGATATTGCTATCAATCACGCTCGATCCGGTTTACGATACCCCCCAGGTACTTTCCGAATACGCCGCAAAGTGGCATGCTGATAAGAAGGCTTGGCGGTTGTTGACCGGTAGCAAGGAATTGGTGCGCCAAGTAGCTGGTCAATTCGGATTGGTTTATTGGGCCGAGGAGGATTCCATTGTCCACACCTCGGCGACCAGTATAATAAATTGCGAGGGAAGGCTAGTGGCCCGTATTGAGGGCTCCAGCTATTCCGTAGCCCAACTGGCCGACTTGGTTTCAAGTGTGCTGGATCACAAGAAAGGATTACCATGCGATTGATTTTTTGCTCAATGACAATTGGCTTAACCCTTTGGGGCCAAAGCAAGACCAAGGACATGTGCATGCCGCCTCCCTCGGCTGTCGCGCCCTCGCTGCCGGCCGAAATTCTTACCGGACAGGGCATCGTCCACTTCTCCATTACAACCTCAAATCCGGAGGCGCAAAAATTTTTCGACCAAGGGGTGGCGCAAATGCATTCGTTTTGGGCGCGCGAGGCGGAACGCAGTTTCCTGCAAGCCGCGGCGCTGGATCCGGAAGCCCCAATGCCCTGGTGGGGTGTGGCAATGGTTGCCGCCGGAGACTACCGGCCTCGCTTTCAATTGGATCAATATCGGGAGGCCATGGGGTATCAACCGATTGCTCCGGAACACCGCGCCATCAAGGCCGCCATCAAGGCGAATGAATTAGCACGCATCGCCGGAAAGGCGACGGAAATTGAAAAAGCCTACATTGCTTCCATCCTGGCCCGGCGCAGTGTCGCGTCGAAAAACCCGGATCAAGATTATGTTGCTTCACTACAAGATCTGGTGAAGAAGTACTCATCGGAGATTGAAGCTCGCGCCTATCTTGCGCTGCAATCCATGGGAGGTTTCGAGTTGCCCATGCACACACCTCGCCCTGGAACCATGGAAGCCGTGGACCTTCTCCGGCAATTGATGATTGATGCGCCAGAACATCCCGGCGTGCATCATTACATCATTCATGGCTTTGAAGGGGCTTCGTTCAATAAAGAGGCCTGGCCCAGTTCAAAGAAATATGCTGAACTCGTCCCCAACATTCCACACGCCTTGCACATGCCTGGGCACATCTATTCGCAAACCGGGAAATTGGAAGAAGCCATGAAATCGTTTTCCGATGCGGCCGTCAATGAACGGTATTGGATGAGCAGGGATTCCCTTTATGGCAATGGCCATCACGGCCATAATCTGCATTACCTGGCGACGGTTGCCAGCTACAAAGGGGAATACGAAAAGGCGCTGGATGCCGCTCGAGAACTGCTGGCTATTCCTGAAAACCCGCGTGAAGGGGCCGCGCTCGACAACTTTCAAACCGCCTACAAACAAGGATGGTTCTCCGTCCTTCGTACCTTGGTTGAGGCCGAACGGTGGGACGACTTGTTGGCCGGACAGATGCTACCGGAGATTAAGAAGCCAAGACAGCAAGCTTGGCGTCACTGGTCTTTAGGCGTTGCCAACGCGGAAAAAGGGAATGCGAAGGCGGCAAAGCAGGAGCTTGTTGCCATGAACGCGGCCGTGGAAGAGTACGCTACTCGCCTGAAACTGGCTGCGCCCGAGGAATTGATCGTTGCTCGCAAGGAACTGGAAGCACATATCTTAATCG
>JAYVXT010000030.1:0-2783 GCA_043785065.1 Bryobacterales bacterium | reverse complement strand
TGGAACAGTATTGGCGCAAATGGACTTATGCGCGAGCCCACGGGCTGAACTTCTCCATCACCTACATTGTGGATCGTATCACTGGTTTTATGAGCCATTGGATGACCTTTAGCGGCCACATGATGATTGCCCTGCTGGCGCTGGTGGCATTCCTCTTCTTCGCGGCGATCTCAAGGAAGGAGTTGTGGTGGATAGCGCCCGCGGGCTTGGTGATCAGTGCGGCGCTAATACTGGCGCAAACCCGGGCGATGTGGATTGGAGCCGCTGTGGGCCTTATCTACCTGGTATGGCAACGCGATAAACGGCTGATTATAACCCTACCTGTACTGGCTGGAGTTCTTTACGTCGCAAGCCCGGAAAATGTGCAGCAACGCATGGTCAGCATCGTCCATGAACGAGGCAAAGTTGATTCCAACTCCCATCGCAAAGCGACTTGGGCTATCGGATGGGAAATCGTCAAGGCGCATCCCATTACCGGAATCGGCCCGCAGATGGTCAAGTATCGCTACAACGATTGGGTGCCAGCATGGCTGCGGCCTCTGCCCGAAGGCTACTACGAGCATTTGCACAACATCTATTTCCAGACGGCGGCTGAACGAGGCGTGCCGACCCTGCTGATGTTGCTGTGGATGATCGCATGGATCATGCGGGATGCCTGGCGCGGTTTGAAGGCGTTAGCCGCGGGTCCAGGCGACGAACGCTTCGCCCTAAATGCCATCCTTGCGATCATGATCAGCATTTTGGTCTCAGGGTTGCTTGAAAATAATTTGGGAGATAGCGAGGTGTTAATGGTATTCCTCGGTATCTCCCAATGTGTTTACGCCGTAATCCCGCCGGTTACTCTGAAATCTTGACGGACTTCAGCTTGTCGCCTTGCTTGATGGAATCCACGATATCCTTGCCGGATTTCACGCGGCCAAACACGGTGTGCTTGCCGTTCAGCCACGATGTTTCCACGTGCGTGATGAAGAATTGGCTGCCATTGGTTCCAGGTCCGGCGTTGGCCATGGAAAGCGTGCCGGGTGTGTGCTTCAGATGGCCCTTGCATTCGTCGGCAAACTTGTAGCCAGGGCCGCCTGTGCCGGTGCCCTGCGGGCAACCGCCCTGAATCATGAAATCGGCGAGGACCCGGTGGAACGAAGTGCCGTCATAAAAGCCGTCCTTGGCAAGGAAAACGAAATTGTTGACGGTGTTAGGGCAATCGGCGGCGAACAGTTCGCAAACAATATCGCCACGGGATGTTTCAAACGTGGCCGTGTAGGTTTTCGACGGGTCGATTACCATGTCTGGTTGTTTTGAGTATTGTTGAGGCATCTAGTACTAGTGTAACGCGGCTAGGTATTTCTCAATGGCAGGTTGTCCACAATAAATCGCTCAACCAAGCGGTGTGCCGTGGTAAATCTTGTCCTTGATATCCAGGCGAGCGCCCCGTTCGACGCGCCAAGGGCTCGCGACGTATTCACACGCGAACTCTTGAGAAATAGCCGCACTCAATCCCCGCCCCCACGCCCTGCGATGTTTGCCAAATCCGCATCCTCTCCGTGCGGACGACCCTTAAGTCTTTCGTCCTGGCTATGGTAATTAAGGGTCCGCACTACTATTTCAACGCAAATCTCCTGAAGATTCTAGACTCATGAGGTATTCGTGTAAATCCTCAGAAATTCTGTTCCAACCTCTTCTCCGCTGTGTCCTACTTGACAGGCCGGTTACTAACGAGTACGGGAAGATCTCTTCCCAACACGCTCGCGGGTGACGTATGCGCGGAGACGCGTCCCGGCAACAAATGAAATCATCAATCAAGGAGAATCGCAAATGAATGGAATAACTAATATATGCTCCGCGGCAAGAATACTTGGAGGCACTGCAATGCTTCTGGCCCTCGTTACCGCTTCTGAAAATTTACGAGCCCAAACCGTCCTGTTTGGGGCGCCGTCGAATTTCGACATTTATAACGACACGGGACAGATAACGCACGGATTTGAGATAGAGCTGGATGGAATAACACCGTCCGATATCGGGGGAGGCTATGGGTTTCGATACTCGAACCCGAAAATCGTCGCGATCCCGGGTGGGTCTGTGATTCGTTTTACTAGCGCTTACGTCAACGGTAATTACACTGTTTCAACGGTTGTGCCGGCTGTATTTACGCCCACAGGCGGGCATTCGTGCACATTTGGGATCGCCGGCTGCGACCACTTCGGCTACTATCTTCCTTATTACGGCGCGACGCCAACGCAGGTAATTTACCGCTGGCTGGTTGACGATCCGCAAAATCCCGGTACGCTGATTCCCGCTCCGAACAGTGTCGTGCAGATACCGCATGTCACCGTGAGTCTGATCCCGCCGGCCAACATTGGCGCGGCGCCCGTAATTGTCTTTCAGATCCCAGTTCCGCCACCACCGCCGCCGCCGATTCCAAAACCGGAACTGCAATACGGCGAAGCGAAGTGGGTTAAAGTGCTAAAAAACGAAGTGCAGCGCAACGTCGTGGCTCCTGATCTGCTTGAAGATAACGCAGTGGTGCCCAACGACGGAAACCTGGCGCAAGTAGAAACCGCTTGGAAACTCTTGCAGTTCAATCCGCACAGCCCTAATAGCGGCGTTTTGCACCATCAGGGCATCCTGGGTATCGGAGCCAAGGCGGTGATTCGCAAGTATGAGTTCTACAAATTCTCGGGCGGTTATGATCCGCTTAACCACAAGGCAATTTGCGGCGGGGATACTTTGTGCACTACTCCACTTGCGGGGGAATTGGGCGACTTCATCGGCAACCAAATGGCCGC
>JAYVXT010000029.1:0-26284 GCA_043785065.1 Bryobacterales bacterium | reverse complement strand
ATATTCGAGGGACACGCAAATTTTCTCGCCACCGGATCTCCGTTTTGCGCGTGTTCCTCAGAAAAAGAATGAAACGTCACAATGTAAATTCTTGATTTCCGCCCGCCCTATTTTCATTGGCGCGAAAAATCGTAAACCTTAGGGGCGTTTTTTCCTTCAGTGTATTCCACCAGCGCATATTCGCCGCGTTCAATGGTTTCCGACGGCCAGATCCGATACAGCCCTTCGGCCACTTGCCGTTTGAAAGTTTCCACGTTGTCCATCGTGGTTACCGTCTCTTTAATCACCGGCAGGATTTCCAGAGTCTGAACCACTCTGCCTGCCTTCTTGCCGTTTGGTTTCAAGCGCACTAATTCCATGCGCTCATCCCTTTCCTGGCGCAGGTAAAAGTAAGGGCGCTCTTCACTCAGCTTGAAGGCGCTCGAAAGGGAATCAACTTCAAGGGTGGCTTTGCCGGAAAAGGCCGGAATGGGGGAGAGCGCCGCCAAAATAGAGCGCCTTTTGTTGGTGACAAATTTCGCTTCCGCCAGTTTCAAAGGGACGATTTCCCCTTTGGGGTTTAAATAGTAGGCTCCGGGCTCTTTGGGAACACTACGGATTTCTTTCCGCATTTCCGCCTCGGCTTTTTTCTCTTCCAATTCCGCTTTGTTGTCGGCCTCGTCGGTTTCCTTGGCTGACTTGACTTCACCCTCGGTCTTTATAAGGTCCACCAATTCGGTGGGGATTTCTTCCCAATCACCCCGCTCGGCCGAAAGGTATTTCACCCGGTCGCCGATGATCTGGTATTCTTTAACCTTTTGGAAGGTGCCGTCTTTAAGATATAGGCGGAGGTTTGCAGCAGTGAGCAATGTTGCAATAGCGAAGAATAGAACCCAGATGCGCATCCTTATTCTATTTTATGTCAACAGCGGCCATACGGCATTGTTTAAGACGGTTTAAGGGATTAATCTCATCTGATCTGACTGATAGCGCTGTTACACTCGGATCAGATAATTGAAATGTTCGCTATCAAGGCATACACGCTTACTGACGCCGTTCTAGCCGTGAGAGCAGGCCAAAGGGATACGGCACGCACGATCCTTGATGAGATACTGCAGTACGAGCCTGACAACAGCCAAGTATTGCTGTGGAGAGCGGGTGTGGCTTCAACCACCGAGGAATCGATTTTATTCCTCGAACGGCTATTAAGTCTTGATCCAACCAATCGCCAAGCAAAAGAATCTCTCGATGCCTTGCACGCCCGCGTGCGCCAGAAAAGAGCGCCCGAGGAACGGGTTTCCCAACGCGTATGGAAGCGAAATTGTGAGATCTGCGATGCCGAGATCATGGCGCAGCAAGTAAAATGCCCGCGATGTGGTGGCATTGATTCTCTTTTGAGTTTACAGGAAGTAGTGGAAAATCAGCTCAAGGACGAGTCTCTTGTGGCCGAAGCGCGGCGTCATTGGGAAGACCGGCTGCGCAAATCGGCTACTGCGGAAGTGCATTACAAGCTTGGCTTATTGGACTTGAATACTTTGCGGAATTCCGAAGCTCTGTTCCATTTCGAGGAAGCGTCCAGAATGGGGAATAATTGCCCTTCGGTGGAACGAGCGATTCAGACCTTGCGGGCGCAGCGGCTGATTCTTGCCGTGGATGATAGCCCCACCGTGTTGAACGTATTGCGCCCCATGATTGTGCGCAGCGGCATGCGATTTCTGCAGGCCGAGGATGGCGAACAGGGGCTTGCCGTATTCCGGCGGGCATTGCCTGATTTGGTGGTTCTTGATTTCCAAATGCCCGGCATGAACGGCCTGGAAACTTGCCGCATGATTCGCAAAGAGCGTCTAAAGAATGATGCTCCCATCATCATGCTTTCCGGCAAGTTGCTTGACAAGCTTCGGGCGAAACTGGCTGGCGCCAATGATTATCTGGCCAAACCTTTCGAGGAAGCCACGATTGTTCGAACGATTCGCAAACTTCTCGCCAATTAAATTGGTGACTTCCCTTTGAGTCCTTTCATTAGGTAATTCTGAAGCGAAACTGTGCACTACGGTGCAATTCTTACGTCCGCTAACCCCAATCAATTATTGAACTTGCCTGCTTGGTACACCTTCTTTTGGATGGCCAACAACGTGCTGCTCCATCATTTGTTATTGAACAATCGGAGGATATGCATGTATTTTCGGAATTTATCATTGGTCAAACTAGCCGTTATTTCGTTAGGAGTTGGATCCGTAACGAGAGGGGCAGATGACGACCATCAAAAGGACCGGCCGAGTTTTGAAAGATTGGTTGTGGTGGGAGATTCGTTGAGCGCGGGCTTCCAAAATTTTTCTCTGTATGATTCTTCAACAGTGCCAGGCGCACCTTTGGGAGGGCAGACTCGAGGGTATCCGGCACTGATCGCCAAGCAAGCTGGAGTGGCGCTTACGTTGCCGCTTATTTCACTTCCGGGTATACCGTCAGCATTAGCTTTAACTCCCAGCGGCATTGTTCGACCCTCCGGTGTTGGTTCGAGGACGAATCCAGCCGAGCAAGTGACGAACCTCTCCGTGCCCGGATTCTTGGTGGCGGATGTTCTTTCCCGTCCGTTTCCTGGAAATCCAACTGCTAACCTTATTGATGCATTGAGCGATGTCATATTGGGGAGTCCTGGGAATATTCATGGCTGTGGACCATTTCCCCTTTCGACTGGTGTATTGATTGTCAGCCAAGTAACCTGCGCCGCCGCCCTGAAGCCAACGGCAATATTGGTATCGATTGGGAACAACGACGCCCTGCAAGCTCTTACTCTAGGAGCGCCGCCTACCGATCCGGCAACTTTCTCGAGCAGTCTTAACCAGCTCTTACGCACGCTTCGAACGACGAATGCACAGATCGTGATGGCGAATATTCCGGATGTGACGGAGATTCCCTTTTTGCTGTCTGTTCCCGCGTTTAAGTCTCAATGCGGATTCGTGCCCCCCGGTAGTTCCAATTCCGATTATGTAGTTCCCGACATCACCAATCCGCTTTTGACGAAAATCAACGTTTGTGCGAACTATAGCGTTCGTCCGGCTGCTCTGGTCCTGAGTGCGAAGATTGCCGTGGAGCAATTCAATCAGATTATTGCGGACTCCGCTGAACAATACAATGTAGAGGTTGTGGATGTAAACGGTCTGTTCTCAGACATTAACAAGAAAGGATATAGGGTTGGCGGACAGAAGTTGACCACTGATTTCCTGGGAGGGATATTTTCTCTTGATGGCATCCACCCAACCAATACGGGACAGGCTATCCTGGCCAACCTGTTTATCAAAGCAATGAATTCTCATTTGGGGGCAGCCATTCCGCCTGTCTACGTAGAGCAAATAGCCAAGACTGATCCGTTAGTGCCAAGGCGATAGTTATAGGCAGTGTCAGAAAAATGGGTGGGAACGGTAATTTACCGATTTCCCCTATTTGTGTTGGCGCATGAACTGGAGGTCTTGATTTGCTTAATTGATCGTGATATGCTCATTATAGTTGATCGTTAAGGACTCATATCTATGGACTTCAACAAACTCACCGAAAAGGTTCAAGACAGCCTCCGCGCCGCGCAATCCCTTGCTTCCAAGAATTCTCACCAACAGGTGGACGTAGAACACCTACTGCTGGCTTTGCTTGAACAGGAAAACGGCCTCGCCACCTCCTTGGTGCGGCGCGCCGGCGCCGACCCTCAAGCCATGGCCGCAAGGTTGAATCTGGAAATTGGCCGCCTACCCAAAGTTTCTTCTCCCACAGGGGCCATGGATCAGATCTATGTCACGCCAAGATTAACAAAAGTCATTGCGGACGCCGAAGCCGAGGCCAAACGGTTAAAGGATGAATTTGTCAGTATTGAGCACGTGCTTGGCGCCATCGCTACCGACACTGGGGCGGCGGGCCGGATCCTGAAGGAGTCAGGTATCACCAAAGCGGTTCTAGACAAATCCATCAAAGACGTTCGCGGAGCGCAGCGGGTGACCTCTCAGAATCCCGAGGCCACTTATGAGGCTCTAGAAAAATACGGTCGTGACCTGACTAAGATGGCTGCCGACTCAAAGCTTGATCCGGTGATTGGGCGCGATGAAGAGATCCGCCGCGTCATCCAGGTCCTCAGCCGCCGGACGAAGAACAATCCAGTACTAATTGGCGAACCTGGTGTGGGCAAGACTGCCATCGCCGAGGGATTGGCCCAACGCATTGTTCGCGGCGACGTCCCTGAGGGACTGAAGAATAAGCGCGTGGTTTCGCTGGATATGGGCGCATTAATCGCCGGCGCGAAATTCCGTGGCGAGTTTGAAGAACGGCTCAAGGCGGTTCTCAAGGAAGTGCAGTCGGCCGAAGGCGAGATCATTCTATTCATTGACGAACTGCACACGGTGGTTGGGGCGGGGAAGGCCGAGGGCGCGATGGATGCCGGTAATCTACTGAAACCGATGCTGGCCCGTGGCGAACTGCATTGTATTGGCGCAACCACGCTCGATGAGTATCGCAAGTATATTGAAAAGGATCCGGCATTGGAACGCCGCTTCCAGCCCGTGCTGGTAGACCAGCCTACGGTGGAAGACACAATTTCCATTCTGCGTGGACTGCGGGAACGCTATGAAGTGCATCACGGCGTGCGGATTAAGGATGCCGCCTTGGTGGCGGCGGCGGTGCTTTCCAATCGGTATATTTCCGATCGTTTTCTGCCGGATAAGGCCATTGACTTGGTTGACGAATCGGCGGCGAAGTTGCGCACGGAAATCGATTCGCTTCCTTCCGAATTGGATGAGATTCTGCGCCGCAAAATGCAACTGGAAATTGAGCGCGAAGCGTTGAAAAAGGAATCCGATGCCGCCTCGCGGGATCGTTTGGCGAAGCTGGAAAAAGAACTAGCCGAACTCAGCGGCCAGGCGACTACTCTGCAAGCTCAATGGAAGGGCGAAAAAGAGGCCGTGGATAGCCTTCGTCAACTGCGGGAGAAAATTGAACACACACGCGCATTGGCCGCGCAGGCCGAACGGAATTACGACCTAAATAAAGCCGCCGAACTCAAGTACGGCGTGTTGGTGGATTTGGAAAAAAGGCTGGCGGCGGAGGAATTGAAGATCCACAATTCCACCGCTTCGCGCCTGATTAAAGAAGAAGTGGACGAGGAAGACATCGCCCGCGTGGTGAGCCGCTGGACCGGCGTTCCCTTGTCGAAAATGCTGGAAGGTGAAATGGCGAAGCTGCTGCACCTGGACGAAGAACTGCACAAGCGGGTGGTTGGCCAATCGGAAGCAGTGGATGCGGTGGCTGAGGCCGTGCTCCGCGCGCGGTCCGGCTTGAAGGATCCTAACCGCCCCATTGGAAGTTTTATTTTCCTGGGCCCGACTGGTGTGGGCAAAACTGAACTGGCGCGCGCCTTGGCGGAATATTTGTTTGACGACGAGCGTTCGATGATCCGCATCGATATGTCGGAATATCAGGAAAAGCACACCGTGTCGCGTTTGGTTGGAGCGCCTCCCGGGTACGTAGGCTACGATGAGGGCGGCCAATTAACGGAGGCCGTTCGCCGCAAGCCGTACTGCGTAATCCTGTTCGATGAAATAGAAAAGGCGCACGCCGATGTCTTCAACATTCTGTTGCAGGTGCTTGACGATGGCCGCCTCACCGATGGCCAAGGCCGCACCGTGGATTTCAAGAATACGATTGTCGTGATGACCTCGAACATTGGTAGCCAGCGTATTCTTGACTATCACGGAGCGTTTGACGGAGACGGTTACGAACGCATGAAGAAGGCGGTGATGGAAGAAATGAGGGCCGGTTTCCGGCCCGAATTCTTGAACCGCATTGATGAAATCATCGTGTTTCATGCGCTGAGTGAAGAACATTTGAAGCAGATTGTACGGATTCAACTTTCCGGCCTTCGTAAACGGCTCGAAGATCGCAAGATTCATATCGTGTTGAGTGATGCAGCCTTGGCGCATTTGGTGCGCACAGGATACGACCCAACCTACGGTGCGCGGCCGCTGAAGCGGGCCATACAGCGTGAAGTGGAAACGCCCCTTGCCAAACGTATCGTTGGAGGAGAATTGCGGGAGGGCTCCACGGTGTTTATTGAGTTTGACGGCGCCAAGTCCGGCTTGGACTTCAACGTCGTGAAGGAAAACGTCGTGAAGGAAACGGCGCAAGTATAACCAAGGCCGGACCGGTTGAGAAAACGCAATTGCAACCGGATACCCTGGCTCAGCATCTTAATCAGTAGGGAGAGAAAAACCCATGAGCGATATCGAAAAAATGATCACATTGCCTGTGCTGCCGTTAAAAAACGCAGTGCTGTTTCCTGGTTTGGCTATGCCGTTGTCCGTCGGGCGAAAGCAAACGGTGGCTGCAATCGAAGCGGCGCTGGCCAAGGAAGGCAAAGAAATTCTTGTCTTCTCCCAAAAGGATGCCTCGGAAGACACACCGACTCAAGATTCGCTTTATGGAGTCGGCGTTAAAGCGGTTGTACGGCGCATGTCCATGAACCCCGATGGTTCGATGGAAGTGCTGGTGATGGGCGCCGAACGAGTCGCCATGGTGAAGATGGAGGAAAACGCCGCGGGTTATTTGGATGCGCGTGTGAGGCCGTTCAACGTTCCCGAGGAAATGGGTACCGAGGTGGAAGCGCTAAGCCGCGCTTTGCTCGATTTGGCTCAAAGAGCTCTCACGCTTGCGCAGCCGGAAATGGCCCCTGATCTTAGTCGAATGATGGCCACCACCGACGATCCGTTGCGCATGACCTACCTTATGTCTTCGATGATGAATCTATCGCTGCCGAAAGAGCAGGCATTGCTTGAGGCGATGACTCGCGCCGATGCCATGAGGCTGCTGCACGGCTACCTTTCCCATGAAGTGGAAGTGCTCGAGTTGCGGAGTAAGATTCAAAATGAGGCCCGTTCGGAGATGGGCAAAGAGCAGCGTGAATACATGCTGCGGCAACAATTGCGCGCTATTCAAAACGAACTTGGAGAAAAGAATCCTGAGAAAGCTGACTCGGACATGCTCCGCGAGCGCATGGAAAAAACAGATTTGCCGGAGGAAGCAAAGAAGGAAGCCGAGCGTGAATTGGGCCGTCTGGAACGGTTGCCCGCCGCTTCACCCGATCATCACGTTACCCGCAGTTGGCTGGAATTCGTCTTAGACCTGCCCTGGAATAAATCCACGGCGGACAGGTTGGACATTGTTGAAGCCCGTAAGATTCTCGACGAGGATCATTACGAAATTCGCGAAGTGAAGGAGCGCATTTTGGAACACTTGAGCGTGCTTAAGATGAATCCGAATGCCAAGGCGCCGATTCTCTGTTTCGTCGGACCCCCAGGAGTGGGCAAGACGTCCCTTGGGCAATCGATCGCCAAAACGCTGGGCCGCAAGTTTGAACGCATGAGCCTCGGCGGTTTGCATGACGAAGCGGAACTCCGCGGTCATCGCCGCACTTACATCGGCGCAATGGCTGGCCGTTTGATGCAGGCAATTCGACGCGCCGGCTCCAATAATCCGGTGATCCTGCTGGATGAAGTGGACAAAGTTGGCCGCGATTATCGTGGCGATCCCTCGCACGCGTTGCTTGAAGTTCTTGATCCGGAGCAGAACAAGACGTTCCGCGATAACTACATGGATTTGGCGTTCGATCTTTCCAAGGTAATGTTCATTACCACCGCGAACGCACTCGATACGATTCCGCGTCCGCTGTTGGACCGAATGGAAATTCTGCGCCTTTCAGGTTATAGCGAAGAAGAAAAGGTTGAGATTTCCAAGCGCTTTCTGATCCCTCGTCAGATGAAGGAGACCGGTCTAAACAGCGAACAGGTGGAATTCACCGATGATGCGCTGAAAAAGATCATTTCCGGCTACACTCGCGAGGCTGGTTTGCGTAGGCTCGAGCGCGCCATCGGCAAAGTCGCCCGCAAGGTCACCTTAAAGTTTGTGGAGGGCAGGACCGAATTGTTTGTGGTTCAGCCGGAACATCTTTATGACTTGTTGGGGCCCGAGCAGGCTTCTCAGGAAAAGATGCGCAAGGATCTGCCTCCGGGCGTGGCTACGGGCATGGCCTGGACAGAATCCGGTGGCGAGGTTCTATATATTGAAGCATCTTTACAGCCCGGTGGTAAGGGTCTAACGATTACCGGCCAACTTGGCGAAGTGATGCAGGAATCGGCTCGGGCGGCGCAAAGTTACATTTGGGCGCATTCGGAAAGTCTTGGCATTCCTACTTCGATGTTCAAGGAATATGGACTCCACGTTCACGTTCCTGCCGGCGCGGTGCCTAAGGACGGACCCTCCGCCGGTGTGACCATGGCAACGGCTTTAGCCAGCGCCTACACTAAACAGGCCGCCCGCAGAGACACCGCCATGACCGGCGAAATCACACTGACTGGTTTGGTGCTGCCTATCGGCGGCGTAAAGGAAAAAGTATTGGCCGCAAGGCGCGCGGGGATTAAACGTGTGATACTTCCCCGGGCCAATGAAAACGATACCAAGGAGATTCCGGACTACATTCGTAAAGAAATGACCTTCATCTTCGCCGATCAAGTGGAAGACGTACTTGCCGAAATGCTTCCGGCCTTAGCTGCGAAGTTTGCAATGGTTGCTTAACGCCTAAGGAAATAACGCGCAAAACGGATTCCCTTCGGCGAACTGAATTCATTGTTTCTTATCTGCATTGCGCCGCACCGAAGCGGCCTTTGCGCTAACTAAAAGACTTTTCTCCTCCTGTGAAAACTGGCCCGCTACACGAAACGTGTTGCGGGCCGCTTTATTTCCATGCTGGAATTGGTCATGGAGATTGTTCAAGCCGCTTGGCCCGGCCACCGTGAAACCGTTGAGGCGATGTTTCGAGAATATGCGGCTTCCATTGATGCCGATATTTGCTTTCAGGGATTGCAACAAGAATTGGCGAGCTTGCCAGGCAAATATGCAAGTCCCACAGGTTGCGTGCTGTTGGCTTTCGTGGACGATCAATTGGCCGGATGTGGGGCCATGCGTCCTCTGTCGAAAGGTATTTGTGAATTGAAACGGCTTTATTTGCGCCCGGAATTTCGCGGGCGCGATCTTGGCAGGGCGATTGCCGAAGCCTTAATCGGCAAGGCAAAAGCCGTCGGGTATCAAACCATGCGCCTCGATACATTATCCACGATGACCGCCGCTCAAGCGCTATATACCATACTGGGTTTCAAGCCAACGTCCGCCTATTACAACAATCCAATGGCCGGAACCGTGTACATGGAATTGGAACTGTAGCGTGGCGCGCCGCCAGTAAGATATCCTTACTGGCAGCCATCATGATCACCAGACGCAACCTTCTCCGCACTTCGCTATTCTCCACCTTGGCGATTGGCCAAACACCCAAACGCCCCAATATCCTGTTCGTGATTGCCGACGACTGGGGGTTCGGACATGCTGGAGCCTACGGAGCCACCTGGGTAAAAACTCCAAACTTTGATCGCGTCGCCAGGGAAGGCATTCTCTTCAACAACTGTTTCACGTCGAACCCCAAATGCAGCCCTTGCCGAGCCACCATCCTTACCGGCCGCAATACTTGGCAACTCAAAGAGGCGATCAACCACCAAAGTATTTTCCCCACGGAATTCCCCGTTTACCCCAGCCTGCTCGCCGAAGCCGGTTACCTCACCGGCCACACAGGTAAAGGCTGGGCCCCTGGCGATTTCACATCCACGGGTTGGCCTCATAATCCCGCCGGCCCTGTCTACAACGACCTCAAACTAAAGCCGCCCTACACCGGAATTTCTCCCATCGATTACGCGGGCAACTTGGCCGGCTTCCTCGACAAACGGAAATCAGGCCAACCCTTCTGCTTCTGGCTCGGTGGCCACGAACCGCATCGCGCCTACGAAGAGGGCTCAGGCGTCAGGGCGGGGAAGAAGCTTAGCGATGTAAAGCTGCCCGGCTACTATCCCGACAACCGCGTCATTAAATCCGACTTTCTGGATTATGCCCTGGAAGTGGAATGGTTTGACGAGCACCTGGGAAGAGCCATCAAGAAACTGGAAGAAGTGGGCGAACTGGACAATACTTTCATCGTCGTCACCTCCGATCATGGAGAACCCTTCCCGCGCGTCAAAGGGCAAATCTATGAACGAGGATTTCACATTCCCCTTGCTATTCGATGGGGCAGGAATATCCCCCAAGGAAAGGTGATCGATGATTTTATCAATACTCGTGATTTTGCTCCCACTTTCCTCGAACTGGCGGCAGTCAAACCAGCTTCAACAATTACCGGAGCTAGTTTCCTTAATTTATTGAGAACAGGGCAGAGAGAGGCATCCAGAAACGTGATGCTCATCGGCAAGGAGCGGCACGATTTGGGCCGCCCAAGCGACGCAGGCTACCCTGTTAGAGCAATCCGGACTCCCGAGTTTCTCTACATTCGAAACTACTTTCCAAACGCCTGGCCAGCCGGAAATCCGGAAACAGGTTACAGAAATGTGGACGATTCCCCAACCAAAACACTGCTCGTCTCCGGATTCGATGAGTTCTACCGCATGTCTTTCGGCAAGCGCGCCGCCGAGGAATTATACGACATGAAGAAGGATCGGGACTGTTTGAAGAACTTGGCTACCGAGCCAGAATACGCCATAACTAAGCGCACTTTGAGAGACAGAATGGACGAGATGTTGCGCGCCGAAGGGGATCCACGCGCTTTGGGCCATGCCGACTTCTTCGACACCATTGAATACACCGGACCCCGTAAACATGCTTACGATAGTTGGCTTAAGAATCAGACACCTTAAGAGCGCAAAAGGCCCGGTGGCAGGGCCGCCAAGTATTGGAGGAACACGAGAAGTTTGTCGCCACCGGAGATCCGTTTTGCGCGTCTGCTCAAAAGGTTAAACTGATTCAAGCCGGGCGGTTGTGGTGGTTTTCAGCCACTTAGCAAAAGTAAAATTTCTTTCTAATCAATAATTTAAAGGTTTGGTAAGCCACGTGCAGTTATGCTAGGCAGGAGATTCGGCTATGAAACGCAACACCCTCCAATTCGCAGCCATTGCGGCACTGGTTGCTGGCATCGGGCATTCCCAGGAGCAGCAGCAATTCCCAGTTGACCAACCGGTCGCGGATGCTGAGGACGCACAAGGTCGTGGCATCGCACGATTGAGCTTTCTTAATGGTGAAGTCAGCGTTCGCCGGGGCGACACTGGTGAGTGGACTAGCGCGGCCTTGAACCAGCCTCTGATGGCCGACGACAGGGTGAGCACCGGACCAAATGCCAGGGCAGAAATTCAGTTTGATTCCTCCAACTTAATTCGTCTCGGAACTGATTCTGAAGTTCGAATGGGTACTCTAGAATCACAAAGATATCTATTAATGGTTTCACGTGGAACCGTAAACTATAGAATACTAAGGGACTTGAACGCTGATGTAGAAATTGGGACCCCATCCATTGCGGTCCGTCCTGCCCGAAGCGGCATATATCGCATAGCGGTTCTGCCCGATGGTACTTCGGAAATCACCGTCAGAACAGGGGAGGCGGATATCTTCTCCCCACGTGGATCTCAAAAACTAGCAGCAGGCCGGACTATGCTCGTTCGGGGTGATGGAAATGACCCTGAATTTCAACTAGTCGGCGCCATTCAAAAGGACCAATTCGATGGTTGGAACGAGCATAGAGATAAAGAATTACTCAGTAGCCGCTCCTACGGCTACGTCAGCCGCGACATCTATGGTGCAGAAGATTTAGATAACAATGGCCAGTGGGTGCAAAGCGAAGATTACGGAGCTGTCTGGTCTCCGCGCGTCAACTCTGATTGGGCCCCCTATCGCAATGGCCGCTGGGTTTGGGAGGATTTTTACGGCTGGACTTGGGTGAGCTACGACTCTTGGGGCTGGGCGCCGTATCACTATGGCCGGTGGTTCAATGAACCTCGTTACGGCTGGTGCTGGTATCCGGGAGCCAGGACCGCACACCATTTCTGGCGTCCGGCACTTGTTGCCTTCTTTGGATTTGGCAGCTTTGGGCATGTTGGGTGGGTGCCTTTGGCTCCTTATGAAACCTTCCATCCCTGGTACGGTTCCCGATATTACGGGGGTTATCGAAATGGTGGAATTAACGTTAACATTACTAATGTAAATGTAAGCAATGTATATAAAAATGCGCGTTTCAATAACGGCTATACAACCGTGGCCGCCGGTAACTTCGGACGTGGCTCGGTTCAAAACGAAAGAATCGGAAGGGATCAATTATCGAACGTTGGACTTGTCCGCGGACAATTACCAATCAGCCCGGATCGCAGCAGCACCAGGTTCAGTGATAGGGCCTCGCGAACCCCAACTTCAACCAGTCCCGACAATCAGCGATTCTACAGCCGCAGCCAAAGCCAGCCGATCAGCCGCGTGCCCTTTGAGACGCAGCAACAACGCATCAGCAGCGCGCAATCTTCCCCAGGGGCCGCACAAAGCGCTTTCCGCGGCACAGTGCAATCCCCGGCGGTTCAAGGCCAATCGAATGCCGGAGGCTGGGGAAGATCGTCCCAGGTCTCTCCGAACCCCTCGCCGCAGGACAATTCCTCTCGCGGACGCGGTGGTTGGGACCGTTTTGGCAGCCCGGAAGTATCCAATAACATTCGCTCGGCGCAACCATCACAGAGGGCCCCAACGATAAGCCCGGATTCGCAGCGCGGGGGTTGGGGAAGGTTCGGCGATCCCGGTACGCGGAACAGCAACAACTCAACTGCACGAGGAAGCTGGGATTCGCAACCCTCCAGGCAGCAGTCGCCCACAACATATAGCGCACCATATAGCGCACCGCCTCCCCAGCGTGTTGATAAGGGAAACCGCGGCCGGAACGACACCGCTATCCGTCAATACCGCTCTTCCGATTCCGCGCCTCGGATGAGTGCACCGGTTGTCACTGAAAGACCATCTCGTTCCAGCGCTCCTCCCAGCAGTGGCGGTAGGATGGAACGGTCTTCTCCCCCTCCCAGCCAAAACAGCGGAGGCGGCAGTGCACCAAGCCGCAGTGAAAGCCATAACAGCAATAGTGGCGGACGCGGCGGCAACAGCGGCGGCGGCCGCAGTCGTTAGCCAACTAGTTCAGTCATATCTTCCCTTACACGGCTCGCGGCGGAATAGACCGCGAGCCATTTTTTAGCCATGGGATTATTCCGAGCACACTCCCCATAGGAGTTTTCTTACCTTCGTGCTCTCAATAAATGCTCTACAGTAATACAAATGCATTTCAACCGTAGCGGCTCCTTCAGCAAAGCGGTAAGCCGGCTCCTCCTTCATGCCGGACTTTTGAGCGCGGCCTCCACCCAAGCCGCCGTCATTTTCGAGTCAACGGCGATGGGAACTCCCAATGGAACGGCCCCAACTACGGTGGTCACCAGTAACTCCACGATCACTCAATTTATAGGGACACGATTCAGCATCAATCAACAAACTCTGATAACCTCCGTTGGCGGCTATATGGCGGCCAACGAAAATGCTTTAGGACTGCTTTTCGCAGCCATTGTTTCCCTCAACCCAACCACCGGTTTGCCCACGGGCAGCCCCTTTTCTCAAGCACCCATCGCCACCACTACTTTCCTGCCCAACCCCATCGCCGGTGATCTCCGCGCTTCCATGTTCGCCTTGCTCAATCCTGGTACATACGGTTTAATCTTCGGTTCGGGGCTCTTCGGTTCACCGCAAGGGGGTGAGGCGTGGCTGCTTAATCCCGGTTCAACTTCCAACTCCACCTATTTCGCCTGGACTTCGGTGAACATGCCAGGGCTGGGACAAACCTCCGGATGGTCCAATCTTTCCGGTGTCAATCCCCGCTTTGTTGTTGAAGGAGCCCCCTTCGCCGCCGCATCAAGCAATGGCGCTGCCACTCCTGAGCCTGCCACGCTTATTTTCGTCCTTGTCGGCTTAGGTGGTCTTGGGGCCGGTTTTCGATTCCGCCGCTGAGTTGCCTTTCTCTCCGTTTGCTACAATTTAAAGTTGGCGTGTCCACCAATAAAGCCAGTATCGTCGCCGTCTTCCCCGGATCATTCGACCCGCTAACCAATGGCCATTTAGACCTGATTTCCCGCGCCTCCCGCTTCGCAAGCAAGTTGGTGGTCGCCGTCCTATCCAATGCCAGCAAACAACCATTGTTCACCGTTAGGGAACGCATGGAGATGATCCGTGACTCCGCACAGTTGCCGGGTCTGGAGATAGAAAGTTTTGAAGGGCTCTTGGTGGACTTTGCCTCCAGCAAGGGCGCTTCCATGATCGTCCGAGGAATTCGCTCCGTCAGTGACTGCGAATATGAATTGCAGATGGCCCATATGAACCGCCGTCTGCGCCCGGATGTTGAAACCGTCTTCCTCATGAGCAGGGAGGAAAATTCCTTCGTTAGCTCGCGGTTGGTTAAGGAAGTGGCCCGCATGGGTGGCGACGTTTCCGGTTTGGTTCCTCCACTGGTTCTCGCAAGATTACGGCAAAAACTTAATTTGCACTGAAAGGGGATTCCAATTGCCGGTTACACAAGCGCTGTCAGACAGAATCGATCTCATCAACGTATCGTCAACCATGCAAGTGGCCGCCGAAGCCGAACGCTTAAAACGGCAAGGGGTGGACATGGTTGATTTCAGCGCAGGCGAACCCGATTTCCCCACGCCCGCGAACATCAAGCTCGCGGCAATTGAGGCAATCCACGGAAATTTCACGAAGTACACGCCTGCCGGTGGAACCGAAGAACTAAAACAAGCTATTTGCCTGCGGCATAAAACGGACTATGGCACAAACTACGAAGTCTCGGAATGCACTATTACCGTTGGTGGAAAGCATTCTATATTCAATATTATACAAGTATTAGTTAATCCAGGAGATGAAGTTATTATCCCAGTTCCATTCTGGGTTACCTATCGGGACGTGGTTAATTATGCCGCCGCAAAATGCGTATTCGTAGAAACCGACGAGTCGGCCGGATTTGAACTGACCGCCAAGATGATCGAGAAGGCAATGACGCCGAAAACGAAATTGATCATTTTGAATTCTCCCAACAATCCTGCTGGTTCGATTATTGCCACCCCTGAACTTGAGAAAATCTTTCATCTTGCGGCCAAGCGCGGCGTCTGGGTGCTTACCGATGAATGCTACTGCCGCTTCCTCTACGATAGCGATCCCTATTCGATCGCATCACTAGACAAAGGGAAGGGAACTGTTCTTGTAGCAGGCTCGATGTCAAAAACCTACTCCATGACCGGATGGCGCATCGGGTTCACTCTAGCCCCCGCTCATATCGCCGCCGCCGTCATGAAACTGCAAAGCCACAGTACCTCCAACCCTACGTCGATTGCCCAAAAGGCAGCCCTCGAAGCTGTCCGAGGGCCGCAGGAATCCGTGGATCTGATGCTCAACGAATACAAGGCCAGGCGCAAATTTGTACTATCGCGACTCCGTCAAATTCCAGGCGTTTCCTTAGTCGACCCCCGCGGCGCTTTCTACGCCTATCCGAACATTAGCGTTGCCTTCAATAAGGGCGGCATCACTAGTTCCATGCTGTTTGCCGAACGCCTGTTGCGTGAAGCCCATGTAGCCGTGGTCCCCGGCGAAGCGTTCGGAACCACACGCCATATTCGAATATCCTACGCTACCTCAAAGCAGGAGCTGGAACGTGGTTTGGATCGGATCCACAAATTCATGGAGAGCCTGGGCAACGGATGATCACCCAGCCCATCCAACTTTTGCCCAGCCGTTACGAGAAGATCTGGGGCAGTAAAGATCTGTCCCCATGGTTCGACGCGAACGGCCAACAAATTGGCGAATACTGGTTCAGCGCCGATCAAAACCAAACTTCACTAGGCATCACTCTTGGCGAGCTCGTGGATATTCACGGTGCTTCTCTGATTGGAAGCGACATCAAATTGGCTGCATCGGAAGGGTCAAGCGGGCGTTTCCCCATCCTTGTCAAATTTCTGTTCACCACAGCCGACCTATCGGTTCAAGTTCACCCCGATGACGATTACGGCTGGAAGTACGAAAACTCTCCCGGAAAAACGGAGATGTGGTACATCTTGCGCGCGGATGCCGGCGCAAGGATTGCCTTAGGCTTCAAGGATATTGCCGACCGCGCCACGGTGGCTAAAGCGCTTGAATCGCCGGCGATCACGGAGTTGCTGCAATGGGTTGAGGCGCAACCGGGCCAATCCTATTTCGTCAAAGCCGGAACGGTTCATGCCTTGGGAGCAGGACTTGCGGTTTGCGAGATACAGCAGAATTCCGACATCACCTACCGTCTTTACGACTATGGGCGTCGCAGAGAATTACATGTGGAAAAGTCTTTAGCCGTTGCCGATCTTCACCCTCATCCCGGCGCATCGAAATTCGAGAAAAGCGAAATCGGCTCAACCCTCGCCAAGTGCGCTTACTTTGAGACCAGGCTGCTTCACTTCGATAACAAACGCACGGGCGCCGGAGACCGCTCCCGATTCGAACTGCTTGTTTTCACAAAAGGCAGAGGCCGCATTGGCGGAACACCGTTTCAGCTAGGAGAGTGCTGGTTAATCCCAGCTTGTTGTGCACCTTACACCATTGAACCGTCGGAACCAGTAGAAATGCTTACGGCATTCGTTCCCCCTACCGGATATTGATCTTCTTGAGTCCTCTTTAGCCTTCAAATTGATAGACTTGATTAAGGACGGTAATAACTCGCATATTTCCATGCGCGAACGCGGCCACTGCCTCATTACTTTCGGATTGCTATTTCTGTTTGGCTCCTGCCAAACCGCTCCAGAGCGAGTTCCCGTGATCTCAGAAGCCTTTGTAGGGCCATTGAAACTGGAACTGCGTCAGGACTTGGGGCCAAAATCACCTGTCGTTGGGACGGCCTCTCATGGCGAGAAGGTGGAAATCATCCAAGTCCGCCGTAGATTCACGCGCATTCGTACCAAGAAAGGCATTGAAGGATGGACAGACCAGGAACGCTTGCTATCGGCGGAGCAAGTGGAAGCTCTGGGAGTATTGCAGCAATACGCCGCCGGAGTTCCCAGTCAAGGCGCGGCCACCGTGAATGAGCCCTTGAATATGCACACCGTTCCCAACCGCTTCTCCCCTAGCTTCGGGCTGATTGTCCCTGGTGAAGTGGTTCAAGTATTGCAGCGCAAGGTTGTTGAGCGGGTGGCTTATAAATTGCCGCAGCCGGAAAAGAAGCCCACGGTTTCCATTTCGCGAAAGAGAAAAAAGAAGGGCGAGAAGGTAGAGAAGGAAGATTCCATTCCAATCATCTCTGAGTTGAAGGCTCCCGATCCGCCGGGTCCTCCCCCCAATTGGCGAGAGCTGTCCTTTGATTACCATTCAAAGCAATTGCAAAAAATTGGGGCCGTGAGCCAAGACACACCGAAAGATTCCTGGACCTTGGTGCGGTCGAAGGATGGCAAGGCCGGCTGGGTTATGTTCCGCTTGCTATACATGCAAATTCCCGATGAAGTAGCCCTTTACGCGCGAGGAAGCCGCATCACCGGCTATTTCCCAATGGGTATATCTCCGGGGGCCGACGCCTCCAAGCAAAACTGGTTATGGACAACTTTATTAGACACCACGCAGCCTATTGATTTCGATTCGATTCGAGTTTTTGTCTACAACGTGAATAAGGACCGCTATGAGTCGGTCTTGTGGGAACGAGGCTTGCGTGGGCATTTTCCCACATCAGCCGAACCTCCCAAATTCTCATACATTGTTGAGGAGACGCCCACCCGTTGGGTTAAAAAGACCCATCAACTTCAGGGCCGGCGGACTAAACTGTTGGGGAAAGAACCGGTTGAAATCCCATTAAATTTGCACCTTGACGACATTGCCCGCAATCCGGCGAAGTTGAAGGAGGTGGAAGAAGAAGTACATGGGGCCTGGTGGGCAAGAATACGCCGTCTTTTTGTACGCGGCCCATAGATCTTTTGTCAAAATGCCCGTTTGGGCAGCAGTACTTCACGCTAACATACTAAGTGAGAATCTGCCATAGCTTCTGTAGAATCTTCCTACCCGTGACCCAGCTTCATCAGCCAGGCCAATCCAAAGATCGTGGCCAAAAAGCGGCCAAAGCAAGACAACCCATAATGCAAACGATCCTTGTCCGTATTCTTCGTTACAATCCCTAAAACTATGGAGATGAACAAAGCGAAAATAATCGTTGCTTCAAAGTGAGTCAGTGAAAGCTTCATGGCCTAGCTCTTCTTCCTTGTGGCAATCTCAAACACGTCCACCATGGCAAGAACATTCATCAGGCCCGCGCCAACCAGAAACTTGGTCCCGTAATCGTGGACATGACCGGCCACATCCTGCTGTGTGTACCCCATCCAAACGGCAAGAAAGTAAAGCACACCAGAGCACATGTCGGCAACATAGCCGCCCCAATAAATCAGCGTGGTTAAAAGATCGCCTGTTTGTGGTTCAAAGAAGGCGCCGCGCATCATCAAGCCAAGCAAAAAAGTCAGCGTGATGGTGGCAAGCAATATTGCCCCGCGGTAATGCTGCTTAAGCAGAAAATGGCCGCCTCCGGGTATGATCCACGAAAGGGCAACGGCGGGCAACCAGCCGGTTACAGGAACGGGAGGCTCGCTAGAAATGTTAAAGGGTTCGGCCATGGATGTCTATCCTCATTGTAACCCAGGCATTTCGGTTGATGGGCGCTGCAATCTAAGCCCGCGCCGTCGGCTTGCGAACTTATACCTTGGTGGTGGCGCCGTTGCTGAAGAAAAACTGTTTCAACATTCCACCCCTCGGTGCGCCGCTTACTTTGCATTTCCATCCCTGTTCCACTAAGCTTGCGATCAAGGAGATTGGCGTATCCACGCGGCGGTCTTCAATGGACACTTTACGTTTGCCGAAATTCAGTTCAATGCTACTCCAAAACACCCCTTTTTCAACTTCGGCCCCAAGTAATGTATCCAACGGAAACCAGCGGTTCGTGAAAAACCCCTTTACCCGAAGTCCATCCGGATGGAAATAGTAGCGGCGCAGAATCAATTCATCCATAAAAATCACTGTTGAGGCAACACTCAGCAACAGCAAAGGCAAACCCACGAAGCCCAACCCGGCGCCAAACAGTTGCGCGGCCATATAACTGGTGATTATGGCAAATAGAATGCCGGAAAGAATTAACGGTCGTTGCACTTTTACAGTGATCGGCCAAGTGTTTTCCTGCTCGCCGCGGACAATCGCAAATACCCGGTCGCAAATCTTTTGAAACCCCTTCAACGTCCTGGGAATCCGCACGGGTCCTTGATCTGAAACAATTACCAAATCGAAGGGGAAGCGGCTGTAATGAGCTTGGCGAATAGCCGAAAACAGAATCCTTGAACTATTTTTCTTCCATGGATATTTTAAGACCAAAGAGTCTTCAGACAATTCCGCGGAACAGAAAGTAAGTTGAAAACGGCGGAATGCAAAAAAGAGAAAACAAGCCGAATACAGGCAAAAAATGACCCGCATCGTCACCCAAGGAATGTTCAAGGAACTAGCCGCCGTCACAACGGACGTTGAAAAAAACAACAGCGCGGCCAACTTGGTGGTTGTTGTCTGCTGAAAGATGAGCGGCTCTTGGTCCATATTTCGCAGTTTGAGCCATAATCGATGACAGATCACCCCGCATAACACCTTAAGGGCGCCGGAAAAGTGACCGAAAGCTTCGTAAACTCTATCAGTACTTGATAGTACGACCTTCTGCGCTAGATCTATTGTGCCCAACTAAATAAGCAGGCAAACAGTACCAGCCAACTAACAACCACAAAGTTCCAGTACCAAGCTGAAATTTGGGCTCGCAGACGCGCTTTGCGCAGCGGTTGTTCCTCGTCGGCGGTTAGCCCGCGAATGCCTCGCAACAAGTAAATAAGCGCTCCAATTCCGCCAATCAGATGAAGTCCGTGAATTCCCGTGAACGCGTAGAAAGCCGAACCTCTCGGGTTGGCGTGCGTATAAATTCCTTGTTGGAAAAGATTCCATGCGCCTACTATCTGACTAACCACGAAAGCCAGGCCCAAGGCAGTGGTTGCATAGAGCAACATGCGGTAGCTTTCCACGCGGGCTCTGCGCAGTTGGTAGCGCCCCACGATCATCGTCACGCCGCTACCCATTAGGAGTGCGGTGCTGATCCACAAGGCCGCCGGAATCGTAATCGGCTCATCGATCTCCACCCCGTATAAAGTAATGGCGAAGGCGAGGATCAAAGCCGTGAAGAACATCACCAGACTGGCGATCCATCCAATCATTCCCATTTGCGCTAAATTCGGCCACCAGCGGCTGGTTGGCTCCGGCCGTGCTGATGTTTCCGGCCATGGCGGTCTAGAGGGTTCACTCATTTAATACTGGAACAAGCTGGTCTGACGATCATCAATGGGAGTTTCCAAGGTTTTGGGTTTCGGTTTGAGCTTTATTTCGCGCATCGGGCCAAAGCTCTTCAGCAACCCGAGGGTTTTCTTGTGGCTTACAAATATGCCGAGCAGTTGCAAACATCGACCGCACCCACCCACCAATCCTCCTTCGCCATCTTCTTCGGGGTTATAACGGGGATGCTTTGAGCATCGTCCTTTCCATCGGATCGATCCGATCTTCAACATGACTGTCATGTTATCTTACTAAGTTAGATGCGTTAGCCGCCTAAAGGGTTTTAAAGTTACGTGCCCGGTTTGCCCCGAAGCCGGGAAACGAATTCCGCTGGCTCGCATCACTTTGCTTGGGAACTGGCGTTGAAAAGAGTACAATGAATTCGAATGCCCATACCTCCGCTCCATCACGTTCCGGTGTGCGAGCTTTTTGCCCCCCCGTTTTTGATGGTTGCGGAGCCATAACTAAAGCGCTAGAATCTAAGCCTTTAAGAGATTTCGCACGGAGAATTCATGTCTACTTCCATTGAAGAAAAAGTTAAGCAGATTATTGTTGAGCAGTTGGGCGTTGATGAAGCCCAAGTGGATGAGTCCGCCTCGTTTGTTGACGACCTGGGTGCCGATTCGCTCGATATCGTAGAACTTGTCATGGCTTTTGAAGAAGCTTTTGATATTGACATCCCTGATGAAGATGCGGAAAAGATTGCCACCGTGAAGGATGCCATCGATTACATCAAAGGCAAAAAGAAATAGTGCTTCTTGCCACTTCCCTATTGAATCCAAAAGCGTATGCAGCGTAGAGTCGTCGTTACCGGCGTGGGCATGATTTCCGCCCTTGGAAACGGAACTGAAGAAACTTGGGAAGGTTTGAAGGCTGGCCGATCGGGCGTTGGGCCGATCACGCTTTTTGACACGACTGGGCACACTTGCACGATTGCCGGCGAGGTCAAGGGGTTCGATCCGGCTCAGTTCATCGAAAAGAAAGAGATCAAGAAAATGGCGCGGTTCATGCATTTTGCCGTGGCAGCTTCCGATTTCGCGATGAATATGGCTGGATTGAAGGTTACTCCGGACATCGCCGAGACGGTTGGCATTTTCATTGGCTCGGGCATCGGCGGTTTCGAGATCATCGAACGGGAGCATGCCAAGCTTCTTGCCGGTGGCCCCAGCAAAGTTTCGCCCTTCTTTATTCCGGCTAGCATCATCAACTTGGCCTCTGGTTACGTTTCCATTCGAACGGGAGCCAAAGGTCCCAATTCCGCCACTGCTACTGCTTGCACCACAGGGTCGCATGCTGTTGGAGATTCATTCAAGATCATTGAGCGTGGGGCGGCTGACGCCATGATTTGCGGCGGAGCGGAGGCAACGGTTACTCCTCTTGGAGTCGCTGGTTTTGCCGCCATGCGGGCGCTTTCCACTCGCAACGACGATCCCCAACGGGCCTCCCGTCCATGGGACCGTGATCGCGATGGCTTTGTGATCGGCGAAGGGGCTGGCGTTCTTCTGCTTGAGGAATTGGAGTTCGCAAAAAAACGCGGGGCGAAAATTCTGGCGGAAATTGTTGGTTACGGAATGGGCGCCGACGCCTATCACATCACCTCGCCTTCCGAAGATGGCGATGGCGCATACCGCGTTATGAAAGCCGCCATGAAGGATGCTGGTTTAGATCCTTCGGCGATTGATTATATCAACGCGCACGGAACCAGCACCGATGTTGGCGATCGCATTGAAACCGTTGCCATTAAACGGGCATTCGGGGAACATGCTTACAAGTTGGCGGTGAGTTCCACCAAATCAATGACCGGCCACTTGTTAGGCGGCGCCGGTGGATTGGAAGCGGGAATTACGGTGCTGGCCATTCGCGATCAGATTGCCCCGCCCACGATCAATCTTGAAAACCCTTCCGAGGGTTGCGATCTGGATTATATTCCGAATGTCGCACGCCCGATGAAGATCGATCATGCGTTGTCTAATTCCTTCGGATTTGGCGGCACTAACGGCAGTCTTATTTTCAAACGCTACACTAAATAATAGCTAGATAAAAGGCATAGTCTCAATGAAGATTCTTGCGGCCATTAAACAAGTACCCTCGCGTGACTCCTCGCTGCGAGTCAACTCCTCCGGCCAGTGGATAGAGGATTCAGACCTCACGTATGAGATCAACGAACCTGACGCCTACGCGCTTGAAGAGGCTCTTCAGTTAAAAGAAAAGCATGGTGGCGAGGTGGTGGCGCTTTGCGCGGGTCCGGCCCGCGCGGCCCAGACCATTCGGGAAGCTTTGGCCAAAGGCGCCGATCGGGCCATCCATATCGAAGACGGCAATGTCGATTCCTTGGACACGTTGGCATTGTCCAAACTGCTTGCCGCCGCCGCGAAGGCGGAGAGTCCCGATTTGATTCTTACTGGTTTGCAGTCTGACGATTTAGGTTCGGGGCAAACCGGCGTCATTATGGCTGAGCTGTTAGGCATGCCCCATGGCACGATCATTATGGAAGTCGAAAAACAAGACGGAAGCATTCGCGTCAAAAAGGAGCTTGAAGACGGTTGGTTCCAGCATGTAACCATGTCCCTGCCAGCCGTTTTGACCATTCAAAGCGGCATCAATAAATTGCGCTACGCAACCTTGATGGGCATCAAGAAGGCGAAGTCGAAAGAAATCAAAGTAGTGACCGCGGCCAGCCTGGGCGTGGATTGCACGCCGCAACTGGAGCGCTTGAAAGTATATGTCCCAGGCCGCACAAAGCAGGCGCAAATCTTCGATGGCCCGGCGAAAGAATCGGCGGCAAAACTGGTGGAGAAACTGAAGTTCGAGGTGCGCGTTATATGAGCATCCTGGTCATTCTGGAACAAGCCGGTGGAACATGGCACCGCATGGGTTGGGAGACATTGGCCGCGGGCCAAGAGCTTGGGGCGGCGTTGGGCATGCCTGTGTCGGCGGCTGTCATCGGCGAAGCGCGCGAGGCGGCAACGAAGAAGCTAGACAAGGTCTATACGATTACTTCAGTCGACTATACGGCCGACGCGTACACTGCGGCTTATGAACAACTGATCCGTCATTTAAATCCGCAGATTGTCCTGTTCCCACATACGTATTTAGTCCGCGATTTCGCACCCAAACTTGCCACACGGTTCGGCCGCGCCATGGTAAGCGACGTGATTAAATGCCGCGTGGAAAATGGCGGATTGGTCGTTGTTCGCCAGCTCTTTCAAGGCAAGCTTAATATGGATTTGCGGTTGACCGGCGATGGCCCTCAGTTTATTTCCTTGCAAGCTGGGTCCTATCGCGCCGAAGCTCTGCAAGAGGGAACCGCGCCACTGGAACCCTTTGCGGTAAGCATTGATGCAGCCGCCGTGCGTCAGAAGCCGGAGGCTCCTTTCCGGGAATCTTCCCGCGCGGTTGACCTCACGACAGCCGATTTCATTGTCAGCGTCGGGCGCGGCATCAAGGAAAAGGAAAATATTCCCATTGTTGAGGAATTGGCCAAAGTTTTAGGCGCGGAACTGGCAGCTTCACGGCCAATTATCGACAGCGGTTGGCTTCCCATGGACCGGCAAGTTGGAAGCTCGGGGCAAACCGTTTCGCCCAAAGTTTATCTGGCGGTTGGCATCAGCGGAGCCATTCAACACCTGGTTGGAATGAAGGGCGCCAAATGCATTGTGGCCATCAACAAAGATGCCAATGCGCCAATATTTGAAGTTGCGGATTACGGCATTGTCGGCGATTTGTTTGAGGTTGTGCCCGCTCTGATTGAAGAGATCAAAAAGGCCAAGGCTTAAGGCGCAAGCCTCTCAATCTTCCATCCATCTTTCGTTTTCAAGTAGCATAGCCTATCGTGTAAGCGGCTGCGCCGGCCTTGCCAGAACTCTATCATTTCCGGCTCCACTCGATAGCCTCCCCAGAAAGCAGGCCGGGGAATTTCACGTGCCGCATAGTGCGCTTCAAGAGCCTGCCAGCGTTGCTCCAATTCCTGACGGTTATTCAGCACAGCGCTTTGCGTTGATGCCCATGCGCCAAGTTGGCTGCCGCGCGGCCGCGTGGCGAAGTACTTCTCCGATTCTTCTTCACTGACGCGTTTCGCCTTGCCTTGAATTCGCACCTGCCGCTCAATTTCGCGCCAATGAAATACCAAGGCGCATTTCGAGTTGACCGCTAAATCAGTCCCCTTTCTGCTTTCATAGTTGGTGTAGAAGGAAAAACCACGAGCATCGCAGCCCCGCAAGAGAACAACGCGCGCCGAAGGCATCCCATCGCCAGACACAGTCGCCAAGGCCATTGCTTCCACATCCAAGACATTGGCGGCCAACGCTTGCTCCATCCAAATCCCAAACTGTTCGATTGGGTCAGGGCTTACATCGGCCTCATCGAGAGTTGCCGTCAAATAGTCGCGGCGCTGAGCAATCAGTTTTTCGTCCATTCTCTATTAGATTACCGCCGCTGAAACTCGATACACTAAACAGCAATGCCAATCGTCGACACGCACGTTCATTTGTTCGACCCAACCCGCGTTCCCTATCACCCCAACGCCACCTATCAACCTAAGCCCGTGCCTCTGGAACCGTATACGAAATTTGTTGTGACCGCAAAACTAACGCACACGGTGATTGTGCATCCGGAACCATACCAGGACGATCATCGCTATCTGGAATATTGCTTTCAACACGAACCCAGCCGGGGATTTTTTCGAGGCACGTGCTTGTTCGACCCAATCGCCACCGATACCCCTCTTCGCATGCAAGCTTTGGTCACCAAGCATCCTGGCCGCATCATCGCCTTACGCATTCATGCCATGCAGCCGCTTTCAAAGGAGCCCACCACAAGCGGGCCAATCAAGGATCGCGATCTGCGCCATCCGAAGATGATGGAAACGTGGGAGGCGGCGCACTTCCTTGGTCTTGCCGTGCAGATGCACTTCATTCCTGCTCAGGCCGGACGCATTTACGAATTGGCAAAAAAGTTTCCGCAAGTGACGGTGATTCTCGATCATCTTGGACGCCCAGGGCAGGGAACATCCGAGGAGAATGCACTGGTGTTGAAGTTGGCTGAACTTCCAAATACCATCATGAAGTTTTCCGGTTTGAATTATGCTTCAAAGCAACCGCCACCGCATGCGGACCTAACTCCGTTGATTCGAAGTTACGTGAATGCGTTTGGAGCAGAGAGAATGATTTGGGGCGGGTTGGGGATGAATGCCAAGGAGTATGCTGAGCAATCGAAGGCATTCGAAGCTCTACTTGCCTTCACGTCGGCTACTGATCGTGATCGGATCCGCGGCGGAAATGCCATGCGATTATTTATCAAACTTTAACAGCGGCCAATCCTTGAATTTGAGACTCTAGTAGGGCATGAAGCCAATCACAATTATCGCGGTCGCTTCCCTTTTCTCGATTTTCGCCATCGCTCAAGGCGGCTATAAAGTCGAAACTCGTTTTCCTCTGGCAGAGACTGGCATTGAGGGTTGGGACTATGTGACGGTAGACGGCGCAGCCCGCCGTATCTACGTGTCGCACTCCTCAAAAGTTGAAGTGGTGGATGCTGATTCAGGGAAGCATGTTGGCGTGATTCCCGATACGCCAGGGGTGCACGGTATCGCCATCGCCAAGGGCATGGATCGCGGCTTCACCAGCAACGGTCGTGAAAACAAAGTTTCCATCTTCAACACGAAGACTCTGGCTTTGATCGAAAAGATTGAAGTTGGAAAAGGGCCTGATGGCATTTACTATGACGAGGGCACCAAGCGGGTCTTCACCAATAACCACGGCTCTCACGACATCACCGCTATTGATGCGGCAACCGGCAAGGTAGTCGGCACGGTTAAGGCGGAAGGCGACGGGGAACAGACGGTGGCCGGCAAGAAGGGGATGCTGATAACCAACATCGAAGACACGAACGAAGTGATTGTGTTCGATCCGAAAACGTTGGCTGTAAAGAGTCGTTGGAAAATCGATGGCGGTGAAACTCCCACCGGTCTGGCGATCGACAACAAGCATGATCGAAT
>JAYVXT010000028.1:0-2789 GCA_043785065.1 Bryobacterales bacterium | reverse complement strand
TAACCCTGGCTGCCGGGATTTTGGTCAACGCCATGATCACCGGAGATTTCCGGCTTGTCTACGTGGCTCAATATTCCAACTTGGCCATGCCGTGGTATTACAAGTTTGCCGCATGGTGGGGTGGGCAGGCTGGTTCCCTCTTGTTGTGGAATTTCATTCTGGCTAGTTATGCCGCTGTGGTGTTGTTGCTGAACCGAAACAAGCACCGTCAAATTATGCCGTACGTGACCGCCGTTTTGATGAGCACGCAAATCCTGTTCTTAGTGCTGATCTGTTTCGCCGCCAATCCGTTTGAAGTGCTCACCGTGGGCCGCGGCATCACTGCCGTACCTGATGGCAAGGGGCTCAATCCGCTGCTTCAATATTGGACAATGTTGATCCATCCTCCCATCCTATATATGGGCTACGTCGGCTTCGTCGTTCCGTTTGCTTTCGCCTTAGCATCGTTGATCACTAAGCAACCCGGCGACAACTGGATTCACACAACGCGCCGTTGGGCGCTTATCACCTGGCTGTTCCAAACCGCTGGGGTCACACTTGGCGCGGGCTGGTCTTATTCGGTACTTGGTTGGGGTGGTTATTGGATCTGGGATCCGGTGGAGAATGCCAGCTTTCTGCCGTGGCTTACCTCTACTGCTTTTTTGCACTCCGTGATGATGCAGGAAAAGAAAGGCATGATGAAGATCTGGAACATAGTTCTTGTTTCTGCAACCTTCTTTCTTTCCATCTTCGGTACGTTCCTTACGCGCTCGGGCATTGTCAGTTCAGTGCATGCTTTTGCACAGTCGCCCGTGGGGCCATACTTCCTCACGTTCCTCGCGTTGGGCATTGTGATTACTACCTGGCTGATTCTGGACCGGTTGGAATTTTTGAAATCGGAAGTGCCGCTGGAGAGCGTGGTTAGCCGCGAGTCCAGTTTCCTCTTCAACAATCTCATCCTGTTGGCCAGTTGCTTTGCCATCCTTTGGGGTACATTGTTCCCGGTGATCTCCGAGGCGGTGACTGGGGAAAAGATCAGTGTTTCCGCTCCCTTCTTCAACCGCGTGAACATTCCGATTGGCCTGTTCCTGATGTTCCTTACTGGCGTTGGTCCGTTAATCGCATGGCGGCGTAGCACTTGGGATAGTCTGAAACGCGCCTTCATGTTTCCCGCTATTGGTGGCCTTGTTTTGGCGGCGGGACTAATGGCTGCCGGTATGCGCCACCCTTACGCACTCATCTCGTTCGCGCTTTGCATGTTTGTGACGCTGACGATCAGCTCGGAATTCTACAAGGGTTCCAAATCAATCGCCGCCAAGGACGGCATTGGATTCCTGCCCGCGATGGTTGAGTTAACGCATCGCAACACGCGCCGCTATGGCGGCTACCTTATCCATATGGGCGTGGTGGTGTGTGTGGTTGGCTTCTCCGGCGCAGCCTTCAACCTGAACATGACTTCCGAAATCGGTGAAGGACAAACCATGACCATAGGCCGTTACCAACTGGCCATGAAAAACATATCCTTCGGCGAGAATGAAAATTACGTGTACCGCCGCGCTTTGATTGAAGCGACAGTTGACGGTAAACAGTATGGACTGCTGGAACCGGAAGGCCGCGTATTCAAAAAACAGAACGAACCCTATCATGAGGTTGCTATTATTCGGCGCCTGAATGAAGATTTGTACCTGAACTTCGCCAATGTTTCCGCTGACGGCAAGAAGGCTGTAATTCAAGCTTATGTCTTTCCGTTAGTGACTTGGATTTGGATTGGCTTCTGGGTGATGCTTGCTGGCACAATCGTTTGCTTGATCCCGAGTAAGATCCGTTTGGAATACGCCCGTACCCAAGTGGTTGGCGTAGTGGAGAGAAATGCTGCCCAAGTGGAAAAGTAGTCTCTTATTACTAGTAGCGGCGCTTTGCTTAGCGCAGGATTCGCTGGTGCCACCGGCGGTGCGGCGTGTGGGCGAAAAACTTTCCTGCCTGTGCGGCGTTTGTAAGAACACTGTGGGTACTTGCGACATGATGGGCTGCCATTACACGGCGCCCAAGCGTGAACAGATTGCAGCCATGCTGGATAAGGGCATGTCCGATCAATCCATTGTCGACGTAATCGTCAAGGAAGTTGGATTGCAAGCGCTGTCCGAACCGCCGCAACAAGGGTTCAACGCCATGGCTCTAATCATGCCTTTCATTATGATTACCCTTGGCCTTTATGCCATATACTGGTTCATCCAGCGGAATCAGCGGCAGGCGGCGATGGCAGTCTCAAATCCGGTGCATCCGGAAGTGCTTGATCGCTTTAAAGCCGCGGCGGAAAAGGAATTGGAAAAGCTAGACTAGATGCTTGTTTTCATAGCAGCCCTGATCGGTATAGGCGGACTTGTCTATACAATGTTTGTCCGTGAGCAAGACCTTCCCAAGCCGGAGCCGGTGAATCCATTTCAAAATCTGGATGACACCAAAGCGCGCATTTACGAAAACCTCCGCGATTTGCAGTTTGAGTACAGGTTGGGAAAACTCTCCGATGAAGATTACGCGCGAACGAAGAAAGATCTGCAAGGCGAGTTAGCGCGCGTGCTTTCCGATGTGGATCAACTGAAGCAGCAGTTGGGAGTGCAGGTGACGAACGTGGCTCCAGCGGCTAAATCGGCCAAGGGAAAGTGCATCCATTGCGGAGCCAAATTCAAAGAGAATCTAAAGTTTTGCGGCCAGTGCGGCAAGCCGATGGAAGCCGCATGAGCGCAGCAGCTATCTCAGACCAGGGGGTCTGCCCCACTTCCACACTCAACGGGTTCAGATTACGTGGTTTG
>JAYVXT010000027.1:0-2789 GCA_043785065.1 Bryobacterales bacterium | reverse complement strand
TCCTTATACCGTTGCAGCGTCTGCTTCACTTGCTGGGCGCAGTTGTAATGCGCTTCACCCAACACAACCGGATCGAGAATGCGCGAGGTCGAAGCCAGAGGATCCACGGCCGGATAAATACCCAACGCAGCGATTTCGCGTGACAGGTTCGTCGTCGCATCCAAGTGAGCGAACGCCGTTGCCGGGGCCGGATCGGTGTAATCATCGGCAGGCACGTAAATCGCTTGCACTGACGTGATCGAACCTTTCTTCGTAGACGTAATGCGTTCCTGCAATTCGCCCATTTCCGAAGCCAAGTTCGGCTGATACCCTACCGCTGAAGGCATGCGGCCCAGCAGCGCCGATACTTCCGAACCCGCCTGTGTAAAGCGGAAAATGTTGTCGATGAACAGCAGCACGTCCTGCCCTTCCTGATCGCGGAAATATTCCGCAACGGTCAAGCCGGTCAAGCCCACACGCAACCGCGCCCCTGGAGGTTCGGTCATCTGGCCATAAATCAACGCCACTTTCGACTTGGTGTAATCTTTCGGATCCACAATGCCCGATTCCTGCATTTCCAACCACAAATCGTTACCTTCACGAGTCCGCTCGCCCACACCGGTGAACACGGAAACACCACCGTGATGCATGGCGATGTTGTTGATCAGCTCCATGATGATGACGGTCTTGCCCACACCGGCGCCGCCGAACAGGCCGATCTTGCCGCCCTTCAAGTACGGTTCGATAAGGTCGATAACCTTGATGCCCGTTTCCAACATGTTCAAGCCCGTGGCTTGCTCATCGAATCCTGGAGCGCTGCGGTGAATTGGATAATGTTCGGTGGCGTTCACCGGACCCATGTTGTCCACCGGCTCGCCGATCACGTTCAACACGCGTCCCAGCGTCTGCTTGCCGACTGGCACCGTAACCGGCTTGCCCAGGCTGACCGACTTCATGCCGCGGACCATGCCATCGGTCGGCTGCAGAGCGATCGTGCGGACACGGTTTTCGCCGATGTGCTGCGCCACTTCGCAAACCACGTTCACCGGAATGGGTACGTCGAAACCTTCGCTGGTGATGCGGATTGCCGTGTGGATAATGGGGACCTGACCTTCGAGGAACTGAATGTCCACCGCAGGGCCGGCGATTTGGATTACTTTACCTACTGCTTCCATAAAACTCTCTCCTAGGAGTCCGCGCTATTCGAGCGCCGACGCTCCGCTGACAACTTCAATAATTTCGCGAGTAATGCTGGCTTGGCGAACGCGGTTCATCACCAGCGTCAACCGTTCAATCACATCGGCTGCGTTTGAGCTGGCCGCATCCATGGCCGTCATGCGGGCGGCATGTTCGGCGGCTGTCGATTCCAGAATCGCCTTGTACAATTCCACTTCCACGTAGCGTGGCAACAGAGTTCCCAACAACTGCGCCGCGGGCTGTTCGAAGATGTAATCCTTGGCCGGACCACCGCCCTCAGGCAATTCCACGGGCAGCAACCGGCGGACGTCCAACTTCTGAGACATCACGGATTTGAATTCATTGAAAATCAGGTAGACCGCGTCGATTTCGGCTTTAGAGTAACGTTCAATAATGCTCTGGGCGATCACCTTGGCATCGTCGTAAGTGCACTTCTTGGTTAGATTGAAATGCTCGCCGGAAATCGTTATGCCGCGCTTCTTAAAATAGTCGCGACCCTTGCGGCCGATAGCTTCCAATTGCACCTTTTCAGCCCCGGCAGCCAACTTATCGTCGACAAACTTTCCCGCGCCTTTGTTGAGGTTGGTATTCAGCGCGCCGGCCAAGCCACGGTCTGCCGTGATCAAAATCACTTGAATGCGTTTTTCCGGGCGGGTGGCAAGCAGCGGATGCGCCACATCGGCATTCTTCGATGCCACCGCCAAGTTCGACAACAACTCCTGCAGCGAATTAGCATACGGCCGCGCCGCGATCACCGCTTCCTGCGCGCGGCGCAACTTCGCCGCCGACACCATTTTCATGGCCTTGGTGATCTGCTGCGTATTCTTAACCGAGCGGATTCGCCGCCGGAAGTCGATTAAGCTAGGCATGCTGCTTTAAGCCTTGTTCTCCGCCAGAAAACGCTTCTTTGCGTCCCCAATCGCATTGTTCATTTCCGCCTTCAACGCGTCGTCAATTACTTTCTTGTCGCGAATGGTGGGAAGAATATTGGGATACGAATTCTCTACAAAGCGGTGCAGTTCTTCTTCAAACTTGCGGACGGCTGTCACTGGAAGATCATCCAGCAAACCGTTGGTTCCGGCGAAGATGCTCAGAACTTGCTTTTCCACCGCCATCGGAGAAAATTGCCCTTGCTTCAACAATTCGACAAGGCGCTGACCGCGGGTCAACTGCTTTTGCGATGCGGGGTCAAGGTCGGAACCGAACTGCGCGAACGCAGCCAATGCGCGGTATTGCGCCAGGTTCAAACGGAGCGAACCGGCTACCGAACGCATTGCCTTGGTCTGCGCGCTGCCGCCCACGCGGCTGACCGAGATACCAACGTTAATAGCCGGACGCACGTTCGAGTTGAACAAGTCGGCTTCAAGGAAGATCTGGCCGTCGGTGATCGAAATCACGTTGGTCGGAATGTATGCGGAAACGTCCCCTGCCTGGGTTTCAATGAACGGCAGCGCGGTCAACGAACCACCGGTCTTGAGCTTTGCGGCGCGTTCCAAAAGCCGGCTGTGAAGGTAGAATACGTCGCCAGGGAACGCTTCGCGCCCCGGAGGACGGCGCAGCAGCAACGAAATTTCGCGGTAAGCGGCGGCGTGCTTCGATAGATCATCATACAC
>JAYVXT010000026.1:0-2790 GCA_043785065.1 Bryobacterales bacterium | reverse complement strand
CCCCGGCGGCGGCAGTCCTTACAAGGATCAGAAGTTCATCAAGAACGGCGTAGAAGTGCAGACGAATGGCATGAAGACCGACGCCATTGGCGACTTCGCGCTGGAGTTCATCGATCAACAGACGCAGGAAAAGCCGTTCTATTTACTTGTTCCGTTCTATGCGCCGCACACGCCGTTCGATTTCCAGGCAGAGGAATACCGTAAGCCGTTTGAAAGTTCGAAATTCACTTGCTTCCCCCGTACGCAAACTCATCCTTGGCAGAATCAGGGGCTGGCCCGCATGCATGGCAACCCAGAAAACTTTCTTAGCTATAGCGCGTTGATCACCGCCGCCGACCACAATATTGGCCGCGTTCTGAAGCGTCTCGAAGAGAAGGGCATGCGCGAAGATACGGTCGTCATCTTCACGGCCGATCAAGGTTGGAATGCGGGCCACCACGGCGTTTGGGGAAAGGGGAACGGCACTTGGCCGTTCAATATGTTTGAGGAATCCTTGCGAGTGCCGCTGATTTGGAATCAGCCGGGACGCATCAAACCCAGCACGCCGACGGGGCTTGTATCTTCCTATGATTACTTTCCGACGATCCTCGACTATGTTGGTATTAAGCCGCCTGAAGACCCCAAACGCGTTGGGCGCAGCTACGTGGGCTTAGTTGAAGGGAAGCGCACGCGATGGCGTGACCGGTTATATTTTGAGTACTCCAATGTTCGCGGCATTCGCACGGAAACCATGAAGTATATAGAGCGCACCAACGAATTTCCCAGTGAGCTATTCGACTTGGAAAAGGATCCGGGCGAGGATAAAAATGTGATAAGCGATCCGAAATACACTAAGCAATTGGAAACGTTACGCAAGGATTTGGCAACCTACTTCACACAGCAAGGAGCGCCGCCGTTGGAACGTTGGCGCGAGACGGTGAAGCAGAAAACCCTCACTGTATACAAAGCTGTGAAACAATAAAAGTCTCCACTTATGGCCCGTGACTATGATTTGACTCCGCGCCCCGTCGCGCCCGTGGCGACTAAATACCGCCGCATTCAGACGCAGCTTCCCGTTCCGGAAACCATTCCGGTTTTGGAGGCATTGCGCAAGTATGAACCTCTTGCGATGGGTGGTCAACCGCCTATAGTGTGGGATCGCGCGGAGAATTTCCAGGTATTCGATGCCTATGGCAACGCTTGGATCGATTGGTCAAGCGGGGTGCTGATCACCAATGCCGGACACGGCCGCAAGGAAATTGTGGATGCTATTGTGGCCCAGGCGCAGCATGGGTTGCTGACTAATTACTGTTTCCCCTCGGCGATACGGGCGCAGTTGGTGCAGCGATTGTCGGAACTGATGCCGGAACCGTTGAAGAAAGTATTTCTGCTGACGGTGGGGTCGGAAACGGTTGAGTGCGCCATTAAACTTTCACGGACTTACGGCGCAAAGATCGGCGGCAAGTCGAAGCACGTGATTGTCAGCTTTGAAAAGGCGTTCCATGGCCGTACGTTGGGATCGCAGCAGGCGGGCGGCATTCCCGTATTGAAGGAATGGATCGTCAATGTTGATCCAGGCTTTGTACAGGTCCCTTTTCCGGATGGCTTCCGTACGGAAGATACTTCCTTTGAGTTTTTCCTGAATTCTCTAAAGATGAAGGGCGTGACGCCGGAGCGTGTGGCGGGCGTGATTCTGGAAACATACCAAGGTGGCAGCGCATCGTTCGCGCCCGTGCAGTATATGAAGCAGATGCGCGAATGGTGCGACCGGCATAAAATCATTCTGACATGTGATGAAGTGCAGGCGGGCTTCGGACGCACCGGAACCATGTGGGGTTTTGAACATTACGGCATTGTGCCCGACCTTACAACGTGGGGCAAGGGCATTACTAGTTCTCTTCCATTGGCGGCAGTGATTGGGCGGCCCGATGTGATGGATCTGCATCCCGCGGGCAGCATGACGTCCACACACACGGGTAATCCGATCTGTTGCGCGGCGGCGCTGGCGTCGATTGATCTTGTTGTGAAAGAGCGTTTGTGGGAGAACGCGGCGAAAATGGGCGAGATCCTGTTTGCGCGGCTGCATGCGATGAAGCCGCGCTATCCGATGATTGGCTGCGTGGATGGCAAGGGTCTGGTGGCCGGCGTGGCGATCGTCAAGCCGGGCACACTTGATCCGGACGCCGATCTGACGTGGGACATCGTTTGGGAATCGATCAAACGCGGCGTGCTGATGTTCTCGCCCGTTGGATTTGGTGGTGGCACCGTGAAGATTTGTCCTCCGTTGACGATCACCGAAGAGGCGCTGGTGGAGAGCTTGGACACGTTTGAAGAAGCGTTTGAAGCGGCGGTGGCGGGCCGCAAGGGGATGGAGTAAGTGTCTGCGCCGCAGGTGTTGATCGTGGGCGGCGGGATGATTACGCACGACCAGATTCTGCCGGCAGTGTTCGCGATGCAGCGTCGTGACGAAGTGGGTGAGGTTTGGATATGCGCCCAACATTGCCGTACTGTGCGGAACTTGGCCGCGGCGGCTTCCATAATACTGGCGTTTCCAGGGCAAAGTTTTCGCGCCTTTCCGGATCCGGCGGATGGCGAGAAGCCTCAGCCTGAGTTGTTTCGATCGGTAATCGCGCAGATGCCGCCGCGACAAATTGTGATTGTGGCGCTGCCAGACCAATTGCATTTCAAGGCTGTGATGACCGCACTTGAGCACGATCAGCACGTGATCTGTGTGAAGCCGCTAGTTCTGAATGCGAGGGAATCGGTGGTGATCGAGCGCGAAGCCTTCAAACGTGGCCTATTTTGCGGCGT
>JAYVXT010000025.1:0-9143 GCA_043785065.1 Bryobacterales bacterium | reverse complement strand
GACCTTGCACTTAACCGGCTTTGGACGCACTTGGTTTAAGCCCCTCTATGAATAATTTATGAATTGGATTGAAACTTGCGAGTTCAGGATGGAAGGTGGCCACGGTGTGCAGACCCTGTTGCACCAATACGGGATCGCCGTTATAGGTGGCTAGAACTTTTACTGTTGGGCCAACGCGGCGAATGATGGGGGCGCGGATGAATACGGCTTCAAGTTCTAAACCGGCGAGGGGGCCTTGTAAATCGCCACCGGAGAGCTTGGCAATGGTGGAGTCGACTTGGCGGCCATAGGCATTGCGTTGCACCGTAATGTCCATCAAGTTGAAAGAGAACTGAGCAGGATGCGTGACGTCCTTAGCTAATAATATCGCTCCGGCGCAGGTGCCGAAGATCGGCTTGGATTTTCCAAATTCCGCCAAGGCTCCGGTAAGATTTTCCACCCCGATGAGTTTCAGCATAGTTGAGCTTTCGCCCCCGGGGATGATCAGAGCGTCAACAGCTTGCAACTGCGCGGCGGTGCGAACTTCCACCGCTTTGCCGCCGGCGTCATTGACAGCGGCGGCGTGAGCGGCGAAATCTCCTTGCAGCGCTAGAATCCCAACGATTGGCTTCATGCTCCTACCAACCGCGTGTCTGCATCAGTTCCGATTCGGCAAGCTTTGAGATGTCGAGGCCAGCCATGCCGATGCCCAACTCTTCGCTTGCTTCGAGCAGCTTCTGCGGATCGTTGAAGTATGTGGCGGCCTTGACGATGGCTCGGGCGCGCATTTCAGGATCGTTGGACTTGAAAATGCCGGAGCCCACGAAGACCGCCTCGGCGCCAAGTTGCATAACCAACGCGGCATCGGCGGGGGTTGCAATGCCGCCGGCGCTGAAGTTGGGCACTGGCAGTTTACCGTGCTGCGCGCAGTATTCCACCAGCTCAAGCGGAGCTTGCAGCTTCTTGGCTTCGTGCACCAACTCTTCCTTGCCCAGCACGGTGAGCTGCTTCATCTCCTTGATGATGGTGCGCATATGGCGGACCGCTTCGACGATGTTACCCGAGCCGGCTTCTCCTTTGGTGCGGATCATGGCCGCGCCTTCGGCAATGCGCCGCAGGGCTTCACCTAAGTTACGGGCGCCGCAAACAAATGGCACTTTGAAATCCCGCTTGGCGATGTGGTGCTCTTCATCGGCCGGGGTCAGCACTTCCGATTCGTCAATGAAATCCACGCCCAGTGCGTCCAGAATGCGCGCTTCCATGAAGTGGCCGATGCGCGCCTTGGCCATCACGGGGATGGAAACTTCTTTCATGATCTCCCGGATTTTGGAAATCGGCGCCATGCGGGCCACGCCGCCGTCACGGCGAATGTCGCTTGGAACGCGTTCGAGAGCCATCACCGCGCAGGCTCCAGCCTTTTCGGCAATGATAGCTTGCTCGGCGTTGGTCACGTCCATGATTACGCCGCCTTTGAGCATTTCCGCCAAGGCGACTTTCTTTCTGAACTCATGATCAGTGAACATTGATTTGTTTTTTCCTTTCGTTGGGTTTCTTGAAATTGCTACACAACCGCAGCAGGCGCATATTCCATTAACAGGCTTCCCGCTTGCGCGCTCTTGAATAACTTGCCTAAGCGGCGCATTCCTTCTTCGATATGTTCCGGCGTGAGGCCCGCGAAACTGAGCCGCAGGCTACGGCTATGGTCGCCGGAAACCTCGAAAGCTTTTCCTGGGAGATAAGAGACTCCGGCCTGTTCGGCAGGCTTGCAGAGGGCGGAGGCGTCGAGATCCGTGGGCAGCGTAACCCATAGATTCATGCCTCCTTCGGGCCGTGTATAAACGCTTCCGACTGGAAGGTTGCGGGCGCAGGCATTGAGGATGGCGCGAAGCCTTAATGAGCCGGCGGCGCGGGCTCGATCACGGTGTTGCTCCATCAGGCCGCTTTCGGCGAAGCGGAGTAAAACCGCTTGCGATAACTGATCGCTGTGCAGGTCGCAGGCCTGTTTCAGCTCCGCCAGGCGGCTGAGGATTTGTTTGGGGCCGATAATCCAGCCAACCCGCAACCCCGGAAATGCGATCTTCGAAAAACTTCCCAATTGAATGGTATGGCCCGATTCGTCCATTTGCTTGATGGATGGTACATCTTCGCCGACGTATCGAAGTTGCTCGTAGATATTGTTCTCCACCAATTGCACGCCGTGTTTCCGGGCGAGCTTGATTGTTTCCAGCCTGGCTTCCACCGGCATCGTGGCGCCCGTGGGATTCTGAAAGTTTGGGGTAAGCACCGCGAGACGGACGGGTTGGGTCAAGTGTTCGCGAAATATGGCGAGATCGATGCCTGACGGCGTGACAGGGATACCCGCGCACTTTCTCCCTGGTTTTGCGAATACGCTTTTTACGCCCGTATACACAGGATCTTCGACCAACGCCATGCCGTCGCCGCAGTCGCGCTCGATTAGATAAAGCGCCTGCTGGCAACCGTTGGTTATCATGATGTCGTCATCTTTTCGGGCGACTCCGGTGAGCCTCGCTTGCTCAATAAGGAAGCGGCGTAGAGGAGGATACCCATAGGGGGAGCCTAGTTGTAGGATCTGGTTCACTTCGGAGGATGAGAGAACTTGCTGTCCGCACGTGCGGAAATCTTCGAGGGGGAACAGGTCTTGGCTGGGCCGGGAGCTTGCAAAGCTGATGGAATCATCCAAATTGGATGGTCTGAATTTCGAAGCGGCATTCGTTGGCTGGTTGGCGACGAAACTCCCGCGGCCCACCTGTCCGAACAGCAATTCATCTTCTTCCAGCACTGCGTACGCGGCGGAAACAGTGGAGCGGTTGATCTTGAGAAGCTCTGCTAAATCCCTTGTTGGCGGTAGCTTGTCCCCTGGCTGAAGCAAGCCTGTTGCGATTGCCGACTTTATTTGATCGGCCAGTTGGCGATAGACCGGAACTGGAGATTCCGCAATGAAAGCGTATTTGAAGAAAGAAGGAGTCACTGCTCATCCAAGACTAACACATTGGATGGCCTTTTGGGCCATCCAATTTAATCCTGAGCGAGCTTTTTTGTCTTCTTCGGTTCCGTGTGGCCCGAGAACATGCCGGGGAGCATATTGAAATACTCCACAAACCGGCGGGATTTTTCTTCTTGAGGAGCAACCTTGCGCTCAAATAGAACGTTTGACAATTTGGTGAATTGCTTCCCTAAGTCGGTGGATGGGTCGACATGCTTTCCGGATGCCAAGGCTTTGCTCACCGCTTGGTAGTCGTTGGGGAGGGTCAGCAGAACGGGAATGCCTAGCAGATCTTCGATTTGTTGGGGCTCAATGGCGACCCGTTTTTGAGATCGGTTCAGGAGGATTCGGACACGGTCGCCAAGGTCGATGTTCTTGAGGAAATTGAACCGTTCTCTGGCCAAATGCAGGGAAGCAATTTCTGGGGTGCACACCAGGAACACGTATTTAGATTCCTGCATGATCTCCAGCGAGTATTTTTCCATATTGCCGGAAAGATCAAGACAGATGACTTTGTACATGCGCCGGGCGAAATCGAGCAGGTGGCGGACTTGGCTGGATTCCACACGGTAGTTTGGGTTCAGCTTGCCCGAGTGCAGCACGTCCAATTGACCGATGCTGGTGACTAGTTGCGGCCACAGATTGTCGTCCATCTTGAAGGAGTTTTCCGCCGCGTCGGTGATGCAATATTCGTTATCTAGCTTCAGCATGAACCGCTGCATGCCGCTGTTTAGGTCAAAATCGATTAACAATGTGCGGCTATCGGGCACTTTCGCAGCCGCCAGGGCGGTGTTTAGCGCCACCGTGGAAGTTCCCACTCCAGGCTTGGACGGCAAAAAGGAAAACATCAAATCGGAAGCCAGATCGGGAAGCGGCTTTTTTTCCAACGTTTCGCTGATGCGGCCTAAAGCTTCGTGCAGTTCGGTTCTGCGGAAGGGCATCGCGACGAATTCGCGAACGCCTACTCGCATCAGTTCCAGCAGCGCTTGCGGTTCACAGATGCTGGCGATTGCGATGGTTTGCACTCCGGGCATCGCTTGTTCAATACCCGTTATGACTTCAATCGCCTTATCCACGGCGTCTACGCCAAGGAAGATCACTTGGGGAGCATGAGCGCGCAACGTCCGAACTAGCTCGATTGCAGTCGGATACTTGTCCACAACTCGGATAACTCCGATGTGGCCAATTTCCGAGAGCAAGTCTTGCAGTTGTTCAGACTGCTCTTGATCCGGAGTGATTATGATGCTTCTGAGCATCCTTTCGTCTCCTTGTTTGAATCCTCCCCTAACTTGCTGGGGTCGGCTTCTTCAATAAACCAACGAAACTTGCATCTTTCCCGTTGCCGATTCCTACTCAATTGGTGCGTGACGTGAGTAGGCACTCTTTTACTTTATCGGCCTGATGGGAGAATACTTTAGCCCGCCGTGTCCATTCATTACTACTAAGGGAGACCTCCTATTCCAAGCATTCACCGCTTAGCCCCTTATCGAAAGTCTTGCTCTTTGGGGTAAGCTTTGGGTATGTCGAATGCGAAACATCTGATGGAAATCCAATGCCCTTGCTGCAATGCCCTGTTGAAAATTGATGGGGAACTTGGCGTCGTAATCAGCCACAAGATCCCTGAAAAACCTTTGGCGATTCAGGATCTTGCCGCTGAGGTGGCCAAGATAAAATCAGAGGGCTCAAGATTGGACGCCGCTTTCGAGAAATCCTTTGCCGCTCATAAGTCGCAAAGTACGGTTTTGAACAGGAAATTTGACGAGCTTCTAAAGCAGGCCAAGGAAGACCCCGATAAGGAAGCGCCCAAACGCGATATCGATCTATAAAGCCATCAACTTAAACGAGATACAATGAAATATGAAGCTCACCAAGCTTTCCGCGCGTGCAGTGATTGCCCTTGGCCTATTTCTATTTTATGGTTGCGCTACTCAAAAGAGTGTGGTGACGACGCCAACCCCACCAGCCCCCCAAAAGTAGTTTCCTTAAAAAGACTTAGCGAATGGATTGAAATTGGTGTTGTAGTCGAATGGATCCACGCCTTCGGCTTTCTTTAGTGTTCCAACAATCCAATAGGTTAACGGGGTCGCCAAAACTTCGTAGGCAACCTTAATGACGTAACCGTCGATCATCAGGTGCAACAGTGTACTGGTATTGATCGTCCCGCCAAAGGCGACAACCATGACGATAACAGTATCGACGGCCTGGCCAACCGCAGTGGAGGCAATCGTTCTGGTCCAAAGGTATTTTCCTTTAGTCAGCAACTTAACCTTGGCCATGGTGAAAGAATTAGCGAACTCACCGGCCCAATAGGCCACTAGGCTAGCAACGGCCAGCCGCGGCAAGAACCCGAGAATTCCGAAGATCTTAGCGAAGCACTCCTGATCCTTCCAGCCGGGAGCTGGCGGCAGAGCTACAATAACAGCCCCAAGCACCACTAAAAGTCCTTGTGCCATGAATCCGGTCCAAATGGCGCGACGGCTACCGGCGTATCCATATACTTCCGTGAAAACATCGCCGAAAATGTAAGTCAGCGGGAATAGAAGCTGCGCTCCGCTGAAGACGAATCCACCAATTTGCGTCAGTTTGGGAGCCACTAAATTGGAGATCAGCAAAGCCACCACAAAGCAGTTCACAAGAACGTCAAAGTAGCGATATTGCCGAAAATCAGGAAAGTTTTTGGTTGTAGTCATCTAGGGAGGGTACAGCCTACTATAATTGATGTCAGGTGATAGAAGCGGACGAACTTTCTTTTCATAGCTGGAAGGCGCCTGGGCGGGATCTGGAAATCCTTTCCGTGGAAGACGCCTTGCGGGGAATTCGCGACTTCTCCATTGACGGACAAATGCGCCTGGCTAGGGGTGGCATTGAAGTTGGTGGGGTGTTGTTCGGAGCCCGTGAAGGCTCGCGGATTTGGGTGCAAGCCTGGCGCCCGATGGCTTGCGAGCATGCAAGCGGCCCCTCTTTTATTCTTTCCGAAAAAGACGAAGCTTCCTTGATGCGTATGGCGGAGGAATTTCAAACGGACCCAACCTTGGAAGGCATGATTCCGGTTGGCTGGTTTGTCTCCCATACGCGTTCCGGCATTGAGATCCGCGATGGGGAGCTAAAATTCTGGGAGAGATTTTTTCCGGAAAACTGGCAGATCGCCTTAGTTGTCAAGCCGTCCCGCTTTCAACCTGTTGAGGCTGGCTATTTCTTCCGCGATGAGAACAACGAAATCCGCAAGGAATCAAGCTATCACGAGTTCACGCTGCCGGTGGACAAGAAAGGGCCGCGGGAACGCAAAGAGCGGGAACGCACGAAGGAGCCGCCTCCCGTGCTTCCCCCAACCCCCTTCCAGTACGAAAAATCGGATCATGTATTTGAAACCCGAAGAATTCCTTCCGCCATGGCGCTGGAAAGGCAAACGCAACCTTATCCGCCCATGGTTGTGCAGGAGGAATTGCGGTCTTTAGGTACTCGCCGAAAAACCTGGTCGATGATTCTTCTAATCATCGCCGGCGCACTGATTGGCGCCATAGCGCGCATAGCGGCCCTGTATTACATTGACACTCATCCGCCGACTCTGGGCCTAAGCGTCAGTGAGGAAAACCAGGAATTAAGAGTCCGTTGGGACAAGGACGCCGTCAAGGATTGGAACTCCGCTACGGGGGAAATTCTTTTCAAGGAAGCGCAAAGGGAGGTCACGCAGAGTATGGATTCCGAAGCCCTCAGACTTGGCGCTTTCGGGTATGTACGTCATTCAAGGGATGTGCTGGTGCAGCTAAAGGTAATGCGCAGCGGAAAGCCGCCCATTATTGAAGTCTCGCGTTTCGTTGGTCCTTATTCGGAAGGGGAGATTCCCCGTCAAGTGGGCAAGCCTAGATTGAATTCCGATACTTCACAGCAGGTCCAACCGCGGCGAAAACGGCGCTTACAGCGAACTAGCCCTGAACTGGAAATCGAAGCGCCCCTTCCGGCGCGGTAAGCGTTTCTAGGCGACTTCGGTTTGCCCGATAGCCTGCTTTGAAGCCGCCACGCATCGTTTTATGGTGGCAAGCAACACTTCGTCCAAGTAGGGTTTCACCATGTACTCGCTTACCCCCACCGATGCTGCTTTGTTCCGATGTTTATCGCCTGATCGGGACGTAAGCATGATAATCGGGATATGGGCATGCTCTATCTGCGCCCTGATCTTCGATGAGAATTCGAATCCATCCATTCGCGGCATCTCCACGTCGGTTAGAATCACGTCGGGAATTCGCGCCATTTTACTCAACGTCTCAAGCGCATCGACGCCGTCCTTGGCCAACGTGGCGTTCCAACCCGCATTCTTCATTAAGTTGGCAATCACGCGGCGAACGCTCAACGAATCATCCACGATGAGCACCTCAAGCGCCTTGCGTTGCACTTTGGGAGATGCCGCGCGGCTCAGCACCGCATTGATGCGGGCTTCCGAGCGATTGACTACCACCTCGGCCGGATTTAGGATTAAGACGATTTCCCCGTCTCCCAAAATAGTTGCGCCCGCAACCCCGTGGACCCGAGTGAGCAATTCCCCAAGCGGCTTCACCATCACCTCGCGGGCATCGTGAATTTTGTCCACCAACAAGGCATGTTCCTGGTCGCCCAATTTAATGACCACAACCGACTGCCGCGATTCTGGCTGGCTGACAGGCAACTCCCTCAAGCCGAGACTATCGCTCAAATTCTTTGCGGGCAGTATTCCCCTTTCTAAATTAGCCACCAGCTGATAATCTTTGAATTCGATCAAGCTGCGCGGAACCCTGGCGGTTTGCGCCACCGTCGAGATCGGAATCGCGAAGCGCTGTTGATGGGATTCGACGAAAAGCACCTTGGTGATCGCCAGCGTAAGCGGCAAGCGAATGGTGAACGTGGTTCCAGCCCCTGGCTGGGAATCGGCGAATACCGAGCCTTTCAATCCTTCCACGCTGGCCCTCACAATATCGAGGCCCACGCCACGCCCGGAAATATCGGTCACCTCTTCCGCGGTCGTAAATCCTTGCACAAAAAGCAACTCGTGCAATTGCTTGGGTGAAAGCAGGCTGACTTCTTTTTCGCCGGCGATATCCAAGCGTACGGCCGCCTTGCGAATCTTATCCAGATTGAACCCGCGTCCGTCATCGGCAAGGCGCAGCACAACCTGCGTTCCTTCGTAGCTGGCCCTCAATCGGATTTGCCCGCACGCATCCTTGCCTTTCTCCAGACGCTCCTCAACTGGTTCAATACCGTGGTCGACTGAGTTGCGTATTAGGTGCTCCAGCGGCCCAGCTAGTTGTTCTAAAACTGTTTTGTCCAGTTCGGTGGCCGCTCCGTCCAAAAATAGTTCCGCTTCTTTAGTTCGCTTTTGCGCTGTCACGCGTACGGTGCGGTGCAACCGGTTAGAAATGGAAGACAATGGCACCATGCGCAAGCGCATCAGCTTGTCCTGCGCCTCTGAGGTTAGCCGTCCCTGTTTGCCCAAATAATTTTCGAAGCCGTTCATCAGGCCGCGTAATTGTCCCCCCACCGAGGCCACGTCATCAGCCGTTTCAGCCAAGTCGCGAGATAGCAAATGCAGTTTGCTGTAGCGGTCGAATTCAAGGGCGTCAAATTCAGGCTTGTCGGTTGTATAGTTGACCGGGCTCACCACGCCAGGTGAAAAAATAGCGTGCTCGGTTTCCAGTTGACTGGTCAACCGCTTCAAGCGTTCCAAGCTAAGGCCTAGCTCGTCCACTTCCTTCACATAGCTGGCTAAATGGCGCTCGAAAATAGATCGGCTAACGAACAGCTCTCCAACCAGGCGAACCAAGCTATCCAGCCTGTCAAGCGGCACGCGCACGTACTTCGATGCGTCGCCCGTCTCCGCCACAACCGCCGAATCCTTTTCCACTTCCAATTCGCTTCGTTCTACTTTGACCACTGGAGCTTCGTCAAGCGGAAGGCCCTTCAAAGCCCCGCCGAATTGATGAAAAAGCTTTTCAAAGGCTTCCCGGCGTTCGCCGATCTGGCCTCGCGCCGCGACAAGATCACTGACCAAATCATGGGTCGATAGCAGCAATCGATGGACACCCGGATTGAAGGCAAGCGACCCTTCGTACAGATGATCGAGGAGATCTTCCATGCGGTGGGTCAGCTTATTGATCGACATGAAGCCGACCATCCCGGCCGCTCCCTTGAT
>JAYVXT010000024.1:0-2793 GCA_043785065.1 Bryobacterales bacterium | reverse complement strand
TGAACGTCGCTCTCCCGCGCGTTCGCGATTTCCGCGGGACGCCATCGAAGTCGTTCGATGGCCGCGGGAACTATACGTTAGGTATTAAAGATCAACTGATTTTCCCCGAGATCGATTACAACAAGATTGAAAAGATCAAAGGGATGAACATTTCGATCACGACGACGGCAAAGACGGATGCGGAAGCCCTGGCGCTGCTTAAAGCGATGGGCATGCCGTTTAGTAAATAGAGAGGATTAGAAGCGAATGGCAACAACCGCGAAAATCGCCAAAGACGTAAAATTAAAGGCGCTCAAGGACAAGGGTGTACCCAAGTTCGGCGTTCGCCACCGCAACCGCTGTTTCCGCTGCGGACGGCCGCGCGGTTACATCCGCAAGTTTAATTTGTGCCGTATCTGCTTCCGTCAGTTGGCGCTCGCCGGGGAAATTCCGGGCGTGACCAAGTCCAGCTGGTAGACCAAAGCAGCACGCAGGCCGGGATCCGCATAAGTTTTATCATCCGATCCTGGAATAGTTTTATAGAAATTGTAAGAGGCCACAGAAGAGAAAAGAGAATATGACGAGCGATCCGATTTCCGACATGCTTACCAGGCTTCGCAACGCCATTGCGGCCAAGCACCCAAAGGTTGACGTCCCTGGCTCGAAGATAAAGACCGAAATCGCCCGAATTCTCAAAGAAGAGGGCTATATCGCCAATTACAAGATTGCCGATGAAGGCGTAAAGCGAGTAATCAAGATCTATTTGAAATACACGCCCGCCAACGAACCGGTAATCTCAAAGATCCAACGGGTGTCACGACCAGGTTGCCGCGTTTATGTGGGCAACAAAGACATTCCGAAGGTTCTTGGCGGATTAGGTATTAATATTTTGACCACGCCGAAAGGTGTGATGACCGGTAAGGCCGCGCGCAAAAATGGCGTCGGCGGCGAACTGCTCTGTCACGTCTGGTAAAGACATTGGTAGAGGCCGGTTACAGCAAGTAATTGAACTAGACGAAGAGATTTTGTAGAGGAATTAATGTCAAGAGTAGGGAAGAAACCAATTCCGCTGCCCGCCACCGTAAAGCTTAAAATAGGCGAGCAATTGCAGGTAGAGGGCCCCAAGGGTAAACTCATCGTGCCGATCCCGGCTGGCGTGCGCATAGAGCAGGAAGGCAACGTGATGAACGTCCTGCGGGATGGCGATAAATTCGCCGCGCTGCATGGGTTGACTCGCGCCTTGGCCGCGAACGCAGTTTTAGGCGTTTCCACCGGATTCATCCGTGAGCTGGATATTGTCGGTATCGGCTATCGTTGCGACCAAAAAGATCCGCGCGTATTGACCTTTACATTGGGTTATTCGCATCCGATCGAATTTTTTCTGCCCGCCGGCGTGGATGCGAAGATCGACAAGCAAACGCATATCGTACTGACAAGTTTCGACAAGCAGTTGGTGGGTCAGGTGGCGGCTAACATGCGCGCATTGCGCAAGCCGGATCCGTATAAGAACAAGGGCGTCCGTTACACGGGCGAAGTGCTGCGCAAGAAGGTTGGCAAGACCGGCGCGACAGGTAAGAAGTAGAGCTATGTTAACAGAAGGGGTTAACACAGGGGTTTACAACTCAGGGGTTTACAACAATGATCGGTAAGATTAACAAGGACGCAGTCCGGCGGAGAATTCACACCCGCATCCGCAAGAAGGTGAAGGGTGATTCCGTGCGGCCGCGCCTCGCGGTATTCCGTAGTCTCAAGCACATTTACGCTCAGATCATCGACGACCGGTCCGGCAAAACTCTAGCTTCGGCCTCATCGAACGAAAAGAGCGGGTCACCGAACGGAGGCAATCTGGCTGGAGCCAAGGAAATCGGCAAGCTGGTAGCCGAACGCGCGGTGGAAAAAGGCGTGAAGAAAGTGGTTTTTGACCGTGGCGGCTTTTTGTATCATGGCCGCATTAAAGCGCTGGCCGACGCGGCGCGCGAAGCAGGACTGGAGTTCTAAATGCCAACGATTATTAAACGTATCGACCCCACACAGCTGAGCTTGAAAGAGCAGGTTGTCGCCATTAACCGGGTCACCAAGGTAGTTAAGGGCGGTAAGAATCTGAGCTTTTCGGCGCTAGTTGTAGTGGGCGATCCGGCAGCTCGCGTCGTCGGTTATGGTACGGGTAAGGCGAAGGAAGTTCCCTCGGCTATCAAAAAGGGAATCGAAGCCGCTAAGAAGAACCTGACAAGAGTGAATGTGCTTGATGGCACGATTCCCCATATTGTCACGGGACGATTCGGAACGGGTGCGGTTTTGTTGAAGCCGGCTCCGGCCGGAACCGGCGTTATTGCCGGCGGTGCGGTTCGCGCGGTCATTACGGCCGTGGGAATCCCCAACGTGCTGACCAAATCGCTAGGTTCGCGCAATCCCCATAACTCAGTAAAAGCTACTATCAACGGATTGCAACAGTTGCGCGATAAGCAAACTGTGGCGGATTTGCGCGGTATTGATATTGGCAAGATGTAAGAGCCGTCAAGGCTAAGGATTTTAGGTAGAAAACGCGTTATGTCGCAGAAAATGATTAAAATCAAGCTGACCAACAGCCCGATTTGCACGCCGATGAAACACAAGATTATTGTACGTTCGCTTGGCCTCAAAAAGCTAAACCGGATAGTGGAGCGGCCCGATACGCCTTCGTTCCGTGGCATGGTGGCGAAGATTCCCCACTTGCTTGCCATCGTAGAATAGGTCGTTGCGTGAGTAGGAAAGTTTAGGTAGCCAGCGTAGTAGAAAGCGCGGAGACAAGATGAATTTATCGAATATTCGGCCCCC
>JAYVXT010000023.1:0-2794 GCA_043785065.1 Bryobacterales bacterium | reverse complement strand
CCTGATAGGCAACATCAAGCACCGTGCCGAATCCAATGTTTTGTTGCAGTCCAAAGCTTGCGTTGCGGACTTGTGGATGGCGTGTGTAGCCAGACCAATAGTTAATATTGGTGGGGCCAACGGCGCCGGCTGAAGTGGCCAGGCTTCCGATGCTTCCGTAATACACAGTAGGAGTGTAAGCCAGAGGAGGCAGGCCGGACATGTTGTAGACCTGATTGCCGTCGAGCCGGTCAAAGAATACGCCGCCGCCACCGCGGATAGCAGTTTTACCGTTGCCGAAAACATCGTATGCGAACCCGAACCGCGGCGCCGCGCTGATATTTGAATTCGTATAAGTGTTCAGCGGAGTGTTGCCTTCACCAGCCACCCGCATACCGTTGGCTGGATCTCCCGAACCGGGGACGAAGAGGCCGATTTGCGCAACAGGAGCAACCGTTCCATTGCGTGGATCGATGGCTACACGGCGGCCATTGACGATTGCCGGTGTATAGACGGGCGGGACATTGGCGGCCTTATATAACGACGGATCAAAGTAAGCGAACGTTTTCTCGTTGTCCACTTGAGGCGTCAGGTGATAGAAACGAACGCCGTAATCAAGCGTGAGCCTTTTGTTAACACGCCAATTGTCTTGCAGATAAAACTCAATGTTCCAGTAAGTGACGTTGAATACCGTGCGTCTTGTATTTTCCGAATAGCTTGTGAAGTTGCCAAGTAAAGCGTTGGCGTAGCCGTTGCCGGTGCTAAGAATATTGTTGGCGTCCGGACCAAAGTTATAGTTGCCCAGGTAGCCTGTTCCCGCAGGTTGCAGTTTGCGGTTCTTCTCAATGTATATGCCGGTCTTAATGCTGTGCGGACCCCAGATTTTGCTTACGTTGTCCGACACTTGCTTGATGATATTTGCGTTGGCGTACTCGGGATTGCCAACGCTGAAGCTTGTAGCATTCGCTGGTGTTCCGCCGAAACTAACCGCAGGGAGAAACCGTGAATAGCCATTCGTATTTCCATCGGGACCGGAAAGGATCTCTGCTCCGACGCCAGGCTTGGGAGTGGGCAACGGGAACAAGCTTGGAATTGGCTGTCCGGCTTGCGGTGTTCCTTGCGCACCGTCGAACAATTTGCGGTCCACTTCCGACGGGTTGACCTCAAAGTAAGCCCAAGTATTGAGGCTGTAGTTGTAGGTGAATTGATTGATCAGCGTCGGGCTGATGGTAAAGTTTGCCGAACCAACATAGCCGTGACCTGGGTTGGGGTGATCCTGCACGCCTTTCAAAAACTGAATGCCGTTGAAAAGAGTTTCCGTGGTGTCCTTATCGTTACCATAACGGAAGTATCCGTTGATTTTGGAATTGACGTTGGCGTCAATGCGGACGATGTCGTTCCGGCGAGGATGAGTGCCGCTGCCTGCCTGCTGGAAGTTCGCCACGCGGTAGAACGCAGATCCAGGAGCAAATACTGTGTTCGGTTGCGGGAAGAAGTTCAGGATCGATTTGCCCCAGCCATTAATGCGGTTAGTTGGGATGACATTGCCCGGGAAAGGGGCGCCGTTATTTTGCGGATCAGTCACAACCAGCAACGCGTTACTGGCGTTGACACTCTGCGAAAAGTCGCCACCGCGCTCCAACGGAGTTGGCATGTTGCGGATTTGGTTTGAAGCGTTCACCAACTGGCGCGTGTACTCTTGGCTGGCAAAGAAGAACAGCTTGGTCTTATTGGTGTTGAACAGTTTGGGAATGTACGCAGGACCACCTAGGCTCCAACCTTGAATATTGAAGCGATACCGGGGCACGGGCAGGCCATTTTGGTTATTAAAGAAGTCGTTGGCATTGAACCCTTCGTGACGATGCGTCCACCAGCCCGAACCATGGAATTGTTGGGTGCCGCTCTTGGTGACGACGCTGATCAGCGCGCCGGCGTTGCGCCCATATTCTGCTTGGTAGTTGGAGGTAAGCACCTTGATTTCGCCAATTGAATCGATGTTCGGTTCAAAGTGGGCGAAGCAACTGCTGCAGCCAGTGTCGATGTCGGTTGCGCCGTCTACGGAAAAGCCGGTGATGCCAGTGCTCCCGTTGAAGGTCAATCCGCCCAGAATGCTGCCACCCGCGGCGTCGCGTCCAGTGCTTGTGTCAACCACCCCGGGCAGGATTCGCATATAGCTCATCATGTCTCGGCCTTTGATGGCCTCATTATTGAGTTGAGCGCCTTCGATGGTTGAAGATCTCTCAGCGCTGGCTGTTTGAACGGGAGTAGTTTCCGCTGTGACCGAGACTTGTTCTGCCACGTCGCCAAGCGAAAGGCCGAGGCGCCCCAGGTCGCGAGTTTCGCTGGAACCGATCAGGACATCTTTTTCGATACGCGTCTTGAAGCCCTTGACTTGTACGCTCACTGAATAAGTGCCCTGCAGCACGTTTACAAAGCGGAACAATCCAGAGCCGTCTGACGCGACGCGGTTGACGGCGGATGTGCCTTGGTTTCTCAGTTCCACCGTTGCGCCGGGAATAACAGCGCCTGCCGGATCGATTACGGTTCCCAGCAAATTACTACTTACGTTTTGGGCCGATGCGACAGTGCATGCCCCGATAGCTAAACTTAGACAGAAAGCTCTTATTAGATGATTGATTTGCATAACTCCCAGATCCCCTTTCGGACGAGTAAACCCTGAACGTAATCGATGAGGGCTTCAGCAATTCTATAACAGTTTGGTGTCCGTTTTAAGGGTGGCAGTCGACATGTCGGTTAAAATGTCACTATAGGCGGCTAGGCTGGCTAGGCCTTTGGCTGCCTTCGCCAGTGGCCC
>JAYVXT010000022.1:0-9151 GCA_043785065.1 Bryobacterales bacterium | reverse complement strand
GGCGCGACCGCACTGCGTGGACCGCTCGATACTCCGCGAATCGACGCCGAACTTGCTCTATATCCTCCCGGTATACCTCTGATGAGTCTGCCATAAGTGGCTAAGGCCTCCCGCCTTCGACACAACTTATCAGCTATTGGGAACTGTAGTCACGCACGCTTGCCGGAAGGACACGAAGAATTAGGCCTGAAAGTTGCCGCGATGGTGGTCCATCCATCTTGTGTAGTTGGAGCGGCGGCTTGCACTGTAACGCGGCCCGGCAGAGGCGTCCACGTTCCGTTCTGCTTCACGCGGAATTCCAAGTTTGCCTGCGCGCCATTGGTGTAAGCCGAGGCGGCGAAGGCCTGCAGTGAGTAATCCTTAGTTGTGTCAATGCCGGTTACCTGCCGCGACCAGATGTATTGGTGAGCGGCGTCGGTGGCCCCGTTGACGATCATCATTTTTCCGCTGCCGGAGGTATGGTCGGGGAAGGAGTTGAACAGAGTGTGGCTGTTGTTGGCGCTGGTATCGATGGTGTAATTGCCTTCCGGTATAAGCGTTCCGAAGGGATTGGTTGGGGAGGGTCCTGGCTGCACGAAGTCGTAGCCACTTTCGTATTCGAAGTTTTTCAAGGAAGTAGACGGTAGCGGCGTTGGCGGCGTCGGAAATGCTGATGTCGTCGATGGCGAAGTCGTTACCACCGGCACCGGTGTTGAGGTCTCGGATAGTGAGGATGAATTCGGAGGCTGGGGCGGTGAAGGTGACTTCGAGCGATTCCCAAACGCCGGCGCGGCCTCCTTGCAGAGTGAGGGTTGGGGCTTGGGTCGCGCTGTTTACGCGAAATTGAAGTTGGGCGGGATTGTCGGGGTAGACATTGGCCGCGTGGAACTTGGCTTTGTAGCTTGCGCCTTTGGTGAGTCCGGAGTTTTTGCGGGGCCAGACGTTATCGGCAAGGCCGGGGGCGGCGGCTTTGCCGTTGGCCACCAACATTTTGCCGGAGCCGCTGTGGTCCGGGAAGCTTACGTACAAGTTATGGCTGTAGTTTGGGTTGGCAATAATGGTGTAATTGCCTTCAGCGGTTAGGCTGGTATTCGGCGCGACGCTAGTTCCCGGCTTGACGAACGTGTAACTGCTGTAGACCTCGAAATCCTCGACGAAGACAGGGACGGTGGTGGCGGTGACGCTGGTTTGGGCGTGGACGGCGACTGAAGTGGCAGCGAGTGCGAAGATGAGCAATCCCTTTGTTGTTTGCATGATGAATTGGTTTCCTTGGTGATTGCGATGGCGTTACTTGGCCACGTCGTGAACATCCACGCGCAGCACGTTCGGGGTTGTTCCTTTAGGCACGCGGAGCGATGCGGCGGCGCCGGTTTTGGAGGCGTCCACCTTGGTGCCGCTGTTGATGGAGACTACGACGGGCGCGCCTCTTAGCGAAAGGCTCATGTCGGAATCGAACGGGACGGTGAGTTCGTAATCGAGGCCGCGGGCATTGCGGCGGACGAGCTTCATAGGGAAGGGGAACTTGGATTCGCTGGTGATTTGGGAGCGGAGGGCGTTGGTCACTGGCTGTCCGGGGCCCGTAATGAGGTTTCCGAACTGGTCGTTGACGTGGATTTTGAAGGTGACTCCGCGTTCGGCTGTGACGGTGAAATTGCCGGGGAGCTTGCCGTTTTTCTCGTTGACGACGGGCGGATTGTTTTTCCAGAGGCAGGGATTGATGAACAGGGTGCCGGGCATGTTGACGCAGACTTTATAGTCGCCGTCGGCGAGATTGGCGGGGGCGAAATCGCAGTTGCCGTCTCCGTCGCCCTTTTTCGATTTGGAATCGTCGGTGGGTGGAGGAGTTGGACCGTCGGATTGGGCACGTTCTTGCCTTCTTCGTCCTTGATCTTGACGGAGTTGTTGGCCTGTGGGGATTGGGCTGCTAGGAGCCCAAGTGACAGAGCGGCTGCGAAAGAGTGGCGAATTAAGCGTTTTGAGCAGTGCATTCGCGATCCTATTGCTGAATATATTTGAATCATATTTTCGTAATTAGCTCCGTATCTTGGCCTCAACCTATGCCTGAGAATAAGTGATAAGAGGAGGGCATAGTCAACGAGGATTATTCCTACCCCACCTACCCTGCTTTAGGGCTTGCTCTTATACCTACAATATGCTGCACAAAATTCACAAAATGCGGTCATGATTCCGCAGCTGCGCCTGATTGGCTTCGTTTTCCACAATGAGGTTGGCGGATGGTGCGACGGGCGACGGCTGCTCCGATGTCGGCCCCGGCTTGGTGCTGCCCTGCCGATTGGCCTCCATCAATTTGGGTTCGTTTTTCACCACCACTGTCAGAGGTGGCCGGGCGGCGATCACGGCTCGTAACTCCTTGTGGGACTTATGGAACGTCCGCTCGGCGCGCATGCGGTAGATGTTGATGCGGTCGAGCTGTTTCGCGTTTTGCTCGCCGGAAAGTAGCGGGTCGATTCCGTTGTTGGCCATCGCTGCTTCGAGACGATTTGCCCGTTGAATGTTCCACGCGGAGAGGACTAGCATGTCGAAAAGCGTGCGCTCAATGGGGGGTGGCGTGTCGGAATTCGTACTCATATGCGGAAATGAGGGCTTGCCATTCTTGGCGGTCGTCTTCGGAGAGCAGAACGGCCTGCTTGGAGTTGAAGCCGTGCTTGGAAAGGTGGGCGTTTGCGATATTGGCTTCGTTTTGCGCGGCAGTGGCCATGGTTTCGGACTCCTTACCGTTTGAAATAGAGAAGGCGTCTGATTCCAAATGGGAATCGTCGCCCGTGATCAAATTATTTCATGCAGCCTCAAGGGTTTCCCGAAGCGGAGCAGACGTAAGTTAATGACGGGGCGCGTCAAGGTGGGCATGAAATCGATGGTGAATCAAGTTCGCAGGCACTAAGAGTGCGCCATTCCCTGAAATACCCGAGCAAGAAACCGCATCCACGGTTTGAAAGTGGGATTTTTGAGATGGGCGGCGGATGCTTTGACCGCGCTAAAATCCTACCTATGCCCTACAAAGTGACATTAATTCCCGGCGACGGAATTGGACCCGAAGTTGCCGATGCCGCCGTGCGCGCCGTGAATGCCACAGGCGTTGCCATTGAATGGGATCGCGTTGAGCTGAGCGCCAAGATTATTGAGGAATCTAAAACCTCCGTGCCCCAGCATGTACTGGATTCGCTGGAACGAACCAGGGTTGGGTTAAAAGGTCCGGTGGCAACTCCCGTCGCCGGAGGCTTCACAAGCGTGAACGTGGCGCTGCGTAAGAAGCTGGACTTGTTCGCCAACGTGCGCCCCGTGCACACGCTGCCAGGTCTCAAAACGCGCTTCTCCGATCTGAAAATAGATATGATCCTCTTCCGCGAAAATACCGAGGATCTGTATTCGGGCCTGGAGCACGAGATAGTTACCGGCGTGGTGGAGAGCCTGAAAATTATTACCCGCACAGCTAGTATGAAGATCGCTGAATACGCCTTCGCTTACGCGCAAAAGATGGGCCGCAAGAAAGTGACAGCCGTGCACAAGGCCAACATCATGAAGCTTTCCGACGGCTTGTTTCTGCGCTGCTGCCGCGAAGTTGCCGAGCGCCATCCATGGATCGAATACAAGGAACTGATTGTGGATAACGCTTCGATGCAACTGGTGATGCGGCCAGAGACGTTCGACATTTTGTTACTGCCAAACCTATACGGCGATATTCTTTCCGACTTGGCGGCGGGGCTGGTGGGCGGCTTGGGCATTGTGCCCGGCGCCAATATGGGACGCGATTATGCCGTGTTTGAGGCAGTGCACGGTTCGGCCCCGGACATTGCCGGGAAAGGCGTGGCCAACCCTACCGCATTGATGATGTCATCGGTGATGATGCTGACCCATCTGGGAGAACATGCCGAGTCAAAGACCTTGCACGATGCGATCGGAAAAGTTTATATGGAAGGAAAAACGTTGACGGGTGATGTGGGTGGCAAGGCTGGCACGACGGAGTTCACCGATGCCGTGATTGCAGCGATGGGTAGTTAACCGCGAAGGAAAATTCGGCGTTAGCGGTGCAACCCACCTCGTCGCCGAACTTGCTATACTAAGCTGTCAGGCGTAGTCTGTCTCGCGCCAAGGAATCCCATTGCCGCAGCTTGCCCCTGGCTCGCGCGGATCGAATCTGAAGGAATGTAATGCCAAAGAGAACGTTTCAGCCCAATAACCGCCGTCGCGCCAAAGTGCACGGTTTTCGCGCCCGTATGAAGACTCCGGATGGCCGCGCCGTACTTGCACGCCGCCGCGCCCGGGGCCGCTGGAAGCTCACCGTGAGCGATGAAAGAGCTGTCCGCGCTGCCAACTAACCTTCCCAAGTCGGCCCGGATCCTGAAAAACGCCGAATATCGCAAGGTATACGACACTGGGGTCCGGCTAACTTGTCCGTTTTTTGCGGCCTTTTGCCTAAGGCGTGAACTGGCCGGGCCGGAGTCCGAAGTCTCCCAAGCGCAAGCTTTACCGCAAACCTTGGAATCGCGCTTCGGTTTCACCACCCCCCGCGCGCTCGGCAAAGCCGTAATTCGTAACCGCATTAAGAGGCGTATGAGAGAAGCCATCCGGCTGCGGAGGGAGCAATTAAACCCAGGTTGGGACATTGTAATAAACCCGCGCCGTTCAGCGCAAACCGCGCCCTTCCCGAGCCTGCTCGCGGAAGTGGAAAGGCTTTTCCGGAAATGCAACGGCTGACCATCTCCTTTCTCCGTTTTTATAAACGCCGCATCTCCCCCATGCTGCCCTCCGCCTGCCGTTTCCGCCCCACTTGCTCTGAATATATGATGGAAGCTGTCGCCCGTCATGGCGCGCTCCGTGGAATTGGACTCGGCCTTGTCCGCATCGCCCGCTGCCACCCGTTTCATTCCGGCGGGTTCGACCCTGTCCGCTAAACTCGAGAATTACACTAGATGAGCGATCAACCTAATAATAAGCCCGGTTTCTTAGGATTAACTGACGAACAGCGGCTGCTTCTGGCCATTGTGCTGATGTTTGGCGTCTGGATGGCATGGTCTTTTGTCATGCCCAAGGCACCTGAACCGGTCGCGCAAAAAAAGGAAACCACCGCGAAAAGCGCGAGCCCAGCCGCCGCGCCCACCCCCGTCCCAGCCGCCGCCTCAGCCGCCGCGAAGAACAAGCAGCCCGCCGCCAGTGAACCCGCCGTTGACGAAATCGCCGGCGAAAAAGAAGAACGCTTCACCATCAAGACCGGCCTATACGAAGTCCGCTTCAACAATCGCGGAGCCGTGGTGGAAAGCTGGATTCTAACCAGGTTCAAACAAAACGAAGGCAAACCGCTTGATCTGGTGAATCCCGTTTCGCTAGGCCGCGCTGAACTTTACCCTTTTACCATAACCTATAAGGATCAGCAGTCCCCCCCCATCGATCTCCGCCAAGCTCTCTACTCGGCCAAGCTGCATCCCGATGGCCTCGGCATCGATTTTGAGTTTTCCCAAAAAGGCGTAATCTCAAATAAGAGCTTTCAATTCACCCAATCGAATTACCTGACCGATGTCACCAGCGTAGTGTCGGTAAACGGCGCCTCTATTCCTCATTTGCTCAGTTGGCGCGGCGGCTTTGGCGACCCAACAGTGCCCAAAGCTCACGCCGCCCAGCACACAACCCACATTGCTCCGGCCGACAATTCGCCCACGCAGTACGACAACTCGAAAGGCAAAAGCGGCCCAGTGCTGGAAGGTGGAACCTGGACCTTCGCCGGAATTGAAGATAACTTCTTCGCCGCCATTTTCCTCCCGAAAAGCTCCACTTATCTGGAACTGCAAACTTGGAGCGATAAGCTCCCCATTGATACAAAGTCGAAGGAAGAAGAACTATTCGTTGGCGGCGCCGTTGGAACCAGCGGACCGCTGAATCAGTTTTCGCTATTCGTTGGCCCCAAGGACACCAATATCCTGGCCAAGGTTAATCCGAAACTCGATACAGTTGTGGATTGGGGATGGTTCGGCTTCCTCGCCAAGCCTCTATTCGCCTTCCTGAAGTGGATGGACGGCAATTACGTTCATAGCTGGGGCTGGTCCATTATCCTCGCCACCGTAATCATCAACATTCTGATGATCCCCATCAAAATGTCCAGCATGAAGAACATGAAACAGATGGCGGTGCTGCAGCCTGAGATCGCAAAGATCAACGAAAAGTATGCCGGCGTGAAGCTCAACGATTCGAAGAACAACGACAAGAACGAAGAGATCATGTCCCTTTATAAGAAGCACGGCGTAAACCCCGCCGGCGGTTGTGTACCCATGCTTCTTCCCTTCCCGTTTCTGTTGGCTTTCTATAAGGTTCTCTCTCTAGCAATCGATTTGCGCGGTGCTTCCTGGCTATGGGTTGCCGATTTATCTCAGCCGGAAAGCATCGCCATTCGTATCCTCCCCATACTTATGATCGCCAGCCAGTTTTACATGCAACATCTAACCCCGAACACTTCTGGCGATCCAACCCAACAACGCATGATGAAGTTCATGCCGCTCATGTTCGGCTTCATCTTCTACAATGCCTCCAGCGGCCTGGTGTTATACTGGCTTACATCCAACGTAATGGGTATCGCTCAGCAACTGTATACGAATAAGACCGGTTCCACAACACCCCCAGCGTCGGCCAAAACGATTGATGTCAAGAAAAAGGGTCCGAAGAGTGTAGTCCTTCGCAACAAGCTATGAGCGCGCCTAATCCAATTTCGGTAGAAAACTGCGGCCAACGCATCGACGACTTTCTTCGGGGTCTCTTCGAGAAAGCCGGCTTCACCTTAACTTACAAAATCGGCCCGGGCGAAAGCCTTCATCCGGAGATCGAAAATCCCAACATCCTTGTGAAATTCTCCGGCCGTGACCTCGATCTGGTTATGGAAAACAAAGCCGAGCTGCTGCTTGCTTTGGAGCATCTCACCATGGAAGCCCTCGGCCTTAGCAGCGATCAACATTCACAGCTCTGCTTCGACGCGAACGATTACCGCATGATGCGCATGGAAGAACTTCACCTCAGCGCGCAAATGGCGGCCGATCAAGTCAGCAAGAATCGCATCCCGTTCCGCTTCAATCCAATGACCAGCCGCGAACGGCGCATCGTGCATCTGGCCTTGCGCTCGAAGACTGAAGTGAAGAGCGAAAGTTTCGGCATTGGCCCCTCGCGGGCTGTTGTTATCTATCCGGCGGACATGCCCGCGCCACCCGCGCCTCCTCCCGGTTTCGGCGCCTCGCCTAGGCCGCGTATGGGTGGTGGCGGCAGTGGTGGCCGGCGAGATGATCGTGGCGGTGGCGGAGACCGCGGCCCAAGGCGCGATAGCCGTGGCCCGCGCCGTGACGGCCCACCCCGCGACCGTGGCCCCCGACCTTAAGTATGAAGTGGGGCAGACCCCCTCGTCTGCGGCTGGCCCCCTGGCCAGCCTGCTCAGGTTCGGAAAACTGCCGAGGCTATCCGCATGCTTTCCGATACGATAGTAGCTATCTCCACACCGCCCGGCCGAGGAGGAATAGGCCTAGTCCGCCTGTCAGGCACAAACGCTCGCCGTATAATAGAAACCTTCATCAAACTCAGCCCCGGCGAATGGCGAACCTGGTCCGCGCGCCTAGGGCAGTTAGTCGATGATGCCGGCCACCTGGTGGATCGCGTCGTAGTCACTTACTATGCCGCCCCAAAATCCTACACCTCCGAAGACGTAATCGAAATCGCATGTCACGGCGCGCCAGTAGTTCTCCGCTACGCAGTGGAACGCGCCATGAAGGCCGGCGCCAGAATCGCCAACCCCGGCGAGTTCACCCTGCGCGCCTACCTCAACGGTCGCATCGACCTGCCACAAGCCGAAGCCGTGCGCGACCTGATCGACTCGACAACCCTGTTCCAAGCCCGCGTCGCCGCCCGGCAAAGTGAAGGTTCGGTCTCGGCGGTAATCTACCCGCTGAAACAGCAATTGCTCGAGTTGGTTTCGTTGCTTGAAGCGGGCATCGATTTCGCCGAAGACGACATCAGCGTCGCCAGCCAGTCCGATATCCTGCATCGCCTCTCGCCCATTCGCGAAGGGTTCGCCAATCTAGCAGCCAGCTTCGCTTTCGGTAAGTTCGTCCACTCCGGCGCAACGCTCGCGATCATAGGCCGTCCCAACGTGGGCAAAAGCAGCTTGTTCAACCGGCTTCTTGATCAGGAGCGGGCCATCGTCACGGCAATTCCCGGAACCACTCGTGACCTGGTAAGTGAGACCGCTTCCCTCGGCGGCGTCCCCGTGAAGTTTGTCGACACAGCGGGCATTCGCGAAGGCCAAGATATGGTGGAAACGCTTGGCATTGAGCGCAGCTTTCAAGCCATGGCCGATGCCGATATGACTTTGATGGTGGTGGACGGTTCAGTTCCACTAACTTCCGGAGATGCGGAGTTATTAGACCGCGCCCGCGCGCAAGGCCGTCACTTAGTAATTGCCAATAAGAGCGATCTGCCCCGCGTGGCCGATGTGCCCGGCGCCGCTTGGGTCTCTGCCGCAACCGGCGAGGGCACGGAGGAACTGAAGCGACAGATTCTGGAATTGATCGGAGTAACGGAAGCCGAACAAGAGTACGGCATGATCACCAGCCTGCGTCAGGAGAGCCTGTTAAACGAAGCTGTCGCCGCGCTGGATTGCGCCCGTTACGCGGCGGAGCATGGGATCCCTCATGAGATGCTGATGCTGGACCTTTATTCCGCATTGCGCCCGGTTGATGCGATCACCGGGGCCACCACGGCCGACGATATCCTTAATCGGATCTTTTCAACTTTTTGTATTGGGAAGTAAGTTACCTTAACACTGCGTCCAGCCTCTTGGCAGTAAGGATCCGCTTGCTCATGCTCAGCAGCTTTCGTTCCGATGCCTGTTCCAAAAGCTCCGCCGTATCAGCAGGCAACTGCCCAAAACGCTGCTTCAGCAACGTCAGGAGGACCTTCACCTTCCCTCGATGTTCCCCGCGCCGTTCTCCTAGCAAAATCGCCGGGCCGATTACTTTATTTTCCATTAAGTCAATCATGTTCAATCTCCGCGCGACCCTCTTTTCAAGGTCTCTCAATCCTGACGTGATCGGCATAGGGGCGGCGGTCACCCGCCGACCCCTGCCACACCACCGTGTGTACGGGTCCGTACACGGCGGTTCGAGTCGGTTGCGCTAACACCCAT
>JAYVXT010000021.1:0-26383 GCA_043785065.1 Bryobacterales bacterium | reverse complement strand
GTGAAAGCGGGGACGTTTTCGTTAAGGACAAGATTGATGGTTGATCCGCCGAAACCGCCGCCGGTCATGCGCGCGCCGATCAGGCCTGGGAGGCTTTGGGCTGCTTCCACCATGGCGTCTAACTCCGGGCAACTGACCTTGAAATCGTCGCGAAGACTGGCGTGACTGGCGGCCATTAGTTGGCCAAACGTAGCGAGGTCGTTATGTTTGGCGGCTTCAATGAACTGAAGCACGCGAGCGTTTTCGGTGATGTTGTGACGGGTCCGGCGGAATTCGCCTTGCGTGAGATTGGCGGTTGGTAGCATGGCTAGTGTGGCGTGACGGAGTGAAGATATGCCCAACGTTTTCGCGGCTGATTCGCATTCGGCGCGGCGTTGGTTGTATTCGCCACCAGCGAGGGCGTGCTTCACCATGGTGTTGGCGATTAACAAGCTGAGGCCAGTGGGGATGAGGGCGGGGGTGTGGCGCAGCGTTTCGCAATCGAGCATTATGGCGTGGCCCTCCACGCCGTGGACGGCGATGAATTGATCCATGATGCCGCAACGGGCTCCGGTGAATTCGTTTTCGGCTTTTTGGCAGAGATGGACGAGTTCTAAGCGGGAGAGTTTTCGGGGTTCTGGGCAGTCGGACCAGGGGGTCCGCCCCACTTTGGCACACTGGGTTGCTCTTGCTCTGAGGCATTGGGGTTTTCTAGTTCCGAAACAGCCCACAAAGCAGAGGCTACAGCCACTTCTACGGATGCCGAGGAACTTAGGCCAGCCCCCAAGGGAACCTCTCCTTTTATGGATATCTTGGCGCCGGTCAGCTTTACGCCAGCTCTGCGGAGCATGACGTACACGCCGCGTGGATAATCGGTCCAGTTGCCGCTTGGCGTTTCGTCTGCGATGTCGAATTCGCGGGTCTCGTTGAAGTTCGACGAATAGATGATCAGTTTGGGTTCGTCAATGGATTCGGCCACCGCTGTCGTATACAGGTCGATCGCGGCGGGCAGCACGAAGCCGCCGTTATAATCCGTGTGCTCTCCAATCAGGTTCACGCGCCCTGGCGCGCGAAAGGCGAATTTGCTCAAGCTTTGGATCCCACCCGTCGTCCGAAATAGAGTAACACCAGACCGGCGGCCAGCATCACGCCGCCCCAATACAGGTTCATGTTGATGCCCAAGGAACGGGCGTAGACGGCGGGTTCTGAGGCCAGCCCATAAGCCATTAGAATGATGCCGAAGATAGTGAACATCAGACCGATAGGTAAGCGTATGTCGAGGCTCATTGCGGCTCCTTACATGAAGATTAAATTCAACCCGAGGATCAAGATCAGAACGCCGATGGCAACGTTTCCGGGTTTTTGATACCAGGATAGGCCCTCGTCACTTAGCCTTGGCGTTAGCGAATACACGAGTCCTCTGAGTTCATTATCGGGCTTGGGCGTGGTAAGCAGGCTGACGATGATGGTGATAACGAAGCAAGTAGACCAGGCCCAGATGGCAGTCCAAAAGTTTTGCGCCATTTCGCTGGAATACATGTGCGTCGCCCCAAGCCAGCCGCCTTTGATGCCGGCCGTTGCGCCGTGTGGAAGCGTAAGGCCATGATGAATCGCGGCGGCTAGCGTGCCACTTAGCAACCCAGTGAACGCACCGTGTCCCGTGGCGCGTTTCCAGAACATGCCCAACATAAAAGTGGCGAACAAGGGTGCGTTGACGAAGGCGAACACAAGCTGCAGCATGTCCATAATGTTGTTGAAACTTGCCGCAAGATACGCCGCGCCGATGGATGCTACGATGCCAAACACCGTGGCTTGACGGCCTACGTTAAGATAATGCCGGTCGTCGCCATCCTTTTTTATATAGGCTTGGTAAATGTCGTAAGTCCAAACTGTGTTGAAGGCTGTAACGTTGCCCGCCATGCCTGACATGAACGACGCGAGAAGAGCGGTGAGCCCCAACCCAAGCATGCCGCTTGGGAAATACTGCACCATCATCATAGGAATGGCCAGGTCATAATTATAGGTTCCATCCAGCTTCTTAGGCAATGCGAAGTTACTGGAGCCGCTTTGATAAGTGAGGGCGATGGCGATCATACCAGGTACAATGACCAAAAAAGGGAAAATCATCTTTGGTATGGCGGCAATGAGAGGCGTGCGTCGCGCGGCGGACATGGAGTTAGCGGCCATAGCGCGTTGCACCACCAGAAAATCCGTACACCAGTAGCCAAATGAAAGAACGAAGCCGAGGCCCATGGCCAAGCCGAACCATTCCACCCCCATGGGATTCTGTTGGGGCGAACCCATGTAACTCCAGGCGTGAGTATAAGCACCGGGGCCGAAGCCATTGGCCGTCGATACTTTTTCAAGACGAACGGTGAGACCGGCCCAGCCACCAACGTCGCGCAGGCCAAGGAACACAAGTGGGATGAAGCCCGCGACGATGAGGAAAAATTGCATCACCTCGTTATAGATGGCGGAAGTCAAGCCGCCAAGAAAGATGTAAGCAAGCACGAAGGCGGCGGAGAACCAGATGCTGAAATGGTGATTCCAGCCAAGTAGACTTTCGAGAAGCAGGCCCATGGCGTACATGCTGATGCCGGAGGAAAAGATGGTCATCACGGCGAAGCTAATGGCGTTTAGGCCGCGCGTCTTTTCATCGAAGCGCATCTTTAAATATTCAGGGACAGAACGCGCCTTTGAGCCATAGTAGAACGGGATCATGAAGACGCCGACGAACAGCATGGCGGGCACGGCGCCGACCCAATAGAAGTGGCTGGTCATGATGCCGTACTTTGCGCCGGAGGCGGCCATGCCGATTACTTCTTGCGCCCCTAGATTGGCGGACAGAAACGCAAGGCCAGTGATCCAGGCGGGGATGGCGCGGCCCGACAGGAAGAAGTCGTCACTCGATTTCACTGATTCCTTCAGCACGAAACCGATGCCCATGGTGAAGACGGCATAGATGGCCAGCAGCAGAAAATCGACCCAGGAAAGTTGGATCATCATGCTGGTTATTCCCCGAATCCGGATTTAGATGCAAGCATGCCGAGGAAGACCTTGATGTGATCATCCCAGAAGTCCCAGGAGTGAACGCGCGGGGACACTTCGCGGTATTCATACGGTACTTTCTTTTCAGCGAGTAACTTGACGAAATCGCGATTTTGTTGAATCAGAAAATCTTGTCCACCGCAAGAGAGGTAGATCATCGGCATGTCAGCGGCGGGCACTTTTTCAAGCAATGCAAACGGATCTTTTTCGGCGCGCTCCTTCGAGCCGAGTGCGCCGAATAATGCGTCGAACGGAGCGGCGCGTTGGCGCCCGGCGGCGTCTTCGCTGGGTGGCGCGGTGCGGGCAAAGCCGACGGCTCCGCTAAAGGAGGCGAGCGCGGTGTATTTTTTGTAGTACTTGAGGCCGATCATGGAAGCGCCGTAGCCGCCCATGGAGAGTCCGGCGATGGCGCGGGCGCGAGGCAGGGGAATGGTGCGGAAATTGGAATCGGTATAAGTGATGAGGTCTTTAGCGATGAAGTCTTCGTATTTATCGTTGGGTGTTGCGGCGCTGTTGACGTACCAGGATCGGCCACCATCGGGCATGACGATGATCAGCGGATATTTCGCGGCGTATCCGGAAGTGTTGGTCATATAGGCCCAGGCCTTATGATCGTCGCCGAGGCCGTGGAGCAGGTAGAGCACGGGGTAGCGGCGAGTGGAAGTTTCGTAATCGACAGGGAGGATGACGTGGGCGTTGCGTTCCGCGCCGAGCGATTCACTTTTGATTTTGACCTCGACTACGTTCTTGGCGATTGGGCTGGTTTTGACTTCGGCGGCAGGCGCGAGCGTGGCGGCCGCCAGGGACAGGAGAACGATTATGTGGCGCATGGATCTGACTAGTGTACAGCGGCGGGGTGAGGGTTGGTTGATGAATTTCTTAGAGAACACGCCGTCGAAAAAATGCTGGAATATCGCGTCCTCCTTGAGTATGCCAGAGCGAGCAAATTGGAGGTACTTCTTAAGTGCCCGTCCTCCCCAGGGAGATGTTTCATTAGTTTGAATGCGCTCGGGATCCAGGGAACTAATGACAACGACCCTTTTTTTAGCTCGGGTGAACAGCACGTTTAGTCGGCGATGGCCTGTAGCATTATTGATCGGGCCGAAACCTGATATTGATTTCCGCGAACATCAGGACCATAGGTGGTCGAAATGAATATGACATCGGGGGCTGGTCGGATGCTTGAACAAATTCTAATGCAGCATCCAATTGCCGTTTCCAGGTTTAACGCCGTGAGTGTGTAAAATACCGGCTTGATCACTATCGAAGATTGCGCTTTCCTGGCGCCTGCGAAGCGCTTCCAACGCACTCTCACAACCCTTTATGCGCGAACTCACAGCCAGCCGTTCTTATTTGTCTAATTTGCCCGACAGTGGGAGCAGACAATGCCGAACCTCAGTCTTAAGTTCTTCCAGGATGCGCGCGACATCTGGCAACAAAAGAAAATACTCCTCACGCAACCGGTCCTCTACTGTTCTCTCAGCCATCAGCAAGTATTGTGGCCAGATCGCGTTTGACTGCTGCGGGAGAGCTCAGAATTGAAATAAAAGCGCCATTCCCCAGATTTAGGCGAAAGCTCACGAATACCGGCTTCCAGTTCCTCTTCGCTGTGATCCTCAACAAACTCAACACTGAACACTTTTCGGGCATTTCGGTTGAGGTAGATTGAGCGGTCGAAACTGTATTCGAAGCCTGCATGCTTCAGAAGTTGAAGCTTTGTTGCTACTGTCCTCATTTTTTGTGCGTCAATTGCCATCTTACCGAAATCAGGGGGCAGGCTTCGTAGCCGCCCAACACTTTCACTTCAACGTTCCAAGCTCCGGATACGTCCTTCTAAGCAATGGAAGAGTGTACCCGGTTCCTCATCGGCTGTCTGCCGTTCCTGCTGCCCGTCCAAGCGGGCGTCGTGCAAGGTTTGGTGGCAGAGGGCTCCTCCGGCTTGCCGATGTCGCGCGCCATGGTGCGGCTTGAACCGTTACCCGGAAATCCGGTCAAGCCCATGGAATTGCGCTCGGGCCGATCCGGCCAGTTCACCTTTCCCGCAGTCGCCGAAGGGCTATACATTCTTTCCGCAAGGCGCGAAGGATTCGTTCAAGGCACCTACGGGCAAAGGCGCGCCGATGGCTTCGGCACACCCATTACAGTGACGCAAACATCCACCTTATTCGCCGAAATCCGCATGCGCCGCGTGGGTTCGATCACCGGCAAAGTGCTGGACGAAAATGGCGTTGGGCTAGCGCACGTTCCCGTGGTCGCATACAAAGCGCAGCTCCCGTTACGCGCGGCGGCGCAAGCCACTTCTGATGATCGCGGCATCTACCGCATCGCCGGAATCGCACAAGGAAAGTATTGGGTGCGAAGCGCCGGAGTGCAATTGGAAGACGGTACAGGCATGCTGCCAACGTTCGGGCTCATCACGCGGGAGGCGCGCAACGCGAGGGTGCACGACATCCGCGTCGATGCCGAAACGCAGTTCGCCAATGTACAGCCCGAGCCGGGAACTCTGACGCGGGTGGAGGGACGTATCTCCTGTGACCGGGCGGATAATCCGGCTGTTACAGTAACTCTTTCCTCTGAATCCGGCTCACGATCCACGGGAAGTGATTGCATCATAGGCCGCTTCGAATTCGACAGCGTTGCCCCTGGTGGTTACGAAATTCTGGCAACCTACAACGATGGCTCCGGCTCGGCGTTTCAGGAGTTCCGAGTGAATATACCCATGCGGGCGATGAACTTGAACATTCGACCCTTGCGGCCGGTCGATGTGGAAGTGCGCACCACCAGCGGGCAGATCATGAGACCCGAAGATGTGAAGCTGTTCGGCCGGCGCGACGATCTCTCCGGGCAAGGGAAAGTGGTTCCCATCCTATTACCGCGCCCAATGCTGGCCACTGGTTACTGGGAGATCAATGGATATGCCATGACTGGAAAATACATCGAATCCATCACCATCGGCAGCGGCCGTTCGCAACAGCGCCCCGAATGGCGAGCCGAGCGCCCCGCCGAGTGGCACGACGTTTTCATCGACGCCCAATTCGCCCGCTTGCGCGTTACGGTTTCCGACAAAGCGGCACACATTGGCGGCTCGGTAACCGACAAGGGCCAGCCCGTTCCTGGGGCTGTTATCTTTCTTTGGCCAATGGCCGATAGCGCCCGGCGGATTTTGGGTGGCGTGCGGCAGTTAGTCGCCGATGTTACGGGTAAGTACGACTTCGCGGGGTTGCCGGCCGGGGATTACAGGATGCTTGCGACTTTCGATGCTACGGAAGCAACATGGGAGTTACTCGAAGAAGCACGAGCAGTGACCGTACATATGGAAGCCGGAGGAGCAAGGAGTGAGACACTGCCGTTGTGGGTTGCTCCATAAGACCCAAAATTGATAAGCGCTACTCTCCACTGCTGATTCCTCTGCTGTAACCCACACCACTCTTATTCAACGTGTCCTTCCGGTAAGCGCGCGTGACTGAATGTCCCGATAGCTGATAAGTTGTGTCGGACTCGGGAGGCCTTACCAACATATGGCAGACTCATCAGCGGTATATCGGGAGAATATAGAGCAAGTTCGGCGTCAATTCGCGGAATATCGACCAACGCCTGCCCTGCGGTCGCGCTTACCCGAAGCACACTGGGCCGCAGCAGCGAAACTGGCCAGGCGCGATGAAATCGAAGCTACCGCTCGCGCGTTGGATGACGACAGACCAAGCCTGCGCAAGTGGACCGATAGCCTGCAACCTAACCGGTCAACCACAGTATGTAAACCATAAACCCCCCAGCGCCAGTCCAAAAAGAACACTGAGCCGCCACCGTCCGCTTTCCTGGAACTGCTGACCCAGACCACCGGGGCGGCCACCTGTTGTTTGATTTGATCGAAGTGGAATCGCCATGAGGCGGCAAGCTGCTGTCGCCGCTGTATTTACCCGTGGGCCTTGGGTTCGCACTCCCCAACAAGTCGTCGATAGCCTGGAATTCGCCGGAAAAGGCTTGGGCCGTCGTGTGTACCAGGCGGCTGGATCTGAAAACCATTCGGACCAGCGAACTGGCGGAGTTGATTCGCCTGTTTGCGGCGGCATAAGTATGCTGCAGATCACGCCGCAGATGCGAATCCTGGTGGCGGTGGAAACTGTCGATTTCCGAAAGGCATCGACTCGCTGGCGCAGCTATGCCGGGCCAAGCTCACCACCGATCCATCTTCAGGTTGCCTGTTTGTGTTCCGCAGCAAGCGGGCGGCATCGATCAAGATTGGGTGTACGACGGTCAAGGCTTCTGGCTGGCCACCAAGCGGTTGTCGAAAGGCCGTTTTCGCTGGTGGCCGCAGATTCAGTGTAACCGCAATCTGGGCGGCGAAAGCGTTTAGCTCCTGCAAACCGGCAATTGCGGGAACATCGGAGCCCATCCACGAATGAGCGTTTTCCGCTAACTTGCGCGAAGGTAAGAAGAGATGCGAGCTTGGGTTTCCCCGATCCGAACAAGTGGATCGGAAGTCCCAAGTTCACCGCTCTCCTTTCCGCCGCCCTCAGGCAAGATCGTAGCGATCGAGGTTCATCACCTTGGTCCATGCAGCCACGAAGTCCTTCACAAACGTCTCCTTCGAGTCGTTACATGCATAGACTTCGGCAATGGCCCTGAGTTGGGAGTTGGATCCGAAAACAAGGTCGACACGCGTTCCGGTCCACTTGATTTCGCCCGTCGCCCGATCTCGCCCGTCAAAGACGCCCTCGGCGGAGGAGGGCTCCCACTTCGTACTCATATCGAGCAGGTTGACGAAGAAATCATTCGTCAGCGTCTCGGGCCGGTTAGTGAAGACGCCGTGTTTGGACTGCTCGAAGTTAGCATTCAGGACGCGCATGCCGCCGACGAGCACTGTCATTTCGGGGGCAGTCAACGTCAGCAACTGCGCCCGATCCACCAGCATCTCCTCCGCCGCTCTTTGGTGTCCGCTTCGAAGGTAGTTGCGGAACCCGTCCGCGACCGGCTCAAGTACGGCGAATGAGTGCACGTCTGTCTGCTCCTGTGAAGCGTCCGTGCGCCCCGGCGCCCAGGGAATCTTCAAGTCGTGTCCGGCCTTTTTCGCAGCTTCTTCTACGGCCGCGCACCCACCCAGAACGATCAGGTCCGCAAGGGAAACCTTTTTACCGCCGGATGGGGAGCTATTGAAATCCTTTTGGATCGCCTCCAGCGTGTCGATGACTTTCACTAGCTCGACCGGCTGGTTCGCTTCCCAAAACTTTTGCGGTGACAGGCGAATGCGTGCCCCGTTCGCCCCACCGCGCTTGTCCGAGCCGCGGAAGGTGGCCGCCGATTGCCATGCAGTCGCAACCAATTGGGAGATGGACAGTCCGGATGCTAGGATTTTGAGCTTCAGAGCCTCAATATCCCCCTCTCCGATCAATTCATGATTCACTGCGGGAACAGGGTCTTGCCACAACTGGTGCTCCGCGGGAACGAGCGGGCCAAGGTAACGGGAGACAGGCCCCATGTCGCGGTGGGTCAACTTAAACCACGCCTTCGCAAAGGCATCGGCGAACTCTTGTGGATTCTCGAAGTAGCGCTTCGAGATCGGCCCATAGATCGGGTCTTCCTTCAAGGCAAGGTCCGTCGTGAACATCATCGGGGCGTGCCGCTTCGACGGATCGTGGGCATCCGGAACGGTTCCTGCCGCGGACGCGTCCTTAGGTGCCCACTGGTTCGCGCCGGCGGGGCTCTTTACAAGCTCCCACTCATACCCGAACAGGTTTTCGAAGTAGTTGTTGTCCCACTTCACTGGGTTAGTGGTCCATGCGCCCTCGAGCCCGCTGGTGATCGTATGGGCGCCGTTGCCTTTACCAAATGAGTTTTTCCAGCCGAAGCCTTGCTCCTCAATCGGGGATCCTTCCGGGTCGACGCCGACATACTGGCCCGCATCGGCAGCGCCGTGGGCTTTGCCGAACGTGTGCCCGCCGGCAATGAGCGCAACCGTTTCCGCATCATTCATTGCCATGCGGCTGAACGTCTCCCGGATATCCCTTGCAGCGGCGAGTGGATCCGGCTTTCCATTGGGGCCTTGCGGATTCACGTAAATCAGGCCCATCTGAACGGCGCCGAGAGGGTCGTCGAGCTGACGATCGCCGGTGTAACGCTCATCCCCCAGCCAGGTGCTCTCAGGTCCCCAGTAAATGTCCTCTTCGGGCTCCCAGACATCCTCGCGCCCGCCGCCGAACCCGAAGGTCTTGAACTCCATCGAGTCCAACGCAACGTTGCCGGCGAGAACCATGAGGTCGGCCCACGAGATTTTCCGGCCATATTTCTGCTTGATCGGCCAGAGCAACCGGCGGGCCTTATCGAGGCTCACATTATCCGGCCAGCTATTAAGTGGCGCAAAACGTTGTGTGCCGGAGCCTGCCCCGCCGCGGCCGTCGCCGATGCGGTAAGTACCGGCGCTGTGCCACGCCATACGAACAAAAAGCCCCCCATAATGGCCATAGTCGGCGGGCCACCAAGCCTGCGACGCCGTCATCAAGGCATGCAGATCCTGGATCACGGCATGCAAGTCGAGACTCTTGAATTCTTCGGCATAATTGAACTCTTTGTCCATTGGATCGGAGAGAGGGGAGTGGTGGTGAAGGATCTTGAGGTTCAGCTGATTGGGCCACCAGACCGCATTCGTCGGGGCCCCAGCCACCGTGTGTCTGCGAGCGCCTCCCATTACAGGGCATTTCGATTCGGTTGACAAATTTTGCTCCTTATTGACGGGGACAGGCCCCGATGCTGCGATTGGTTTTTCTGACATTAGTTTCTCCGTCTTCAACTGGCTGTTTTCGACTTCTTTCGCGCCGTCCTGCAGGTTCGGCATAAACCGACAAACTCCACCTGGCAACGCTCGATTGTGAAGCCGACCGGCGCCTGGTTGGCGGAATATCGCACCGGCTCCACTGCGGATTGATCGATATCGTGTATGGCCCGGCACGAGGAACACACGACGTGATGATGGGGCGTCATGTTGGCTTCCAAGCGCAAGGACCCGTGGTGAAGCGTAACCTCCTTAAGGACGCCCGAATCCAGGAACGTTTTGACGTTCTTGTAAACGGTACCCAAAGATATGGAAGGAATGCGCTGCCTGACGTTCTCGTAGATCAATTCAGGGGTTGGGTGCTCTCGGGAGTCGACTACGGCTTCGTAGATTACTTGCCGCTGGAAGGTAAAGGCTAAGCCCCGCTCCTTGCAGCGGCTGCGGAAGTCTTCAAGGACTTTGGCGCGGAGGTCCAGCATAGAACTTCCCATTAAACAGGAATCATTCTCCTCTGTCAAGTATTATTATTTAGTGGAAAGTATCGGCCTCGGTAGACCCCCTTTTACGGTCCAGTGACTCCATTTTCTGAAGTTACTTTGCCCGAAGATATGGCGTAACGTGGCGCAGCACTTCGGTCAGGTATTGCTTGGCCGGTTCGTCCATCTTTGTATTAGGGTCGAGCGTGCCCTTCCCTTCTCCGCCACCAGCAGGGCGCTGTCGCATCAGGTGATTCTTGAATACGCCGCGCAGTTCCAGAATGTACTTCACGGCATCCACGCCGTATTCCTTCACTTCACTGATGAACAGATTCGCACGGGCAAATTCGTCCATGGCCTGTGCATGATTCCCAGCGCGCCAAGCGTCCCAAACATTCACGTACAGATCGGCGAATCCTCCGGCGGGCATAGTGCCAACCGCGCCTCGGTTCAATTCATCGGGGAACATTTGGCCATGGTTGCCGGTGAGGATTTTGATGTGCGGAGCACGGCGGGCGAATTCGGTGATACGGTGCGGCGTGAAGCCCGCTTCGTCCTTAACGTAACCAAGCGTGGGAACCTCCTTGGCCATGCGAATAATGTCGTCAACCGATACATTCCCGATAGCTTGGACCACCATGGGCAAGCTGCTGGCGCGGCCGATTTGCTTGTAATATTCGATGAAGTTTTCGATGTTCGCTTCCTTGGGCGGGATGGCGATGATGGCTCCGGCTCCATTCTTTTCGGCATGGCTGGCGAAACGCTTGGCAGTTTCGATGTTCTGCGATTGGACGCCCACCACGACCGTGGGCTTCAGGCCCTTATTTGCTCTTAGAATGGTTTCGACGCCCGTGATGCGTTCGTCGTCCCCGAGAGTGAAATATTCGCTAGCCAGTTGCGGCCAAACGATGCCTTGTACTCCACACTTGTCGAAAAACCGGACCTCGGCGGCGAGAGTTTCAAAGTCGATTTCATTGCCGGATGTGAAGGGCGTATGGACTATGGGGTAGACGCCGGCGAGTGTGGTTTGCGTTTTGGCGAAGGCTGAATCGGCAGCGGCAGAGGCGAGCAGGCCGAGAAAATGACGGCGGTTCATAACTGTAACGGTATCATGATTGGCGACGGATGTTGAGGTCGGGGAGGATGGGGCTTGCGGAGATTAGGGGCGCTATTCTCCGCGGAACATGCGGAGATTTTACTTGATTAGTGCGGAGATTAGCTGGTACAATCTCCGCAAGATGTGCGGAGAATGTATATTCATGAATTGAAGAAGTGGCCGCAATTTTATTGGAACCAAGCGCAGTTGGCCGAACTGCTGGCGGGCATCCGTCATCAACAGGGACGGCTCATCGGGAGGATGGAGGGAATTGGGTTCGACCTTCGCCAACAGGCCAACTTGGCAACCTTGACCAGCGATGTTGTTAAGAGTAGCGAAATCGAAGGGGAGAGCTTGGATATCAGCCAGGTTCGCTCTTGCATCGCCAGGCGTTTGGGCATTGATATTGGAGCACTCAAGCCAACAGACAGAAATGTTGATGGAGTTGTGGAGATGACGCTAGACGCCACGCGGCGATATGCGGCGCCACTGACGGCGAAGCGGCTTTGCTCTTGGCATTCGGCACTGTTTCCAACCGGGCGGAGTGGGATCAGGAAGATTCGCGTGGGCCATTGGCGCGACGATGAACTTGGACCGATGGGAATTGATTCCGGGGCGATTGGCGCCGAGCGGGTTCATTTCGTTGCTCCGGAAGCGAAGCGGTTGGCGAAGGAGATGCGGGATTTTCTGAAATGGTTTGAGGGCGCAAAGAGCGTGGATCCAGTAATGAAGGCTGGGCTGGCCCACCTTTGGTTTGTCACCATTCATCCGTTTGAGGATGGCAATGGGCGTATTGGTAGAGCCATTGCCGACATGGCGCTGGCGCGGTCGGAGAAGAGCGAGCAACGCTTTTATAGCATGCCAACGCAAATCAGGAAGGAACGGTCCGCGTATTACCGCATGCTGGAGCGGACGCAAAGCGGGCCGTTGGACATCACGCCTTGGATGGAGTGGTTCCTCAACTGCCTCGGACGGGGGATTGATGGCGCGCAGGATGAGTTGGCGGCTGTTATTGCGAAGTGGCGATTTTGGGAGAACCTTCGGGAAACATCGTTGAACTCGCGGCAGAGGCTTATATTGAATAAACTACTGGATGGTTTTGAGGGCAAGCTTAACTCGACCAAATACGCGAAGCTGGCTAAATGTTCGCAGGACACGGCGCTGCGGGACATCACACCGTTGGTGGATCAGGGGATTTTGGTTCGCGGCGAAGAAGGGGGAAGAAGCACCAGCTATGCTATATCGCCGCGGATGTTGTTTGAAATGATTACGGGTCCGCCACTTGTTAAGAGAAGGTAGCGCAGCGCTTTTGAAATCGCGCCTATATAATAGTCCTGCATGACCGCCAAACAATCAACGAACCCACTGACGCTTGCCATAGACATTGGCGGGACCGGAATCAAGCTTGTGTCGCTGGACGATCAGGGTAAACCTAAATCTGAATTTCAGCGGCTGCCCACGCCGAATCCGGCAACACCCGCCAAGGTGCTGGCCGCCATTGATGAGATGGCGAAGAAGGAGGGGGACTTTGACCGTATCGCGTGCGGATTTCCAGGGGTTGTTAAAAAGGGCATCGTTCTTACGGCTCCAAACCTGGACAAGTCTTGGAAGAACTTCAAATTGGAAGAGGCGCTGCATAAGAAATACGGCAAACCTGTGCGTGTGGCGAACGATGCCGCGGTGCAAGGCTATGGCGCGTTGGAAGGCAAGGGTCAGGAATTAATGATCACGCTGGGCACAGGTCTGGGTTCTTCGCTCTTTTTGCACGGAAAGTTGGTGGCTAGTTTAGAGATGGCCCATCATCCGTTCCGCAAGGGCAAGACTTACGAAGAAGTGTTGGGAAAGAAAGCGCTGGACAAGGAAGGCGTCAAGCATTGGAATAAGATGCTGCGCGATGCGATTGACAATTGGTCGAGTCTGTTTAATTACGACCACATTTATTTGGGCGGCGGAAACGCGAAGCATATCAAAGGCAAGCTGGCGAAGAACGCCACGATCACCCCGAACGTAAACGGCATTTACGGCGGGGTTAAGCTTTGGGAAGATGATTACTGATCCATGCGAACTTTCTTTCTTCTACTTTTACTTTGCGGTTTGCGCATTGAAGCCGCCGGACTTGAGCTACTGTCCACGGAAATGATTTGGGACAAGGGTGATCATAACGCCTTTACGGATTTGATCCGTTACAGGGGGCGTTGGATCTGCACGTTTCGCGAATCAGAAGCCCACGTGGGCGGAGACGGTAAGCTTCGGGTGTTGGAATCGAAAGACGGCAAGAAGTGGGATTCCACCGCGTTGATTGCCGAGGCAGGAACGGATCTGCGGGATCCGAAGCTTTCCATTGCGAGCGACGGACGTCTGATGATTGTGGCGGGTGGTTCCATATACGGGGGAACCAAAGTGCTGAAAGGCCGCCAGCCGCGCGTAATGTTTTCAAGAGACGCGAAGCAATGGACGGCGCCACAGCGCATTCTTTCCGAAGGCGAATGGCTTTGGCGGGTAACATGGCGCAAGGGGCGCGCCTATGGAGTTAGTTACAGCACGCCGGTAGACAAACAAGATTGGATTGTGACGTTGTTTCAAAGCCAGGACGGAGTTAGTTGGAGTAAGTTGAGGCAATTGGATGTGCCGGGCAAACCGAATGAGACCACGCTACGTTTCTTAAAAAACGGCGACATGATGGCGCTGGTGCGGCGAGAGAGTCCTGAGAACATGGCGCGCATCGGCTTGAGTAAAGCGCCTTATCAGCAATGGACTTGGAGTAGCGCCCATCACGCCATCGGCGGGCCTAACTTCATCCAGTTGCCAGATGGGCGGCTGATTGCTTCGGGCCGGGACTATAGGGAGAGGCCCACTTACTACACAGGAGCGGGATTTTTGTCCGCGGCTGAAGGGTACAAACCGGAACTTCGTTTTCCCAGCGGCGGGGACAACAGTTATGCCGGCATGGTGTGGCACAAGGGTTTGCTTTGGATGAGTTACTACTCGTCGCATGAAGGCAAGGGCAAGATCTACTTCGCCAACGTGAAGGTAGCGCGATGAAGGCCGGCGACCCTCTGTTTCAACATGTGCTCGATACCTATGAGAGCGGGACGGCGAAGACGAAATCCGTTTGGCTGCGGTTTACGGATGCGGATCTGAACTGGCGACCCGAACCAAGGAGCCGGACAGTGCGAGAGATCTTCGAAGCCGGCTGACGTGCTGCCCAAGGGCAAGACGACGGCCGGATACTTTGCGAGGCTGCATGAGCTTTGCAATTTGCGAATGCCGTTCCTGGCCGGCGCGGCCGCGGGAGTGGTGGCTTCAGCCAGCTAAGTTCTTCGACGTGGTCGAGAGCGGATTTGGATTTTCTGGCGCAGAATGCTACACACGGCGCATCACCGGACCCAATTGACGCAATACCTGCGTCAACTTGGAGAGCCTGTCCCGGCAATTTATGGGCCCTCGGCCGATAAAACCTGGGATGGCGCCGACCCAACGAATACGGCAGAGGCCGCGGGGTGGGTTAAGAAAGCTACTTGCCAAACAGGCCTTTGGGTCCAAATACATTCCCGTCGCCGTCACGCAAAAGGCAGGTCCCCATATATTGCTTCTTCGATATGGAGGCCGAGAGATCGTGATATATGAATGCTCCCTTGGCATAGTAATGGCAAACTACCGCCTTGCGGGAGAATCGCAAGTCGCGCCTGGGTGAGCCACCGTGGACCAGATTCGCATGCCATATCAGGATGTCGCCCTTGGCTGCGTGAAAGTACTTTGCCTCGAATCCGCATTTGTCTACTAAGTTGCGAATAAACGGTTCATAGTTATCGCGGTACTTAGTGTAACCATCTTGCTTAAATTCTTGTTCACTAATACCTACATCCTTACTAAACACATATGGCAGGCGGTGGCTTCCAGGATAGTAGACCAGCGGCCCGCTGTCAGGATGGATATCCTCAAACGCCACCCAAGCTGCCGCCAGGTATCCGATTGGGTACGTTGTCATATGAATGGAATCGGAATGCAATCCCTGTTGGGAGCCCTTGTGCGACGTAATGGTTTGCAGAGGCTTTGGAGGGTGACCTAACAGCAGGCTCAGCGCATCGGTCATTTTCCGGTGCTTCAGTAGGCGGCAGAAAATTCCGCTTTTGCGATGCGGGTCAAGGAAGCGACCGGGGTATGGATCACCGTCGCCCGCAGGTTCCGAATCCAAGTTAATCTTACCGCATGCCACTGCTTGTTCGTAAGTTGACCATATATCTTCGAGTAAGTCATCGCTGATTGCCTTGGGCAGAATCACATAGCCATTTGCGCACCAATAGCGGCAGAGTGCGGCTTGCTCTCCGGTAATCTCCTTGCTAGCCAGACGCGCCGCAATCCGTTTCTCCGCATCGGGCAGATCAAGCCACGGGTAGGGGCCAGCCGGAGGGAAGTGCTCAGCACGGTAGGAGGGGAGCTTCGATAGCTTCAGCGGTTTCTCCGCGAATAGACGGGGCATAGTTAGGCGAAGAGGTCGGTAATGGGCTTTCCTTTTCCGTCCTTGGTTACATAAAAAGGACGGCTTTCAATCAGATATCCTTGATTAGCGGGTATGCCCATGGCGCGATAAATGGTTGCATGAAGATCTTCGATGCGCACGGGCTTATCCACAACCTTGCAGGGCCGCTCATCAGCGGTGGTCCCATACAAATAGCCGCGTTTCATGCCGCCGCCCACCAACAGCACGCTACCTGCTTCAGTGAAGTGGCGATGCATGCCGTAATGCTTCATCTCCGTCAAGCGGTCAGGCACTTTTACTTGATCCTGCACTGGTTTTTCGGGCTTGCCTTCGGTCATCATATCGCGTCCAAATTCGCTGGCCAACACAATCAAGGTGCGCTTTAGCAAACCGCGTTCCTCCAGGTCGCGAATCAATTGCGAGACCGGACGGTCGATGGTTTCCTTCATGATCTTGGCTCGTTCGTGGCCATTTTCGTGAGAATCCCAATAGCGGAAGGGAATATATTCGCTGGTGACTTCAATGAAGCGGGCGCCAGCTTCGGTCAAGCGCCGCGCCAGAAGGCAACCCAGACCAAAGCGGCCGGTGTCGTACTTCGATATTGTTTCTTTCGATTCGAGGGAAAGATCAAAGGCCTTAGCGGCATTGGACGATAGCAGGCGATGGGCGTTATCAATGGCGCGCTTCAACGATTCCTGTTGATATTGGCTCCCTGCCGCCAGCAACTCTTTGTACTGTTCATAGCGGCGCAGAAAACGCTCTTTGGAAATATGTGCCGGGGGACGAACTGCCCGCGCCGCCTCCGCCGGATCGGCAATGAAAAAAGGACCGTACTCGGTTCCCAAGAATCCCGATGTATGAAACGCTTTCAGCGAATCGCTCTCCGCGCCGATCTCCAGATTCTGGCCAACGTCGATGAAAGCCGGCATATCGGGATTCTTCGGACCCAACGTTTTTGCGATCATTGCGCCCATGTGCGGCGCCGCCACTGAAAGCGGCGGGGCATAGCCGGTGTGCCAATGGAATTGGTGGCGCGAATGCAAAATATGGCCCAGGTCGCCGGCCTGATAGGTGCGAACAAGGGTGGCCTTGTCCATCACCTTTGCGAGCTCTTCAAGCCCTTGGCTTAAGCGAATGTTATCCACGCCGGTTGGAATGGAAGGAAAAGTACTCAGCACGCGATTAGGATCCATGCCCGTTACAAAAGGCTCGTACCTCTTAGGATCGAACGTTTCCGTCTGGGCCATCCCGCCGGCCATCCACAGAAGAATAACTGTATCGGCCGTGGCCTCCGGCTTCTCCGCGGCCAGCACGCTTTGCGCATTGCCGGCGGCCAGGGCGGATAAGGTGGCGGCCGAAGCGTTCTTCAGAAAATCGCGTCTGTTAGTGGACATATTGAAACTCCGGAGATAAAAACAAGGACCACATTAAATCTTCAAGACCATCGGCGAAGGGCGCGCCGATCTTGGTTACGATTAATTTAGCGATCTGCGTTTCCTTGGCCGATGGCTTGCGGCTGAAGGTATACAGGTAGAGCTGCTCCACTAGCTTGTCCGCATGCATATCCGTCCAGTTCCGCGTAATGGGAGGTTCACCGGCCACCTTTACTAGTTGCCGCTTGTCGGGGTGGCTTTTGAATGCGAAGAAACGGACGCGCGCGTTCACGTCAGAAGCCTTGCTAGCCTCATCGCAACTCAGCACGGCCTTCAGCTTCGTGAATCCTTTTCCTTTCAAATCAAGGACGCGTTCGGAAGGAATAGTCTCCCATGGATCGGCAAGCTTTTCCTCGCCGTTGGGGCCACTTAACAGCAACGAACCCCAACGGGCTTTGACGCGCGTGCGGTCGTAGCTATCGAAATCCTCCATCAACAGCCACAGCTTCTCGGCGCCGGTGATATCGAACTCGGCCGTCACTGGTTTCGATGCGCCGACGATGCCGCTATCGTAAATATTGACGGCCGGCGGTTGCAGAACGCCCAGCATGCGTTGCGAACCTAGATGCAGTTGATCGGCGAGAACTGCGCCATTAACCAATTCCAAAGCCTGCAAGGTAGTGGCCGCATCTTGACGATCGGTGGTTACTTGATCGCGAATGGGCCGCCCTAGAGCGCGTGTTAGCGAAGTCGACTTCACTTGCCATTCGCGAACGTATTCGGCGCGGATGCCAGTCTGCTTCAAGCGCCATTGGCCTGTGATTGCCGCCACGTTGTCGGAAAACTGCTCGGCGGACAGGCGGCGGGCGAGTGGCCCGGCGAACGCGTAATTTTCAGTGGCCTCGACAGACGGCAGTTGATAGGCGCGGGAAGTCATCACCCGTTTCAGCAACGCTTTCATATCGAAGCTGGAGGCCTTGAACTCATCGGCCAAGCTCGTCAGCAGTTCCGCATTCCAGGGCTTTGCATCCAGGTTGTCCACCGGCTCCACGATGCCCCGGCCCAGCAGCCTCTTCCAAATGCGATTCACGTAAGTTCGCGCCAGCCGGTCCTGGTCCTTTTCGGTAATCATCCGCGCCAACGCCGCCCGCCGGTCGGCCAGAGGTGCGCCCGGATCAATGAGTGAATCATTATTGAACAGATATTTCGGGCTGGAAAGCTCGCCCGTATGAACGTCGCAGCGGACAATATCCATGGGCTTATCGGAGAAGAAACTGGCCAACCCATAAGCGTCCTTCAGCTTCCATTTGCTGATGAAGCTATCGTGGCAGGAATTGCATTTCAGGTTGACTCCCAAAAAGATCTGCGCCGTATTTTGAGCCGCTTGCATGGGAGGTAACTCACTGGCGTTCACCGTGCCGCGCCAATTCACTCCAATGATGAAGCCATCGGGATCGTCCTTTGCGGTGGGACTAATAAGGGCTCGCACGAATCGATCATACGGCAAGTTATTCTCAAGCGCCGCGCGCAGCCACTTAGTAACGTACTTACGGTCGCCGTGATACACCACGCCTTCGTCGTTGCGCAGATGATCGTTCCAGAAGGTGATCCAATGTTCGGCGTAGTTACTCTTGTTCGCCAGCAACATTTCCACCAAATGTTCGCGCTTCCGGGGGTCCTGCGATTGTGTGAATTCAGCCAGTTGCTCCGGCGCCGGCAGCAGACCCCACGAATCGAGGTAAACGCGCCGGGCGTAAATGCTGTCGCTCACCACGGGCTTGCCCACGGGAACAAGGGAATCCACGGGGCTTGCGGCATTCACCGCCAGACCCGCGCATAAAATTAGTAAGTTAATCCGCATATTATTTCTTCAATCCGGGTAGTCCGCCCATGCCTTTGGCTTCCTTTACGCCACGCACGATGGCTTCAGCGAGCGCGTCGGCAGCGGTCACTCCAACCACATTAACCGTTGATCGCTTGGAACCCAGGGAAAGAGCAATCACAACGTCCCCATCAAACATCGTATGCGCCGGACGCACCGCGCGCAACAGTCCGGCCTGCGCCATGCGCGCCACCTTGGTGGCCTCTACTTTCGTGAGCCTGGCATTGGTGGCGACCACGCACAAGGTAGTGTTCGTGCGGCCGAATCCACGCTCCACCCCGCTTTGCAACGCTTTCACCGCGTTGGCGAATTCGTTGCTTTTGACGGAAGTCCTGCAGCCCGCTAGGATTTTTCCTGTGTTTGGGTCAACTACGTCGCCGTAAGCATTCACCGCCGCGAGCGCTGAGACAAGCAGGCCACCGGGGAGCTCAATCGTGAAGCTGCCAATGCCGCTCTTCATGGCGCGTTCCATGCCATACGCTTTTCCGACGGTTGCACCCGTACCCGCGCCCACGCAACCCTCTTGAACGGCCTTGTCTGTTGCGGCGGCGGCTGCCGCTTCGCCTGTTTCGCGTGTGGGCCGAACACCCGCCTTGCCAATGCCGAGGTCAAACAGGATCGCGCCCGGCACAATGGGAATCTTCGCGTAGGCGGTTGGGAATCCGACGCCCTTATGTTCCAGAAAGCGCCGCACGCCGCTGGCCGCTTCCAAACCAAACGCGCTGCCGCCCGCCAGCGTGAGGCCATGGATCGCCGGCGTGACATGTTGCGGATTCATCACATCGAATTCAGTAGTGCCGGAAGCTCCTCCGCCAATATCGCAACCGGCCACCGCGCCGTCTTCGCAGAGGATTACGGTGCAGCCGGTGAGTGCGTCCAAATCGGTGGCATGTCCGACGCGGATGCCGGGAATATCAGTGAGGCCTTTCATAGCTTGTTACCATTGTGGCGTATTGGGAGTGGGGGTGCGAGCGTGCGAACAGGCGGAATCGATGTGCAATTACAATTGACCCTTTTATTATCGTTCTTTGTTGTCTCCTCCTCAGGCGCAATGTGTGCCCAGAACCCGTCGGCGCAACCGCCGCCATACCAGCTATGGAATTGGGATAACGAGTTTTGCATGACTAAAGGCAGGTTTCAAGATTGTCAATACGTTCGTTCGAGGACAATCGATCAAGTCTTGAAAGATGGAAAACAGGCAATCCCTACGCTCATTTCACCAATTGTGGATTCTCGCTTGCTCACCAAGCCGGTTTTTTGCTACAACTGGCCACCGCTGAGAGCCGGAGAATTGGCTCACTTTATTCTTGTTGATTTATTTATGGACGATAAATGGACAACAAGCCTAACGCCATCTTCTTTCTTAGGCGAGCCTTGCGCTCTATCAGTACCTTCCTGCGAATGCTGGGACAGGTTTCGGAAGAAACATGATCTTAAAAATATTCAGGCCCAGTGGAGGAAATTCTGGCTCGCCAACAGGAACCGAATTAGCTGGGATGAAAAGTCTCGCTGCTTCAAAGTGTCCGGTGAGAAACAAGGAAAATAGTTTTCGACCCAGGTGACCGTCAGTTCGCGCCGAAATCATTCTTATCTTTAATGGTGGCATCGCCGCAGTGCACGTATAAGGCCGAGCCTTCCCTGCGAGCATTCTGAACAGCAGCCAGCTTTTTGGAGAAAACACGGCTTGCTCTGAAAAAGCCAGTCCTACGGACAGCCCAGCCACCATCACGATTTGGAACTACGTGTTGTGCTTTGTTCATGCCCGTTACAGGATCTCCGTTTAAAAAAGAAGCCGAACAAGGAAAGCCCTACCGCCCCGGAACACTCCAAACATGAATCTGATCGTCCGAGCTAGTCGCTACAGCTAGCATCCCATCTCCGGAAAACGCCACGGAACCCACCATATGAGGAGCATCCATCGAACGCAGAACCTTGCGAGCGGCCAAGTCCCAAATCATAACCTTCACCGGAGCGCGATTCGTCACCACGCTAAACCCGCCGGTCATCAGTAGCCGTCCGTCCGGAGAAAAGGCGAGGGCCGATATCATTTCCGGCTGCTCCGGCAATTTGGCTCTAAGCTTGAACGTCTTCGCGTCCCACAAATACACCATGCGGTCCGCGCCGGCAGTCGCCAATGTTTTCCCGTCAGGCGAAAACACCGCGGCGAAAGTCGCGACCGGAATCTCTTCAATCAAGCGGAGCAACTCCCCATTGCCGCTGCTCCATGCACGGAGATTTGTATCATAACTACCAGCGACCAGCGTCGCCCCATCCGGCGAAAAGGCCAGCACGCTGGTTCCACCAACGCCTGCCGGTACATCATATAACTGCTTGCCGGCAGGGTCCCAAACGCGGACTGTTTCCTCACTACCATTGGCCCCTGTGCGATTGCTGCCGGCCACCAGCTTTTGATCGGAAGAGAGCGAAATACGACGAACTGTCTCACCCGATGGAGACAGCGACTTAGTAACTTCGCCGGAAATCAGACTGCGCACTTTGATCTTCTTATCGCCGCCCACCATTGCTAGTTGATCGGATCCTAATGGGAAGATTATGGAACCATCGCCTTTCATTAAGCCATGCGTTTTCTTAAGCTCTCCTGTAAGCGGATCCCACAGCCGGACCTTTTCATCGCGGCAAACAGCGGCGATCCACTTGCCATCGGCAGTGAAGACTATAGAGCCAACATTTGCAGAGACTTTTATGACGCGGTCTTCATTTTGAGCAAAAGCTAGAGGCGCGGCAAACAGTAGTAATAGGCGGCTTGTCATTTATGCCTTCTCAAGAATGATGTCGAACGTGATAGCGGCGTGCGGAGCTTCCGGTTGCTCAAATAAAGTCACCGGCCGCACCAGTTCCCGGCTCGATACAATGCCTCGCTTCTTGAAGTTTTTGTCGGGATCGCCTTCAAAAAAAGGATCGGTTGCGAAGTAGGCCTGAGTAATCAGCGTGCGATGACCCGGGGCCGTGATCATGTAATGGATATGCTGCGCGGGACGGTCGTCATAGTGGCCTGGCATGATGGTGTCGATGGCGTAATCCGCAGCGCTTTCAATGATCAGCTTGGAGCGGTAGCGGAAGCCTTGAAGATCGTAAAGTCCCTTATGATCGGCATGCCAAACATCAATGCGGGCTCCAGGGACCTTTTCGCCCCGCGTGTTCAGAATCTTGCCGGTAACTCGCAACGGAAAGCCGCGTTCGCCAGTGGCGCGGAGGACCGATTGGTTGGGTGAGCCTTTCTTAAAGAACGGTCCAAGCACGTCGGTGGAGGTGGGATTCATAGCCTTCGTTTCGCCCTGTTGCCAAAGAGCGAACAAAGAGGATGATGACATGGGGACTGCCGCCAGTAGCAGTCCGCGGCCGATGCAATTTTTCAAAATGTCACGGCGGGAAGGGGTGTTGCGTTTCATGATGAGCGGGCTCCTTGGGAACTCTCGCATCATACTACTTTCGAGGTGAAGGCGCAGGAACTGTACTTGGGGAGTTCGGCCCGCCGGCCGGCAATGTCCGGCGGGGCACGCTGGATGCTGTGACTACCTCCAATATCCGCGAACAGCAATGTGTCCGCCTTCCCTTGGCCGCCAATAGTCCGGCACCCAAACACTGCTTCGGTATGGCGGGCGCCGCCAGGAACCTTGCGCCCAAAACCAATCGCGCCCACGCCAATCCCAATAACCGTCCGACCAGACATTCCCAGGACCGGGGGCGAATCCAAGCGCGCCATATCGGGGCGGCGGTGGCGCGTACCTTACTGCCACATAGTGGCCGCCGGCGCATGCTGTGGCCGCTCCTAAAGCCAGAGCGAATGCCGTGCTTAATAAACCGTTACGAAGTGTCATTTTATACCTCCTAAATAGATAACGCGACAGAATCGGACGAGTTGCGTTATCTTACGTAAACGGTTTTGGTGCGTATTGGAATCTAAATACCATTTCTTTCCGGAGGAATTTGATGCTGAATCTGAAACTTGCGTTGCGCAGATTGGCCAGGACACCTCTATTCACCGACATCGAAGTAGTGGGGCTCGTAAAGAATAGTAAGTACGCTGATCTGCGGGCCGCTCCGCCCCGGATGTTTTACTTACTCTATAACCAACAAAAGCGCCAAGACGACCTCTCCTTTTATGTGCGAACCGCCACTGACCCCGAAGCGACGGGAAGCTCCATTCGCCAAGTTGTTGCGTCTTTGGACTCTAATCTTCCCTTGCTCGCCGCGTATCTCCCCTTTAAGCGAGCCTCCGCGGTGGACCCGATGGCCGCACTTAGGCACGAATAGTCCGATTAGTCATATCCTCCTTACTCTTAGTACTTCTATTGGTACTCGACTTACTAACCGTCGATACTAATGCAGCGAATAAGCATCGTTAAGAGTTCAACAATAGAGCTAATTATTGATTAGTTCTAGGATTGTCTTAAACATTTTTTGTCACTTTGTTACTTTTCTATTTACACTTACATGGTAGGCATGTTACTGTTGCAATCAGCAGTGCAGCATCTCCCCCGATGCACCCGTCATCCGCGATGGATAACGTGGACTTAGTCCCGTTGGCGCACTGGCAAGAAGCCGGATTCCCAACTTAGTTGTTTGCTATGTGTTTCAAGCATTATTTTGCGCAAACCGCAAAGTAAGGCTTACGACGCAAATGCATTATTTGTTCGTTTGATTGGCGCAACTTTGCTAATTGCGATCATGCGGCGGAGTGTCCCCATGAATATGGCGCTCTCTCCGGATGCGCGCAACATCGCATTGCGGCAGACATTATGTGGGGGAGTTTTGGCTTTACAGTTCGTAAATACTATCCATGCATTCAGCGCATCCGTACCCGCGCGGTACCGTGTTTCTTTTCGCCTCATTCAAAACTTAAATTACAAAGAACTACACAATACAATCGTTCACCAAGGGGATCTCTAGACTTATGAAAAAGGTACTTTTACTTACACTTCTCGCGTTTACACCACACTCGTGGGGCGCGTTACTCACTTACCAATTGGTCGGCTCGACTAATCCTGGCTTCTTCAACTTCACAATCGACGGCGTTAAGAATCAGATGCTGCTATGCGATGAATTCTTACCCAACGTTACCTCGGAAACATACAATTCCGTGGTTGTAACGCTGGCCGATGTTGCGGCGAACAACGCTAACGCCCAGTTGACCTTGTTGTGTCAAATGAACAATGCTAAAGCCCAGTTTACCACGTTGTGTCAATCCGGCATATCGGACACTACCGCACTTACTTTCTATCGCTATGTCGCTTACTTAGACGCTCTCGCTTATGCCGCTCCCGCCGCCACGCGAGCCGCGGTGGCCGCCAATGTTGTGCTGGCTAATCGATGGATGATCGATGGATTGAAGGACGGCAAGACAGCGAACTTCCTGATCGGTGGCACCGCCGCCGGAACAGGACCTCTGACTAATGGAGCTCAAGACCTGCTGACACAAGTTCAATCGCTGGCCGTGGGTTTCGCCGTTGATCCTAACTTCAGAATATTTACCAGTCCATTCGCCGCAAACGGCTCCCGGCTCACCCAAGAACAAACAGGTGTGGTCGGTGGCGCGGTGCCTGAACCAGCGTCCGCTCTGTATTTTGGTTTAGGCTTGATCGCAATCGGCTTGGTTCGCAAATCGAAGACGGCTTAGTTAACGCCACTAAAACGGATCACAACCTGCCACGACGGCTAAGTGGTGGTCCGTTTATAGCGTGCGTTATGAAGCACAATTCTCTAATCTTTCGACCGGCCCCGCACATCCACGCCCATCGCCTTCCAAGAAAAAGGCTGCTGAAAAATCCGCTGCCCTAAGTCACCGGCAAAGAACAGCCCATTAGGAGGACTTGCCGCACAGCGCCGCGAGGAACCGAAGTTGCCCGATGCCCACATCCTGCGCCTCACCACGGCGAACGCAAACGGGAGATTCTTCGCTACAGACACCTTCACCGCCAACCGTGTAAACATCATCGATTGCGTAATCAGCCCTTTGGCATCCAGTCCAGCACGCACCTTCTCAAAGATGGCCCACAGCCCAGCCCGCTGGGTTTCTGAAATCCGAGTCATCCGGCCCAACCGGCTCACATCGCGGTATACTTCCCAAAAATTCAATTGCCACGCGTCAACAATCTGCTCCAATTCGGTCTTTAGAAAACCCGTGGTGAATTTGCTCCCGCCAACCGATGCCACTGCTTCCGCCAAGAGCCCATCCACCACCTCAGTACCGGCAAACTTCGCACGCCCAATGTGCAGTTCGTAAAGCCGCTGCCCAATGGCGCTCATGGAATGCACTTCCAGCCGCTCACCCAACCGAGGTTCATTGCTGATCAGCCGCCGTAACTTCGTTTGCAACGCACTCGCCAACGCATCCGAAAACGTAGTTAGCAACACCCGCTCATCGGGATTCCCCCGAGCCAAAAACGCAGCCCGATGCAGCGCCACAATCGTTTTGCCCGTTCCCGCACTGCCCGACACTCGCGTCGGTACACCAAAATCACGCTCCACTAATTGCTGCTGAGACGGATGCAGACGGTGAACATTTTCATCGCCTATTTGAACAAATATCGATCCAGACTCCGAAAGCAAATTCCGAGCCACTGTGAGACGGTCGCGCAGATATGTCAAATATGAATGAACCCCCTCGCGCCAAGTATCCCGAAATGCCTTCACTTGTTCTGGTTCTCGAGTGATATGGTCAAGGTTTCCATCTTTCACATCCCTACTCGTCGTCGACCACTGAAAATTCGAATTAAACTTTATCCCATAAGGCGGATCAAAATAAATACACTGCACTTGCCCCCGCAACCCCTCCCGCTCCGCCAGACTCGCCATCACCTGCAAGCTATCCCCAAGAATCATCCGATTCGTCCAGTTCGCATCGTGCTGGTAAAACTCCGTCCTAGCCTCCTCATTCGGCAGCCCATTAAAGTCCGCAAAAAGATTGTACTGCTCCTCCTCCTTCGCCCCCTCCGCCGTCCGCCGCAAAAGATCATCAATCAAAACCTTGGGATGAACCTTCTCCTGGATATAAATCGGCGGCGCCAGCACAACCAAGTCCGACCAATCCTGCTCATCCTTCCCACGCCAAACCAACTGCGGATCCAAATCCCGATTCCGCCGCTCATACGCCACACGAATCGAACTCTGCTCATCCTTCCGCATCAGAGACTGAAACTCAGCCGTCGGAATATTCTTACGGTTGGCCTCCTCATGCGTCAACGTTTCCACCGTCTTCTTAACCGGCTCTTTAGTCTTAGGCGTGGATTAAAAATGGAAACGGCGGGATTTGGGTCCCTAGT
>JAYVXT010000020.1:0-2801 GCA_043785065.1 Bryobacterales bacterium | reverse complement strand
ATCCTGCTGTTGAATCTCAAGCCCAAAATAAAATGGTCCGTGGTCAGACCGCATCGTCATTAAATGCTCAGATTTCAATCATTGCTTCTGAAACTTCGCCCTCGGCGTTCCGGGCCCAGCCCATAAATGAACAACAAGATGACAATGACGGAAGCTTCGAAGCTCGCCAGGGCCCACGGGTAACCATATCGATCGCGAAGAAGATACTCGATGGAGACAGCGGGCGATCCTACAAGCACTCCCAGTTGGTAGACGAATCCTGGAAAGAGAGAGCGGACGGCGTCGGGTGAGAGTTCGTTCAAATGTGCCGGGATGACGCCGAATGCTCCTTGAACGCCCGTCTGCATGATCACTGAAGCGATCACGAGAATGGTCACCGTCGATCCAAACGCCCAAGCGGGGATTGAGAGCAGTGACATGCATAGCGCGATCATGATGCTGTGCCTTCTGCCGATTCGCTCTGAGAGGTGGCCAAAGATCACCGCGCCGGTAATTGCGCCAATGTTGTACAGGATGGCAATATGGGAGATAGTGCTTCGGGATAGTGCATGCACTGATTTGAGGAAGTCGGGATACAAGTCCTGCGTACCGTGAGACAAGCACGTCATCACTGACATCACCAGCAGCAGGTAGGCAAAACTCCTCTTGTATTCCAGCAAGGTATGGAATATCGCTCCGAACTTGGGGATGCGGTGTTCTCCCCATGCTAGAGATTCCGGCGCCTGAGTGATCAGCCCCGCAACCAGTAGAGCCACTCCAAAGCCGCAAAGGAACATGGCCTTCCATCCGAAGTGAGGGTGCACGGTTTCCATCGCTACCGCAGCCAACAAATATCCCAGCGGATAGCCACCCTGCATCATCCCGGAGAGAAGCCCGCGCCATCTACGTGGAGCGCTTTCCATCGCCAGCGAGGCTCCAATTCCCCAGTACCCGCCCATGCCGATGCCATAGAGCGCGCGCATGATCACAAAAAGAGAGAACGTGGGCACGTAAGCGCTGCATGCGGTGATGATCGAAAAATAGAGCACACAGCCGATCAACGGCAGTCTTCGCCCGAACCGGTCCGCCAGGGAACCGAAGATAAGGGCTCCTATGGGACGCATCGCCAGAGTCAAAGTGATAGTGAAGACAATCTCTTTCTTGCCAACATGAAAGTTGTTGGCGAGGGTGTCCACCAGAAAGACGACTACAAAGAAATCAAACGCATCCAGAACCCATCCCAAAATTCCCGAACTGACGGCGTATTGCCACCCGGGGTTTCCGGTTGCAATCGGCGTGACTTCGGGTTGTAGTTCGGTTTCGGAGTGCATGTTATCCGCGGGCTCTTATTGGGGAGGAGTTGGGCTATAGGCGATGAGAATTACGTCGCTGGCATGATGCGATTTCATGGTTATCAAAGCTAACTGGGAATTGGCCCCTTGCGATTCGTCTTTCAAAATGGACTCGCCAAAGAGGGAAGGCGGACGTTGGTCAGCACACAGCGAAGCGGAGGGAACGCCAATCGCCGCAAGCAAAGCCAAGGAGCTTGCATTTTCCTCTCATCCCGGCCGCAGGACGTCTGTCAGAGGCTGCGGCAATGACCGCAGGCATTCGCAAGTTCCTTCCGGGTCGATCAGCCGCGTTTACCAAACCACCTTTGCTCCCAACTGGATTTGGCGCGAGGTGGTGGAGGTGGAACCTACTATGCCGGCCGTAGGCGTGCCGATGGAAGTGTTAGCGTCGTTCAAAAAATTCGGTGCTGCGAAGTTTGGGTGGTTAAGAATGTTGAAGAACTCCGCGCGTAGTTGCAACCTGGCTTGCTCGCTAAATCTGAAGTTCTTGAAGGCGGAGAAATCCACGGTTTTTAGCCCCGGCCCGTAAAAGCTATTGCGTCCAGCGTTGCCCACCAGCACTCCACCAGCCACTGCGGGCGCCGGAGCAAAGCAGGCAGGATTAAATGCCAGCAACTTGCCTTGGGCATTGGTGATGATTCCCGGAGTGGGATTACATCCAGCAACCAGGTTGGGGAAATCCATGGAGAAGTCGCCGTTATATCCTGTAACCAGTGGATCACCGCCAGCGCCCGTGGTTACGCTGAACGGAGAGCCGCTGGTCAGGGTTACGATGGTGCCAACCTCCCATCCTCCCAATACCTGCGAGGCAATTCCTGACTTCGGCCCTGGAACAGCCCAAATGAAGGTTCCTACCACGGTGTGACGAATATCAAAGTCGCATGCGCCGATCCGGTACTGCTTGCTTAGCAGAAGGGGCACGGCAACCGAGTTGGTGTAGGTGTCGCCAGTGACCGGCGCAGAACTCGTATCCTTGCAATTGCCCAAGGTGTACGAAATCTGGCCTTGCAAGCCATAACTCATGGCTTTCTTGATTTGGGCCTGAAGACCGTTATAGGTGGATTCGCCATCAAAAAGGACCGGGCGGATACCCGCTCCTTTTGGCGCGCCAGGCGTGATGCCTCCGTTTGCGCCACCCCAGTTTGGGTCTACCTGATAAGTGTTTGAAGGTATAAGAATGCCAGCTGCGGTCTGCACCGGCGGAACCAGATTGATGTCGTCCGCGGCAACCGACAAATGCACTGCGCGCGAGCCCACGTAACCAACCATCGCCTTCCAGTTCTTGGCAATTTCGCGCTGCACGTTGATGTTGTAATTCATCACATAGGCGCGCCCCGGGTTTTGCTGGACATAGCGGTTTCTAATGTTGTTTGGATTAAAACTTACGTTGGGATCGATCCCACCTCCAAGTTTTCCATTGGTGTCAAAGCCAATGATTTGGTAGGGAGCGGTGGCTGAAGTGTTGAGGCC
>JAYVXT010000019.1:0-2808 GCA_043785065.1 Bryobacterales bacterium | reverse complement strand
ATGAACTTCCGTCAACTGCGCGCTGATCTGTGACTTAATGCCTACGGTTTGATAAGGCTGAACGTTCCCGATGGAACGGATACTAATGGGGATGTTCTTGGTAGTGACGGTAGCGACCACCACCGGCACTGCCGGGGGTGGACCTTGAGCAGAGGCTTTCTTTTCCGGGCTTCCGGAGCAACCCGCGGCGAGAAATAAAGCGGCGGGCAGAATGGTTGCGGATGCGAGACGAAGTTTCATCACTTATAGAACCTAGACTGCTCTTTCTTTTTCTGCTTTATTTTTAATTCAGAAGTGGAAACATTACCGTTGGCCGCAGCCCTCTTTTTCCTAGCTGAGACAGCATGACCATTGGTTCCGTTCTTTGAACTGGCATCGCCAAACCCTTGGGGAGGATGCGGCTGCGGTGAAATCTCGCTTCCAGGCAACATGCCGGCAACCCAGATTTCGGCAAGAGTGCGACTGACTTCCCGGGGATTGAAGCGGCCAAATTTCTTTCCGCCAAAAATCTCCTGGATCAAGAAATGGTAAACCACCATGCCGAAGAATCCGCGGGCGGCCACCAACGGATCCACTTTGCGGAATGTCCCCTTACGAATGCAGCCGCGAATGTGCTGGGCGAGGATCTCATAACGTTCAGAGATGCGGGTTTGAAAGAAACGGTCTCTGAGCTCGTGATTCTCCAGCGCGCAGAAGAGCAGCAGGCGGAAGAGCTTGGGATCGCTGGTATTGCGGCTGAGAATATCTTCGGCAATGAGAGTGAATTTCGAAAGATCGTCGAGATCAGAGTCAAGCATCTCACGGAGCCGGGGAATCGCGCTCCGAATGTTGCATTGCTCCTCGATCACTTCCCAGTAGAGATCTTCTTTGGTGGAGAAGTGGCGGAAGATAATGGCTTCAGTGACCCCGGAGCGTTTGGCTATCTCGCGAGTGGTGGTTCCCTCATAACCCTGAGCCGCAAAAAGCTCCAGAGCGGTGGTGATGAGATGCTGGCGGCGAAAAGGAGCGGCAAGGCGCATGGTAAGTAAACACTTACTTTAGCACGATGCCAAGAAAGGCTCAAGCGTTGAGAAGTGCCTTGTTCGGAAGGCGAGCGCGTATGAAATCCAATACTGCTGCCGCCGATTTTTCAACCGGCTGAGCGCCGCTCAACACAAGATCGGCGAATTCGCGGGTGGGGTTGATGTATTGGTCGGTCATGGGGCGGACCGTGGCAGCGTATTGATCGACCACGGATTGCAGCGACCGGCCGCGCTCGGCGATATCGCGTGCCTGACGCCGCGGCAGGCACAACTCATGCGCGGCCTCCATAAAAACTTTCACCGCAGCAAGGGCGCGAAGTTCCGGCCAGTACAGGGTAAATAGCCCCTCGACGATAAGAAAATCCTGGCTTCGCATAGCCTCGGTGCGGCTGGTGCGCGAGTGCGTAGCGAAATCGTAGATGGGCCGCAGAATTTCTTCGCCGTTGATAAGAGCTTGAACGTGCTGGACGATGAGCGCGCCATCCATGGAATCGGGATGGTCGAAGTTGGTCGCCGCGCGCTGGGCAGATTCAAGGTGCGAAAGATCGTGGTAGTAGGAGTCGAGGGTGAAGATGGTAGCGGGTGCGGGCAGGGTTAAAGCGAGCTGTCGCGCGACCGACGACTTTCCCGAACACGATGGGCCGGCGATGGCGATGAGGAAGGGGCGGGACATTTGGAATTTGTAATTTGAAAATTGTAATTGAAAATTGAAACCCGGCGGCCTCCCTAACATCGCTCACCCTAACGATGTCCACGCCTTGACCATTCGATAATCCGCCACCCCTATAACTCTAGTTGCGTCCGCTTTAAACTCTAGTTGTGTCCAGCAACATCCTTCGCAATCTGCGGGATCACGGACTTCAGCAGCGCGACGAATTGTCCGCGCACACGCTCGCCCACCGCAAGCACCTCCTTGTGATCGAGTGGTTGGTTCTCAACCGCGGCGGCAGCGTTGGTGACGCAGGAAATCGCCAGGACTTTCATATCCATGTGTCGAGCAGCGATGGTCTCGGGCACTGTGGACATGCCCACGGCATCGGCGCCAAGAATCCGGCAGGCGCGAATCTCAGCCGGAGTCTCATAGCTGGGGCCGGTAACCGCGATGTAAACGCCCTCGTGGATATTGATGCCGAGCTTCTTCCCTTCCCTCATGGTGATGTCGCGATAGAGGGGATGGTAGGCGGTAGTCATGTCAAAAAATCGCGCGCCAAACTGCTCATCATTGTGGCCAATCAGTGGATTGGTTCCCTGAAGGTTGATGTGATCGCTGAGCACCATAAGGCTGCCAGGCGTGAGCTGGGGATGGATGCCGCCGGCCGCGTTGGTGAGTATGACTGCGCGAATCCCCATGCGATGGAGGACGCGCATGGGAAATACCACCTCCTCCATCGAATATCCTTCGTAGAAATGCACGCGGCCCTGCATGGCGACCAGCGGAACGTCGCCGGTCATGCCGACGACCAGCTTCGAGGCGTGACCGATGACTCCTGTGGATTTGGGAAAGTTGGGAATGTCGCCGAAGGGGATACGAACGGCGTGGGTGAGCTCGTCGGCGAATGCGCCGAGCCCGGAGCCGAGCACAATGGCAATGTGCGGGCGCAACTCGGTACGCTCAAGAATGTAATGACACGCGGCGTGAGCTTGGTTGTAGGCTTCGGACATCGCGGAGATATGGTACAGGAAGGCCTTTTGCTCCGCTGAGGATGATGACGATGCTGACTTACAAAGATCCAGCCGCCAAGTTATTCAGTGATGATGCGATCCGCCCACTCCACCAATTGCACAA
>JAYVXT010000018.1:0-2809 GCA_043785065.1 Bryobacterales bacterium | reverse complement strand
CCCCATTCTACAGGCTCTTCACCCGTCAAATTCCCAGAATGCTTTTGACGCTTCCGTCAACCAACTGATTCTGTTCGATTTATAGCCGGACACTAGTGAAATTAAAACTAGGTTAAGTCGGGTAAAGCTATGTTAAACCGGAAAACTCTAAGCCAAATATGGGCGTCTGTTCAGCATCGTGCAAACTGTGGATCAAGTGATCGCCCAAATACGGCTAGCGACGTTCCGTTTCCTGATCGAAGGTTTCAATTGGAAAATAGTGCTCTGGAGCGCCTTGCTGCGCTCTCTCCAGTTTTGCGCCATCCTGATTCAAAGTGGTTGGCGAACTGCCGCTGCGGAAGTCAGCGCCGAAGCTTTGTTTCGCATTGCCACCAGCGGCTTATTCGGCTCGCTGATGCAAGCCTTCCGCCATGCCGCTCCGCAATGACGCGCCTTCTCGTTAAGCGCGGTAGTGCTTCCCGGCCTGGTGCAAGTCGGCGAGGTTGTACTGCACATGCGGCTAAGAACGCCAAAGCTTTTCACGACAACCATCGTCTCGCTGGCCATGACGATTTCAGCCGGTCTATTCCAATGGCACGCCATGCGCCGCGGTGCATTATTAGTTGGCGCCCAATCGATGAGCCTTGCCGACGAACTGCGCGCAATCTCGGGCTTGATGAATAGTTTCCTCTTCGGGTGGATGCGTCTTGAACCCCACGCTTAACCTAGCTCCGCCGCACACACGTTATAGTAAAGGTCAGAACGATTATGAAACTTTTGCTCCTGATCCTTTCTACAGCCGCTGCTCTTTCCGCGCAGGACTTTACGGAAATCCACGTCGAAAAAGTCTCGGGCGGCTACCAGTTTCTTGAAGGCCCGGTTTGGTCCAAAGAGGGCGGCTACTTACTTTTTAGCGACGTGCCCGCCTCCAAAGTTTTAAAGATCGATAGCGAAGGAATCAAAACCTTCCGCGCGCCGTCGGGAAAAACCAACGGCAACACCATTGATCCGCAGGGCCGTGTGCTTTCCTGCGAATCGGAAGGCCGCCGCGTTGTGCGCCAAGACAAGAAAGGCAATTGGGAAGTGTTGGCCGAAAGGTGGGAAGGCAAGCGGCTGAACGCGCCCAACGACATCGTGGTCCGCAAAGACGGCCATATCTACTTCACCGATCCGGCCTTCGGCAATCAAGCCGATACGCGCGAGCTGGATTTCTACGGCGTTTATCACATCCCCCCCAAAGGCCCCATGGAGTTGGTTGCCAAACCGAAAGGCCGCCCCAACGGCATTGCTTTTTCCCCCCAAGGCACCCTCTTATACGTGGCCAATACCGACGACCGAAACATCGTCGCCTACGATCTGGACAAGAACGGTAAAACGTCGAATGAACGAGTGCTGATCGCAAACATCGACGGTCCGCCCGATGGTATCCGCGTGGATGAGAAAGGGAATTTATGGATCACTTGCCGTGGTGTCGCCGTCTATACGGCAGAGGGTAAATTTCTGCACATGATCGAAATGCCTGAGCCGCCCGCCAATTGCGCATTCGGCGAGGGGGATATGGAAACGTTGTATGTTACCGCGCGCACGTCACTGTACCGCATTCGTGTTGGCGTGAAGGGTTCGGTGCAACATTAAACGGCAGTATCCGGATCGGCCGGTGCTTGGTGTTGGAGCGCTCATCTTCGATAGCGGACGCATCTTGTTAGTCGAGCGCGGACACGAACCCTTAATGGGCTGGTGGTCCTTGCCCGGTGGAGCCGTGGAAACCGGGGAGCAGTTGCGTGAGGCCATCCAACGTGAGGTGATGGAAGAAACCAACCTCGCCGTGGACCCAATCGAAGTGGTGGAGATCTTCGAACGGTTCATGAAGGATGCGGCAAAACGGATTGAATATCATTACGTTCTGATCGACTATTTGTGCCGGGTGATAAGCGGCGATTTGCGGGCTGGATCGGATTCAAGCAAGGTGGCTTGGTTCCGGCGCGAAGAGCTCGCTAACTTGAAATTAACGGAAGGTACATTGCCGGTGATTGAAAAAGCGTTCGGAATTCATGAATCAAAGCAGTCTTGAAATTTTGGAATTCGCGTCCTTAAAGGCGCTTGTGGGCCGCTTCGTTTCCACCTCGTTGGGCAAGGCCGAATTGGAGCGCGTGCAGCCTTCGACGGATCGCGCATGGCTCGAAGAAACCTTGGCGGAAACGGCGGAAGCCATGGAGTATTCGCAATCGGCCGGCGGACCTTCTTCCACCGGCGGGAAGGGCACAGCGCGGTTGGTATTTCAGAATTTGCCCGATGCGGCGGAGGCCCTGGCGCGCATTTCCATTGAAGGCGCATCTCTTGAAGCGCGTGAAATTCTGGATATTATTCAGTGGCTGGAGCGGGCATCGGAATCGCGAATTTTCCTGCTATCGGCCGCGGAACGGTTTCCCAAGCTGGCCAGGAAAGCGGCGGCCATCGGCGAATTTCGCGGCGTGTTGCGCGAACTATCCGGAAAGATTTTGCCCGACGGCTCAGTGGCCGACCATGCCAGTGTCGCGTTGGAACGCATCCGGCGCGGCATGTCGCGCCAGCAGCAGCAGATTCAGGAATCGCTCGAACGATTCATGAGGGTTCATCGCGATGAAGGGCTGCTGCAAGAAGAGTTCGTCACCATTCGCAATGACCGGTATGTGGTGCCGCTGGTGGCTGGGCAGAAGCGGAAAGTAAATGGCGTGATTCATGCCGCAAGCGGCAGCGGGCAAACGCTGTTTGTGGAGCCGCTTGAAACTATTGAACTGAACAACGAACTGGTGCGGCTTACCGAGGAGGAGATGCGCGAGGTGCATCGAAT
>JAYVXT010000017.1:0-9219 GCA_043785065.1 Bryobacterales bacterium | reverse complement strand
TTGTCCTAATTGGCTTAACTCACCGCTCCGTTGCCATAACTTTCGCAGTCGGCCAATAATTAAGGAGCTGTACCCATGACCAGATTAGTAGTGTCTGCTCTCCTCGTTCTTTCTTGCTTGCCTGTTAACGCGCAGTTTTCCGCCGCAGTTCAAGGAAGTGTTTTGGACCCCTCCCAGTCCGCTATACCCAACGCCAGAGTGACACTGACAACCGCCAGCACCGGTATCACGGTGGAAACGCAAACTTCCACTGCCGGGTTCTATAGATTCAGCTCTCTTGCCCCTGGAAATTACGAGATCAAAGTAACCGCTTCAGGCTTCCGGCTCCCGACCATCGCAGTAGCGCTCACCACCGGACAGACCCGGGATTTAAACATCAATCTTGAGGTGCAAGGTGTTGGTGAGACCGTAAGCGTTACCGGTGAAGCGTCCACCCTCGATACCGCCGAATCCCGCCAGCAAATCACCATGGAGCAAAAAGTACTGCGCGATATTCCGCTGCTCAACAACAGCATCTTCGCCATCCTCGGCTTGGCTCCCGGTGTAACCGGTGTGAATGGCGCTTCCGATAATTTCAATCCGGAGTACTTCGCCAACATCAGTGCCAATGGCGCCAGCCCACGCGGCAACACCTATAGCGTCGATGGGTTGAGTGTTACTTCCAACATTACCAATGGCACCGCCAACCTTGGGATGAATCCCGAGGCAGTTGCCGAACTGACTGTGGAAACCAACACTTTCAAGGCGGAACAAGGCATGGGCAGTTCCATTGTGGTTTCCGTGACAACCAAATCCGGCACGAATCAATTTCATGGGTCCGGCAATTACTGGTTTACCAACCAAAGCATGCTGGCCCGGACGAGCCTTCCCTTTGTAGCCAATTACCTTCCCTTCAAGCGCAACAATGTAAGTGGAGCCTTTGGCGGTCCCATTAAAAAGAACCGGACGTTCTTCTTCGCGGCTGTTGAGTTACTGAAGCAAACTGCCGCATCGGTAAGCACGGAAACTTTCGAAAGCCCGGCATTCGTGAGTTGGGCGAAAGGTAGATTCCCCACAACGCTAGGCGTAAAGCTGCTCAACGAATACCCGGTTTCCGCGCCGGTGATCACCAATTCCAACTTTCGCAACGCCCAACAAATACTCGGTAGCGATTGCGGCTCAATTAACGCTTCCAATATTCCATGCGATCTGCCTGTGCTGGTGCAAGGCACTTGGAGCCGTGCTCCAAAGCGCGACGGATTGCAATACAACTTCCGCGGCGATCAATATTTTCGAGATTCAAAGGACCGCATCTCCGGCAGCTTCGTGCGCACCGAGTCGACCAACGAAAACCTGGTCAATCGCCCAACTTTGAATAACACTAGTTCCCGCTTCGTCAACGGATTTCAATCCAATTACACCCACACATTCAATCCTAATGTGTTGAATGAATTTGGCGTCTCGGGCAATCGCGTACAGGGCTTCGATGGTCCTGATTCGAAGCTGCGTATTCCGGCCATCTCAATTACCGGGTCGACAGGCATCGGCGTAGGTGGCGGCCTGTTCGTACAAAACAATTGGAACTGGCGCGATGTAATCACTTGGGTAAAGGGGTCGCACTCGCTGAAATTCGGCGGCAACTATTTCTGGGGCAACGACTGGGCGGATTTCCCGCAGGGCAACAGCAGGCCCACGTTCCAATTCAACAATCTTCTGGATCTAGTCACCGATCAGCCTTTTTCAGGCAGCGGCGCTTCTCGCGATCCGCTCACCGGCGACTTGAAGCGCTACCGCTTCGGAGCTAAGGCTACCACCATCGGCCTGTTTGTTCAGGACGAATGGAAGGTGCGTCCTAACGTCACCCTTACGCTTAGCCTCCGTTATGACGATTTCGGCAACGCCAGCGGGATTCAAAATTTTCAATACTCCAACATCTTCCTGGCGCCTGGAAGCAATTACAAAGATCAGATCAAGGAAGCGGTTATCCGCAAGCAAGACGCGCAATTCGATCACCGCTTGAAGAATAATTGGAGCCCGCGCTTCGGTTTCGCTTGGTCTCCCGGCACAAGCCGCAAATGGAGTGTTCGCGGAGGAGTCGGTCTTTACAACGATTGGATCACGCTCGGTGAATCAATTGATCGCGTGAACAAAAACCCGCCAAACTTCCTGTTCCCGTCCGTCGGTCAATTATTGCCCATCAAGCCCATTTTTTCTGTCGGCACGATGGACGACTTTCCCTACGGATTCACTCTGCCGAAAATCCCCAGCACCGGCCTTGATAGCCGCGGCGGACTTGCCGGTATCCAAACCAGCGTAGGTGGTCTTGACCCCAATCTGCATTCGCCGCGCACGTGGAATTACCTGCTCGGCGTGGAACGCGAATTGCCCAAGCAACTTGTGGTTGGGCTAAACTATAGCGGCTCGCACTCCACCGGTGGTATCGTCGCAACGGACTTCAACCGGTTTGCCGGCGACCTCATCGACGGCCGCCAGGACCGCTTGAATCCAAGCTTCGGGCAAATGACCTATGTCGTCAACTCGAATATCATCAATTACAATGCGTTGATCGCAAGCGTCCGGCAGCGCATGGGCGAGCGACTCAGCTTCCAAGCGTCGTATACGTTGGGCCACGCCACGGACTACTATCAGGGCGGCTCACGTTCGGCCGGAGTGGGCAATATTCCCGATCCTTCGGAACTAACAAAGTACCTTGCCGATTCTTCATATGACGTTCGTCACCATGTTTCGGCCTCGGGCGTATACAGGGTGGGAACACCTTTCAAAACAAATCCAATTGCGCGTTATGCACTGGGTGGTTGGGAAATTGGCTTAACCTCTGTCTTCGAAAGCGGCCAACCCTACTGGATCGTGAATACAGCGGGCTTCAACGTAAATCGCGATGCCGCCGGCAACATTACCGGGTACCGTCCGCTCAGCGGCGACTACAATGCTGACGGCTTTAATTTCGATCTTCCCAACGTCCCGAATGGACTTCCGAGGAAGTTCGACCGGGCGTTATTTCTTGGAGCAAACGGTGGCCGGGCAGCGATGAACACGGCTGATTTCGGCGCTCCGCCGGTGGGCACGCAAGGCAACAGCCCGCGCAATGCGTTTCGTCAGCAGGGCGTGATCCAACTGAATTCCAGCGTCATCAAGAACAACCGCTTGCCTTTCCTGGGTGAGGCCGGCAACTTGCAATTGAAGTTCGAATTCTTCAATGTGCTGAACCGCGTAAACCTTGGCGGAATCAACACCAATCCTGGTGATCCGAACTTTGGGCGCATCCTGGGGCAGAATGGAAATGCAGGCCCAAGGGTGATTCAGATTGGCACGAGGATTGCTTTTTAAAGTTACGTTCTTTTCTTCCATGGCGGCGCTTGCCCTTTTAATGGCAAGCCCCCTATTGGCGGACCTCACTTCTATTCGGGGTCTCATTCGGGGCGGACAATACGCAGAGGCGGTTGTGCAGTGCGACTTGGCATTAAAGGCGGCGCCAAGAAATTTCGCTCTGCTTACAATGAAGGGGCTGGCCTTGAAGGCGGCTGGAGATCCCACGACCGCGCTGGACAACTTTCGCAAGGCGCTAGTCAACAATCCCGATTACGAACCCGCGTTGCAAGCAGCGGCGCAGATCGAGTTCGACGCTCGGGATTCAGGCGCAACCAGAACTCTTGAATCCATTCTCCGGCTGCATCCCTCCTCTGAAACTGCGCATGCCATGCTGGCTGAACTTCTGTTTGAAAAACGCTCTTGTCAATCGGCATTGGACCATTTTGAAAAAGCCCCCGGGTCCTTGCATTTGCCTTCCGTAAAATGGCAGATCGGCGTTTGTCTTCTCACCTTGGAACAATGGGAAAAAGCCGCTGCCAATTTCGACTCACTGCTGAAGCTTCGCGAACACGGCCCAACCCGGTACAACTTGGGGTTAGCCTATTGGAGCGCCAAGGATTACCGTGCCGCCGTTGCCGCTCTTGCGCCCGCCGATGTGGCAGGAGCCCCCGCCGATACCATGCGCCTTTATGCAAACTCTCTGGAGAGCGCAGGCGAGACCCCAAAAGCTTTTGACGTTCTTCACCGAACCATCCGGCAAAATCCGAATGACGAGAATTTGCTGATCGACCTGGCCGTGCTGTGCATGGATCACAAAGCCCTGGACCTTGGTTTGGAAGTAGTGGCCGCAGGAATTGAACACCTGCCCGCATCGGCCAAGCTTCAGACTATGCTCGGCGTGCTTTTCATAAAACGGGGAGATACCGAAAAGGCGCAGCTGGCATTCCGCCGCGCTCAGCAACTTTCCCCAGAAAGCGGTTTGGGAAACATCGGGTTGGCTTCCACCTTGATGGAGATGGGCCTTGCCTCTGAAGCGGCCAAAGTTTTGCGCGAACAACTTGCCACCAACGGGAGCGATTTAAAAAGCGAACTGACCCTGGCCAGGGCGCTGTTACTCAAAGGTCCAAACACTGAAGAAAGCCGCGAAGCCTCCGGGTTATTGGAGCGGATAGTGAAGCAGGAGCCGTCAAACGCCGTGGCTCAGGGGCTTCTTGGCAAGGTATACTTTCTGCTTGGCGATCATCCGAACGCCGCAAAATCGTTGTCCTCCGCGATTCGGCTCGACCCACAAGATAGAACCTCGACTTATCAGTTAATGACCCTTTACCGCAAGGCCGGGAAAAGCAAGGAGGCTGATGAATTAGCCCAAAGAGTCCGGAATTTGCTGGACAAGGAACGAGTCGAGGAACAAGCTGGTAACCGCTTCCGGGTCATTCGGGAATAATTAACGGATAGCTTTCGGCTCGGTCGTCATTTTTAAATCGTCACTGCGGAAAGGCGTCACTGGCAGCCCCTCGTTCGAGAAAAGATTCACCATCGGATTGTCCGCCCATCCGTAACGCACGGCCACCGGGGCCTCAACTTCATCATTCCAAACCGCCACCTGATCCTTATCCGTGACCTTGCCTTTGGCCCAATGCCAAACCTGATCTGACCCACAAACAGCGAAGCCCCGCGCATCGGCGACATCGAAAGCCCGCAGGCTGCTGCCAAAAGTATCAAAGTTGATCGTCACCTTGTTGCCGGCAATCGCCATGCTCAAAAATTCGGGGCTGCGATACGGTATCTTCATTCCGTAATCTTTCGCCAAAGCCCAACGCACCAAACGCGCCGCGACGTCATGCTTATTCCGCGGATGAATGTCCTTGCCTTCGCCAAGATCAATGATTACGGCCTGCCCGGTGTTGGGCAACTGCATCGTTTTCGTTTGGGCCTCGCGAAGTTCCGCCCATGAACTATCGTCCGGGTTCTGCTTCTCGGGGTTGAAGTCGGCCAGTTGAACCCAGTAGAACGGGAAGTTGCCTTGCCCTTGCTCCTTGCGCCATTGTTCAATTAGGAACGGAAACAAGCTCTTGTATTCATAGGCGCGGCTGGCATTGGACTCGCCCTGATACCAAATCACGCCCTTGATTCCATAGCCGAGAGTTGGGTACACCATGCCTGAAAAAATGTTGCCGGGCCGGGCGTTTCCCGCAAGCCAGTTGTCCGGCTGACGAGGGAGGGGCTTCTTTTCCGCCTTGGCGATTTCAGCCGCGGCTTTCCACGCCGCCATGGCGCGCTCATAATCTGCCTTGCCCTTTTCCGACTGCAACGTTTCCTCCCGCTTCGTCGTCGAATCCATGAGCAGCTTGAACCGCGGGTCCTGTTCCAATGACGAACGGCGGACCCAAGCCTCGGCCGCAGATCCACCCCAGGCATTGTTGATCAACCCCACGGGTACATGAAGAATCTCGTGGATGTAGCGGCCAAACAGAAAGCCCACGGCGCTGAAGCGGATTGCGGTGGCCGGCGTGGCCAGGCGCCACTGGCTTCGCTCGCTGGGCTTGTAATCGGTCTGCAAATCCTGTGTGCCGTTAAGCGGCGATTCAATCAGTCGAATACCTGGGTGGTCGGAAGCAGCAGCCTCCAGATCGCCATTCCAATCCTGGTTCAAGGTGAAGCCCATGTTCGATTGCCCCGAACACATCCAGACTTCGCCCACCAGTACATCCTGAATTTCCCGGCGCGAAGTGCTGTCAATCGTCAAGGTTTGGGGCGATGCGTTGGCGGGCAGCGGCGCCAGTGTGACGGTCCATTTTCCATCGACGGCGGCGGTGGCGGAATAGCTCTGTCCGGCGAAGGCAACCGTGACTTTCGCGCCTGGTGTTTCCCAACCCCAAATCAGGTTCGTTTGCTTTTGTTGCAGCACCATGTGATCCCCAATGATGGAGGGAAGCCTGAGTTCCGCTTGCAAATAGGGCCCAGCCATAAGGCTGATTAAGAGGAGCAGTATAGTTCGTCGCATTGGTCTTCTATTCTATTCGAATTCCTCCTTGTATGTCTTTCAGATAGGCCAGTTGACAGCCGACCTCATTCCGGGTAACAGTAAACAAGATCACCATGCAAGAACCCGCCGCCGCTCCTATTGCTATTTTCACGCGTCCCATTGAAGGCGCCTATTCCGAAATTCTCACGCCTGAAGCCATCCGTTTTCTGACCGGGCTTTCAGATCGCTTCGACGGCCGCCGCGAGGAACTTCTGGGAAAACGCGCGGAGCGCTGGGAGCAGCTACGTCGAGGCGCGCTTCCATCTTTCCTGCCTGAGACAAAGAACATTCGCGAAGGAAGCTGGACCGTGGCCCCGATCCCGCAACCATTGCTTGATCGACGCGTGGAAATTACCGGCCCGGTGGAACGCAAGATGACGATTAACGCCCTGAATTCCGGCGCATCCGTTTTCATGGCCGACTTTGAAGACTCGAATTCCCCAACCTGGGACAATGTCCTGCAGGGGCAGATCAACATGCGGGATGCAGTCAATGGTTCTGTCTCCTTTTCAAGTCCTGAAGGCAAACAGTACAAATTAAATCCCACCACCGCGGTGCTCATGATTCGCCCGCGCGGATGGCATCTTGTCGAAAAACACATGCTGGTGAAGGGCAAGCCGATATCCGGATCGTTATTCGACTTCGGCCTCTATTTCTTCCATAACGCCGCGGTTTCATTACAGCGCGGAGGCGGACCGTTTTTCTATTTGCCGAAGATGGAGAGCCATCTTGAAGCCAGGCTTTGGAACGACGTATTCGTATTCGCTCAGCAATACTGTGGCATTCCCCAAGGATCCGTTAGAGCTACCGTACTCATTGAAACAATCCTCGCCGCTTTTGAGATGGATGAAATCCTTTATGAATTGCGCGACCATTCGGCGGGTCTTAACTGCGGGCGCTGGGACTACATTTTTAGCTACATCAAAAAACTGGGCCACCGCAGCGACAAAATTTTACCGGATCGCGCGCAAGTGACCATGACCAAGGCGTTCCTCAAAGCCTATGTCGACCTGCTGATCCAAACCTGCCACAAGCGCAACATCCACGCCATGGGTGGAATGGCCGCGCAAATCCCAATCAAGAACGACCCCGCCGCCAACGAACAGGCCATGGAGCGCGTGCGGCAAGATAAACTGCGCGAAGTTAAGGCCGGGCACGACGGCACTTGGGTTGCACATCCGGGCCTGATCGCAATCGCAAAAGCCGTGTTTGATGAGTTCATGCCCACGCCAAATCAAATCAACGTGAAGCGCCAGGACGTGCATGTGACCGAAGCGGATCTGCTTGAGCCTGTTGCTGGCCAGGTTACCGCCGAGGGCCTACAAACAAACGTTGACGTCGGCATCCAGTACCTGGAAGCCTGGTTGAACGGAAACGGTTGCGTGCCCATCTACAACCTTATGGAAGACGCCGCCACGGCGGAAATTTCACGCTCGCAAGTTTGGCAGTGGGTGAAGCATGCCGTCAAAATGACCGATGGCCGAACCGTTACCGCGGAACTTGTTCGCGCCGCCATCGATCATGAGCTAACCTCGAAACCCGGTACGCCGAACAAGCGCCGTGCCGCTGAAATTTTCGCGGACATGATGACGCGCGGCGACTTCCAGGAATTCCTGACCACGGCCGCCTACAAGGAAATTGATTAGGTTTTTGACCATAAGAAAGAGTTCGATACTAGCCCCCTATTCACATAGGGGCCTAGTATTAGACGGAATCGGATTCAGTAGCGAAAAGGTTCAAACAGCCCGGGACCACTAAAACGGTTTGAGATATGATGGTCACGCAAAACCATGACGAATCTGATTCCGCTCCTCGCATGCCTCGTGGCATCCTTTTCACTCTTCGCGCAAAGCGACAGGGGATCCATCACAGGAACCATTGTTGATTCCTCCGGCGCCTTGATTCCAGGCGCGAAGATCACGCTTACTAACTCGGCCACTGGCTTCAAGAGTGACACCGTATCCACAGGCACCGGAAACTATACCCTTGCCGGACTGCCCGCCGGCTCGTATTCGCTGAACGTGGAAAGCAGGGGATTCAGCCGCTATGAGCAAACCAACATTGGCGTACAGGTTGCCGCTACCACCCGTGTCGATGTCGCGCTAAGAGTCGGAACGGCTAGCGAATCCATTCAGGTCACCGCCGAATCGTCCGTGCTGAAGACAGACGATGGAGAGGTTTCCTTCACCGTCACTGGCCAACAGTTGAACGAACTGCCGATTAACTTCGGCATCGGGGCCGGGGCCATTCGCAATCCACTTTCTTTCGCGCAACTTGTACCGGGCGCCTCCATAAATGGATGGAACAACATCACCATTAATGGAACCAACGGCGGATTCAAAATCCTTTACGAAGGCCAGGAATCAAGCAGTTCACTTGACCCTCGCGTTTCCGATGAAATGCAACCATCGGTGGAATCCATCTCCTCATTTGCTCTGCAAACTTCTAACTTCTCCGCGGAATTCGGGACGGTGGGAAGCGGCCTTTTTAATTTCACCTCAAAGGGCGGAGGCAATAAGTACAACGGCAGCGTTTACGATTACCTGCAGAACACAGCGTTCAACTCCGGGCTTCCTTTCACCGACAATGGGCATGGCAAGCACGTGAAAATCGTCAAACATCTTAGCAACGGCGGCTTTTCTCTCGGCGGGCCGGTTTCGATTCCGAAGCTGTATAGCGGAAAGAACAAGACCTTCTTCTTCGTTAACTGGGAAAAGTATCGTGACCGTGAGAGCCTCTACAACGGCATCACCACGGTGCCCAGTTCCGCTCTCCGGAACGGCGATTTCAGTTCGATCCTTGTTAGCAGAAACCTGGGTACGGATTTCGCGGGCCGGGCAATTCTGCAAAACGCTATTTATGATCCAGCCACCACGGCAATCAAC
>JAYVXT010000016.1:0-2821 GCA_043785065.1 Bryobacterales bacterium | reverse complement strand
TTCTCTCTGTTTCGTTCGTGTTGGACGCAAAGCTCCATGGCGGCTGGATTCGTTGGACATTAGTTGGCGTCTTCGGATGCGCCGCCGCATTATGTACTCCTTCGATTGGATTTGTACTGCTGGCAACCTTTTGTTGGCTGCTGTTTGAAAAGCAATTCCGGCAAGCCGGCTTGGTTTTTGGCGGAGCGGCTGCCTGCGGCGCGCCCGCGCTGGCGTGGCTTGCGGCTCACGGCGAATTCGGCGCATTTCTAGATCAGCTGCGCTGGTTGTCGAACGCTCATGCTGGCGTCAATACCATGTTCTATGGATCGATCATGGGCGGCTACGGCAAGATTCTGGCTAACGGGGAAGGCCTCGGAAAACTGGTCCCGCTTGGATTGGCCATCTGTCTGGCCTTGCCCGCGATTCTTCCCGTATTAGGAATCATCGGTCTCATCAGCGAAGCATACCGGGGGAAACTAAGACTTGGGGAACGGCAAATCTTCGTCTACCTGACTGTCATAATTATTGCCTTCATCGCGGCCACGGTTCCGCGCCTTTGCGTTTCCATGCTACTCTACACCACGGCATTGCCTGTAGTGGCTACTTCGATCTGGATATCCCGTTCGTGGCCTCGAAAATCGACGGGCTTAGTCTTAGCGCTATTAGCTGTTTTCCTCGGCGCGTTCGTGTTGAACTTCGGAGCCGAGTCGGCCAAGGGGTTGCGCGTGGAAACGGTTGTCGGCCCCCTAAATGCCGCCCCTGAAGACTCGCCCTCGCTTGCCGCGTTCCTTAAAAAGATCAAGCCAGGGGAATCGCTCTACGTTCATCCTTATATGCCGCTGCTGTACTTCGTCACGCAGGCGAAAAATCCGGCGCGGTTCAATTTTCTGCATCCCGGCATGATGTCGGAAACCGATGAAAGCATAGTGCTGGCCGATCTGACCAAGGCGCCACCGCAGTGGCTTATGTACTCCGTCTGGCCGCGGTCCGATTTCCTTCGGCTGTTTCCCGCGGGGACCGGTAAGAGCGAACGCTTCCCCCGCATTGAGAGTTGGGTGGAATCCCATTACGACGTGATTGAGCCGAAGGTGGTTCTTAGCGGCTATCAATTGCTGCGGCGGCGTGACTCCGCAAGCGCGGTTAGTGCTTCACTACCCTGCCATCCCGCATCTCTATGATGCGATCGCCGAAGGCCGCGGCCTCGGGGTTGTGGGTGATCATGAGGATCGTCTGGCCAATTGTGTGATTCAAATCACGAAGCACGCTCAAAACTTTTGTTGAGTTTTCCGTGTCGAGGTTGCCGGTCGGTTCATCGGCCAGCAATATCGCCGGCTGATTAACGATGGCGCGGGCAATGGCCACTCGCTGCTGCTCACCGCCGGAAAGCGCGCGGGGCTTGTGATCAAGCCTATGGCCGATGCCCAACATGTCGAGCGCTTTCAAATAAGTCTTATCGAGCGGCCCTTTCTTCTTGGCGATGTCGCGAGCGATTTCGATGTTATCGCGCACGGTCAAAGTGGGCAGCAAGTTGTATTTTTGAAACACGAAGCTAACTGTGGTGCGGCGAAGTTCCGTGCGTCCGGCTTCGCTTAAACCGCGCAATTCCTGACCATTGATGAGCACGTCGCCTTCAGTTGCGGGTGTTAAGCCGCCCAGAATATGGAACAGCGTCGACTTGCCGGAACCGGACGGCCCGACGATTGCCAGGAACTCACCGCGTTGCACTTGAATGTCAACCCCGCGCAAGGCTTGCACGTCGAGGTCGCCTTGGCGGTAAGTCTTCTTCAGGCCGCGGGTTTCTATGATCGCGCCGTTAGTCATAGGAAAGGGACTCCAACGTATCTTGCGTGGCGGCTTTCCAGGCGGGATAAATGACGCCGAGCAAGGCGCCCGCCATGGTGATGAGCCCGGCGATGGGCCACCAGTCGTAGACGATTTCCTGCGTGAAAGTTGCGGGGATCAGCACCATCATTATCCAACGAGTGAGGTAGCTGAGCCCGATGCCGACGATGGCTCCTAAGATGGACATCAAAAATGTTTCCCGCAACAAGATGCCTAGGATATAGCCAGGCGTGGCTCCGAGCGATTTCAGAATTCCGATTTCGCGCGTACGTTCCAGTACAGCAGTGTACATGGCGAGAAACACCATCAAGGCGCCGAAGAAAACGCTGAGCCCAATGACAACTTTGGTGAAGACTTGTAATTCGGGCAGAGCGTTGGTGGTGTATTGACTAATCAACTCCTCCATGGAGAAAATCTTGTAGTCTTGCAGTTGGCTTTTTAACTGAGCGATGACGGCATCCGTGTTTGCTGGGTCATCTAGTTTGGCGTAGATCATGGTTAGCTTGCCCTGTGTGCTGGTTAAGTTTTGCACTACGCGCAAGGGCAGAAGCACGCGAGCGGCATTGCCTGGCTTATATACGCCAGCCACACGCCAATCGTGATTCAACAAAGTTAACTTGTCGCCAACTTTCTTCTTCTCCTGACGGGAGTAAAATTCGTCGATCAAAATGTCGTCGTTGTTGACAAACGGTCCGCCGGAAACAAATTTCAGCCCACCGTTAAGACGGTTAAATTTTTCCAGATCGGCGCCAGTTATCGACTTTAATGTTCCAATGGAATGGACAACGGTTCCTGTTGCCAGCTTGATGTGCGGTTGGCTTTCCAGATACTTGATCAGTCCTTCGTTCATGGAGGCGGATCCTGTTCCGATTACGGAGCTATTGGATCCCATCACGAAGATGTCGGCGCCAATACCGCGGGCGCGCTTCCTTTGTTCGTTCAAAGTGCCTTCGCTCATGCCAACCAGAGTCAAAATCATGGTTACTCCAACACCTAT
>JAYVXT010000015.1:0-9228 GCA_043785065.1 Bryobacterales bacterium | reverse complement strand
TACCGCGAATGGGCAGAGCATTCCAGTTCCGGGCGCTGTGGCGCAAAGTGAATATGCTTAGTTGGATCAGGTTAACATTGGACCGCTGCCGGCGGGTTTAACTAGCGGTATGGTGACGATGCGTCTTTGTGATGAAGGGCGGCCTGCAAATACTATTACTGTGAGAGTGCAGTAGCAGGACTTATGCGAGCAACTCTTTGACTACGTTTCCGGCCACGTCGGTCAGGCGGAAGTCGCGGCCGCTGTAGCGGTACGTTAGGCGTTTGTGATCCATCCCCAGTAAGTGCAGCACGGTGGCTTGCAGATCGTGCACGTGGCAACGATTTTCGACTGCCTTGAAGCCGAAGTCGTCCGTTGCGCCGTAAGTCGTTCCGCCTTTGACGCCTCCACCGGCTAGCAGCGTTGTGAAGCCGTGAACGTTGTGGTCACGGCCGTTGCCCACCTTTTCAAGGCCGCTGTTTTGGATCATCGGCGTGCGGCCAAATTCGCTGGCAATGATGAGCAACGTTTCTTCAAACATTCCGCGCTGCTTCAGATCTTCAATGAGCGAGGCAATGGGGCCGTCCGCCGCCTGGGCTAGCTTTGCATGGACGCGGATGTCATCGTGGCTATCCCATGGTTGGAAATTGCCGAAGTAGACTTGCGTCATGCGCACCCCGCGCTCGGCTAGGCGCAAGGCCATCAAGCAGCCGCGGCCAAATTCGTGATCGCCGTAGCGGGCGCGAGTGGCTTCGCTCTCTTTGGTGATGTCGAACACATCGGGCGCTTCTGTTTGCATGCGATAGGCAACTTCCATCGCTTGAATGCCTGCTTCCAGTTCCTGTTGATGGCCCGCTTGGCGTAAGTAAGAGTTATTCAGTTTCTCAAGGAGGTATAGTTGTTTCTGCTGCTCTGCGGGCGAGTAAGTGGAGTTCTTGATGTTTTGCACTAACTTATCGGGCGACTTTTCACCGCTGGGGATGTAAGTGCCTTGATAGACGGACGGCAGGAAGGCCGAGTCCCACAATTGCGCCCCAAGCACGGGATGGCCGGGGCACAGGACCACGAATCCTGGCAGGTTTTGATTTTCGGTCCCGAGTCCGTAAGTGACCCAGGAGCCCATGGATGGGCGGCCGGTGAGGCCGTGGCCACAGTTCATCATAAGCAGTGACGGGCCGTGATTGCCATTGTCGGAATACATGGAGCGGATCACGCACAAGTCGTCTATTTTGGTGGCAAGGCGTGGGAAGATCTCGCTAACTTCAATGCCGCTTTGGCCGTACTTCTTGAAGGTGAAAGGGGAACGCATGAGGTTGCCCGAGGCCCGATCGGTTTTGATCTTGGGGCCGGGCATGGGTTCGCCGTCGTGCTTGATGAGTTCGGGTTTGGGGTCGAAGGTGTCGACCTGGGACATGCCACCGTTGAGGAACAGGAAGATGACGCGCTTGGCTTTGGGGGGGAAGTGCGCGGACTTGGGGGCGAGCGGTCCCACTGTCGCACCTTGAAGGGTTCCGGAGAGACCGAGCAGGCCAAGGCCTCCGGAGATTGTGTTGAGTGCTTCGCGGCGGTTCATTTTTGCTTCCTCCTTACTTCACGGAACTGAATTCCGCGGAACTCAGCAAGACCTGTGTATATTGTGGCCACCTTTGTGGATCGTTTTCAAGGAATTCGAGTCCCAACCGTACTTCATCCTCTGTTGGGAAGCGACTATATAACAAACGATACGCTTGACGGATGCGGGCGCGGTCGTCATCGGCAAGCGGCTTCAAACGTTCGGCCAGCGACTTTGCCTGCGCGGCTACGAAGGTGTTGTTCATGAAGTAAAGCCGCTGCATCGGCCCTACTGTAACCATGCGCTGTTCGCTGGTTGCGTTGGGGTTTGGGAAGTCGAACAGGGCTGGGATGGGATCCGGCTTGGTGCGGCCCGCGGTGGCGTAAAGGGTGCGGCGGCGGTTGGTGTCTGACAGCGGCGCTGAAGGCCCTCCGATAGTTAGGTCCAGTTGGCCCGAAACGGCAAGCAGCGAATCTCGCAACGCTTCCCAATCGAGCCGCAGTTGCAAATTGGCGCGCCAGTGCAGACGGTTGGCGGGGTCGCGCATAGCGTTGGTCTCATTCGCGCTGGTGCTGAGTTGGTAGGCGGATGACAGCATGATTTCGCGGTGCATCGCTTTGATTGACCAGTTACTCTCGACGAACTTTGCGGCGAGGTAGTCCAGAAGTTCGGGGTCGTCGGGGCGTTCGCCCATCTGTCCGAAGTTGGATGGCGTGCGGACTATGCCTTGCCCGAAGTGGTGCTGCCAGATGCGATTGGCCATCACGCGGGCAGTTAGTGGATTACTTGGGCCGGCAATGGCATTGGCTAGTTCCAGACGGCCGCTGCCCTTGGTGAACAAGGCCGGATCGCCAGCGCAAAGCGCCGGAAGAAAGCGGCGTGGGGCCAGTTCGCCTTGAGTGGCCGCATCGCCGCGGATGTAGACTTTGATGTCGGCCGGTTTGGCTGCATCCTTCAATGTGTGAAGGAATGGATACTGCGCGGGTAGGGCTTTTTCGAGTTGAGCAAGGCGCGCAATCATGCTTGCGTAATGTTCGCGAAATTCGGGGGCAAGGTAGCGATGAAGGTCCTTTGGGCCGAAGTAGAAGACCCCGTTCTTGACGTCGACGAAATCGCGCTTGTGCGGCTCGGAGGCAAGTTCGCGCCACAAATAATACTGCTCGATGGGAAGCGATTCCAGGTTGGTGTACTGACGCTTGGCTTCGTCGCGAATCCCAGCGGCGCCGCCCAGCTTAACGTAGTTGCGGTCGTCCATGGCGTGCTTTGTATCGAAGACTTCAAGTACGAATGTTTGGAACCCGGTGGCGAAGGTTTCCACTTCGGCGCGTGGGGCTTTCCGGTTCAGCAGGTCGTCCCACTTGTCCAGGAAGTGGTGATCCCGACCGGGAGTCTTTAAGTAAGCCGCCATGCGATCAATGATTTCTTTGCTCAACGTTGGGTCGGGCGTTGTGCCGTTCAACTGGTCCCAAGCGGCCAACATGTAACGGCCCGTCTTGCGGGCGAGGATTTCGCTGAGGTCGGTGGAGTGCTTCAGGACGAAGTCGGCGTTCGCGTTTTTCTGGTCTTCAATTTCTTTCTTAGCGGATTGATAGGCCTTTACATCAGCCTCTGGCGAGAGGGGGAACTCGTGGGTTTGGCTACTTTTGAAAACACCTTGCAGCGAGTAGAAATCCTTCGTCGAGATGGGGTCGTACTTGTGATCGTGGCAGCGGGCGCATCCGACGGTGAGGCCGAGGAAGACTTGGCCGGTGACGTCGACGCGGTCGTCTTCTCCTGGGCCAAGGCCATAGAAGCCCAGGCCGGGAAGCAGCTTTTCGTCGTCAAGAAAATCGGCGGCAATTTGCGCTTTGACGAAAGTGTCGTAGGGCATGTCGCTATTGAACGCGTCAACGACCCAATCGCGGTAGCGGAAGCTGTTAAGAAACGGTCGATCTTTGCTGGCGTCAAGTTGGCCGTCGGAATAACGAGCGAGATCGAGCCAATAGCGGCCCCAGCGTTCCCCGTAATGGGACGAGGCGAGGAGACGATCCACAACCGTGGCGAAGGCCTGAGCGCTGCTGTCGGCGAGGAAGGCGTCGAGTTGCTGGGGCGTTGGTGGCAGGCCGGTTAGATCGTACGTGGCGCGGCGGAGGAGAGCTTGCTTCGATGCTGGTTTGACGGGCGTGAGGTTGTTTTGTTCGAGGCGCGCGAGTACGAAGTGGTCTGTGCCGGTAGCGGGCCACTTCTTGTTTTTAACTTGCGGAATGGGCGGGGCCTTTACGGGTTGGAAGGCCCAGAAGTCTCGGGCGGGTGCGGGTGCGGCGGTGGCAGCCCAGGTGGCTCCGGCGTTGACCCACTCGGTCAGGTTTGCGATTTCGATTTCGGCCAGCTTGCCTTGTGGCGGCATTTTGACGCGTGGGTGCGTGTGGTTGATGGCTTGAATCAGCGGGCTGGAGGCGGCGCTGCCGGGAGTGATGACGGGGCCGGATTTTGCTCCTTTGAGGAGCGCCTCGCTCGAATCGAGCCGGAGGCCGCCCATGGCTGATGCGCCGTGACAGGAGAGGCAATTTTTCGCGAGAACCGGGCGGATTTTGAGCTCGAAGAAATCGGCTGGGGACTGGGCGTGTGTCGCAGCGAAGGCGATGAAGCAGAGGATGAGAGGCTGCGCGGTTGACATTCGATTCGACTGCTTGAAAGATATCAAAGACGGAGGGTCTGGTCAATCAGGTAATGTTGACACCAGGTAATGTTGCCAGAGCCTGGGCAGGTCGTCCTTGGGGCCGACCGCCGACCACGGGTCGGCCTTACTCAGAACGAGTACTTTACGGCGAACTGGAGAATGCGGGGGTCGCCGGAGCTTTGGATTCTGCCGAATGCCGAGGAGCTTCTGGAACTGACCGGCAAGTTGTAATTGGTGTGGTTTATCACATTGAAAAATTCAAAGCGGAGCTGGAACTTTTGGCGCTCGGTGATTTTGAAGAAGCGCACAATGTTTGCATCGACGTTCACGAAGCCCGGTCCGATTAAAGAGTTGTATCCGGCGTTGCCGAATGTGCCCAAGGGATTCGGGACCAGCGACGCGGGGTTGATCCAAACCAACGATTGTGTGTCGCGAACGTAAGGTTCGCCAACCACGTTGGGGCGGTCTTGGCCCAAGCCCGTCAGGGAATTGTCAACGCCCGTTGTTGGCGTGAAGGGGAAGCCGGTGTGGATGGTAAACAGGCCGCCCAGTTGCCACTGGCTCACTAACTGGTTCATAACGCGATTGGAAAATTTGGGGACTTCGTAGACCAAAGATGTGGCGGCGTTGTGCCGTAAATCAAAATCGCAAACGGCGATGTCTCCATTGCGGTTGTAGGGGTTCTGATAACTGGCGCCGCCCAGTCCAAGGCGGTTGCCGTATGTTTCGGCGTTCTGCATGCAGTGCGACCAGGTGTAGACCGAAAGCACCGTGAAGTTGTGGCTGAAACGATGTTGAGCGGAAATACGCAGACCATTGAAGTTGGTGCTGAGGCCGTCATCGGCCAAGGTAATCTTGGAAAAGAATGCGCCTTGTGTTGGGTTGAGTTGCGTCAAGAAGCGGCGCTGTTGAGTGTTGGCGACGGTCGATGCTCCGGGGATGTAAATGGCCGGATTCTGTTCAGTGGACGCGCGCAGATGCGTGGCTTTGCTGCCCAGATAAGCGGCGGTAACCAGCCAATCGCCGGCCAATTGGCGCTGATAGCTGAGGTCCCATTGCTGGTGATACATGTGGTGCAAGTTGAGGGGGAAGTTGACGTATGATCCCGCCGCGGGGAACGTTGTATTGGCGCTAGGCGGATAGGGCGCAGGGAACGGATTGCCTCCGGGATAGTTTAGGAAGGGGTTGGACAGGCCTCCAATCGGCCCATTGAGGGCAATTGAGTTGCCCCATGGCGCGGATGCTGCTAAATCCCTTTCGGTGAAGCTTTCTGGTGTTTCGTAATAGATGCCATAGGATCCGCGGAGGCTGTGTGTCCCTTTGCCGGAGGGATCATAGGCAAAGCCAACGCGTGGGGCGAAGCCTTTCCAACTATGGCCGGCGAACGATTTCGGAGTGTTGGCGTCGCCATTGAACGCGAGGCCAGCCGGGGCATTCGTATAAACTTTCGACCGCTGTCCGGCAATAAAAGCCGGTAGATCGAAATGAGATCCACGGCCGAACTCATCGTACCCGGGCAGCGAGGGTTCCCAACGAACGCCAAAATGGACGTTCAATTTCTTGGATACACGCACATCGTCTTGCACGTACAGCCCATAATATTGTTGGCGCAATCCGACGACGGTAGGGCTTCCTACGGATAGAAGATTCGGCCTTCCGATGAGGAAGTCGGCGTTGGCGTCGCCGGTAAGAGAGCCATTAAATGTCCACTGGCCATTGGCGATACCGATGTTCACTTCATCCATTTGCATGCGGAGCATTTCGGCGCCGAACATGATGTGGTGGCGTCCGCGGATCAAGTCCATGTCATCGGCATACTGGAAGGTGTTGCGTACAAAAACGGCGGGCGCATTGGAACCGCCGCCAACCGTGAATTTATTGGAAACTGTTAGATCAATGAAATGGGGATACGCATTAAACATGTTGGAACCGAGCGACACAACGCTGGGCATGTCCGGAGAGGTGGCGCGGTTGTTGACCAAGCGAGTGTAGGTGGCATGGAACGCGTTCACAAAACCTGGCGTGCTGTATTGATCGGCCAGCACTAAGGAGGTGGCGCGTTCTTCCAAGCCTGAGCGGGTTGTGGTCAAGATGTTGTCCTTGTAAATGACTGGGTTCGAGAAGTCGGTTACAAAGAAGCGGCCATAGACGGTGTTCTTGGTGTTGTGGATCCAATCGACGCGGCCCACATATTGGTTTTCATTGTTGGGGTTGGGAATGGCGTAATTGAACTTGCCGCAGGGATCGGTGGCGGACGGGATCAACTTAGCCAATGCTACGGCGGGCGTGCTGAATCGGGTGGTGGGGATAATGTTGCCAGGGAACGGCTGGTTGGTGGTGGGGTCGTTCAGGGTAACGTTTCTGCCGCTGGATTGACAGGCGGCGGATTCAACCACGCTGAAGTCACCATTGAGCATTGCCGGAGTTGGGACAAAGCTGATGGATTGGGGCGGCGCGGTTCTGGTTCTGGTGGCTTGAAATCCGTTGAAGATGAAGAGGCGGTCCTTTAAGATAGGGCCTCCGCCGGTTCCACCGAATTGGTTGCGGCGCAGCGAATCCTGAGTAGGGGCGAAATGATTGCGCGCATTGAAGGCGCCGTTGCGGATGAACTCAAACAGATCGCCGTGAATTTGATTTGTGCCCGATTTGGTTACGGCATTGACCACTGCATAGGGGTGAAGTCCATATCGCGCGGAAGCTCCGTTGGTTTGCACGCTAAATTCCTGAAGCGCATCGGGGAAGGGGAAAGGCAGGTTGACGTTGGAATGCGTATCGTTGTGGTCGCCGCCGTCGAGTAAGTAGTTGTTGCCGTTCTCCTGTCCCCCGGCGATGGAGATGCCGACGGAAGTGGCGTAGTCGTGGGTTGTGATGAATCGTCCGGCGGAGTTGGGAGGAATGCTGGCGCCGCCGGCAAGCAAAATGAGGTCGGTGGCTTGCCTTCCGTTCAGAGGGAGGTCGACGATGCGGCGTTGGTCGATTACTTCGGAGATTGAGGTGTCTTGCGTTTCCACCATGGCCGCTCCGCTGGAGACAATGACTTCCTGGGAGACAGCGCCTAGTTTAAGAGCAACGTTGAGTTGGATATTGTTGCCAATTTGCAGCAGAAGGCCGGAGTGAATGCTGGTGCTGAAGGATGGCGCGCTGACTTCCAATCTATAGGGACCGACGGGGAGATTGAGTAAGACGTAAGCGCCATCGGCTCCGCTGGTGGCATGTGTGGTTTGGCCGGTGGCGGTTTGCATGGCTTTGATTTGGGCATTTGGAACAGCGGCGCCGCTGGCGTCGGTGACGTCACCGTGGATAGTGGCGTTAGCCACGGCTTGGGCGTGGACGGGCGCGGAGGAAATGGCGATTAGGCACGCCGCGATCAAGAATTTCATGTTGGTCTCCTCAACTTGGCAAGGATTGCATTCTCTTGCGAAAGGTTCCTAAAACCATTGGACTATATCACTGTTGCGAAGTGGTTGCACTGGCGGGAGGGCGGGGGGTGCGGGACAGGAAAGTGACAGGGCACCCAATTCGCAAGCATACGCGCATGCACATATGGTGGTTCAGGGTCTTCAGTCCGGCACGTCGACGCGCGGCGCAGCCAGCGGGGTGAACCCCGTGACCACCATCTGAGCATGCGACCGGCACGCACCTAGGAAAGATCCTTCATCACTTCTGATGAACACGCGCAAAACGGAGCTCCGATGGCGAGAAACTTCGCGGGTTCCTCCAATATTTGGCGGCCCTGCTACCGGGCCCTTTGCGCTTCTATGTCGCAGTTGACCCGCGGCACGCGGCCGCTCAACCAGGCAATCGTGCCCACCGCGGGTGTATTGCGTTAATCACCAGCAGATCGTTATCGCGGTCAAGAGGCAATTTGTCGGGATAGTACGGATTCTCGGTGGTGCATGGGGTAAGCGTGAGCGTTTGTGCAAAGTGCCTTTCTCAGTGAAGAACAAACCACTCGCGCTTAAGGCAGCAGCGAAGAATCTCCCGCGGCCAATGGTAAGTTTCCCAGTATTCATTTGCATCATCCATCAATAGACACGTCCCGGAGAGGCCAAGTTGCGGAGCATGGCCGATCTTTAACCGTCTTTGCACGATTTATTACGGGCTTTACAACTCGTGGTCCCGGCGGGCTCGACGCCACTCCGGAAATTCAAGGATGCTCAGCGGAAGGACTTTCCGCCTTGGCTCCATTTCCATATCGAACACATTTTACAAAGGCTTACGAAGCCCGCCATCTCACTGTGATATCGTGAATGGAATTTATGTCCCTTCGTGGCATCCCCATTGCAGCCGCTATCGCTCTCACGGTGCTTAGCGCGATTCACGCCTATCAGCGCGGCGGCACTGGCGAACGCCCCAATCAAAAATACCTTCGTGAAATGCAAAGCCCCGCCGATTCCGATCCCCCTGATGCCTGGGAGAACGGGGAGTTCGCCTTCGCCCGCTTGCGTTATCCGCAATTCACGGGTGGCGGCCGTGGCGGCGGACGGGGCTTCGGCCGCTATCGCCGCAGTAGTTGGGGAACCGATTCAAACACCGCCGAACGTCATCTGCTTGAGGGCGTGCGCCGGCTTACCCGCATCAATGCCCGTTCGGTGGAAGAGATCATTGAAGCCGATAGCGACGACATGTACAAATTCCCATGGCTCTATGCCGTCGAGGTGGGTCATTGGGAATTAACCGATCCGCAAGCTAATCGTCTTCGCCAGTATCTGGATCGTGGTGGTTTCTTGATGGTTGACGATTTCCACGACGAAGACGAATGGGAAGTTTTCATGGCAAGCCTTACCCGCGTCTTCCCTGATCGCACCGTGGTGGACTTGCCCGATAGCGATCCCATCTTCCACAGCATTTATGATCTGGAGAAGAAGTTTCAAGTTCCCGGCTATCAGTATGTGCGTTCGGGAAGAACCTACGAGCGAAATGGAACAGTGCCCCATTGGCGCGGAATTTACGATGAAAAAAAACGCGTTCAAGTCGCTATCTGCCACAACATGGATTTAGGCGACGCATGGGAGTGGTCCGATTCCCCCGACTATCC
>JAYVXT010000014.1:0-2826 GCA_043785065.1 Bryobacterales bacterium | reverse complement strand
CGAAGAGCGCGTGTCCGGTTTCGGCGCATGCGGAGGATCCGGCGGTGGTGGTTACGGGGAAGAATTTTGTGTTTTTGGCGGGCGGGGCTGGGGCGGTGGTGAATTCATCGGATGCGGCGGTGGAGCAGGTTAGGGTGGAGTTGAAGACGGGGCCGCTGAAGTAGGGCTGACTGGGGAGGGCACTCGCTGAACACGGGGCTATACCCAATCCAGATTTTTCCCAATAATAAGTTCTTTCATCTCGGCATGGTGCGTGTTCTTCATGGCGATTGTGCGCATTTGAAAACCGTATTTGTCCGCCAATTCGCGGACACCCGCGGCATCATCGTAAGTCATAAGGAAATCACCGGTCAATGTGCTCGTGACGCGGAATAGATCTTCGTGGTCGAGTTCAAAATGCGTATACAGGCGGCTGCCAGCTTTCTTTCCTGCCGCAGTATAGGGGGGGTCGATAAAGAAAACCGCTTCAGGCCGATGGGCGTTATCTCTCATCACCTGAATGCCATCGCCGTTGATGAAAGTTATTTTGCTTCGGAGGGCAGCTACTTTTAGTATCCGTTTTCTCAGTGTTTCCGGATACCAGCGGGAGCGAATCCCTCTGCCGTTCTCACCATTTTTGATGATTCCAGAACCGGCGGCGAGTATACCGCCGTGACAAATTCGGTTCCTGAGAAGCGTTTTGAACGCCTTCTCCTGCAAATCGCAACCGCCGGATCCGAGTCTGACTTCCGCAGTCTCAATCGTGAGATCAAATTGTGCCACTTCATTGGCAAGCCATTCAGCGTGACTACTAAACATGGTTTGCCACACCGACGCAACGTCGGCGTCAAGCTCGACCATCGTGACATGATCGGTTAGCTCCATATCTGCCGCTGTTAAGCTGCCGATACCACCCCCTGCGAAAGGCTCGATGAATTCTTCAGGCCGTTTGGGAAGGCTGAGGAGCCAGCGGATGAGGCTCGGCACAAGCCAGGTCTTACCCCCCGGATAACGAAAGGGGCTAAGTTGCGAAACGGATGCCACGTTAACAACTTTTTCAAGATCGGCCAGTTCCGGCCATAAAGACTCTTGATAAGCCGCGCGCCGCGCTGAAAGTCGGGCCATTTTAGTTCTTCCGTTCTATGCGCTGCCCGTCACAATATCCGCAAGCGTTGGGGCATCGGGCGGGTAGCCGTTTTCCAGTTTCTGGTCGAGCTTATCCTGCAATTTTCCGATAAACTCCTCAACCGGTCCGGCTTCGGTTCGCGTAATACGCTTCAATGCCGCTTCAAACATCGTGTAGACGGCGCGATCAAGCGTGAGGTTAAATTTATTGGCAGTCGCATCGTGTTTCAAGTCGTAGAGATGCCAGGCAAGGTCCGCCTGGGCTTGTTTATCGGGCTGAACGGCTGCGAGTTCGGGTAACGTCTCATAAAAATTCCTATGCACAACGACTACCTGCTTCCTGCCCCACGCCTTCATGATGCCGCCTTTGTAAATCAACTGCGGCGCCAGCCGTTTCCGCGATGAAGAAAGATAGTCCGGATGGGGATAATTTTTCTCGCCTGTCCAATCCATATTCGAGCCACGACCAGCCGGGTCTTGCATGAAGTGTTTAAAGGGCCGCGTGATATTGCCGGAAATATACACGCCCTGAATCTCTACGGAACCGAAATCGGTGATTCTGCCGGCATCGTCGTAGGAAACGAGAACGATATCGATATTGCCAGCCGATTTTCCATGCTTGTCGTTGAGCCTCACTTCGGTTAGTGAAGTCCACTTCGCGTGCGCGGGGAATAAGAACTTTGCCGCATCAACGGTGATTATCCAGTCTTGCCGGAACCGAACCGGGCAAATAATAGTAGCGCTATCACCCTCGAAGAGGCTACACACTCCCAGGGGGTCTTCCGCCTTGTCCTTGGTGCAGTTCGGAACCTTGTTGTTATAAGGGCAAAGCCGGTTCGTTTGATAACGCTCGGCCTCGGGCGTTCGGTTGTCGATAGGAAAGCCGAACACTTCGGCGAGTGGTTGCCTGTGCATTTCAAGTTGGTATTTTCAGAGTACCGCGCCGTCGAGGGCCGGGCCATTTGCATTGTTCAGAGCTGAAATCGGAAACTGGTTGCGCGCGTGAAAGATGATTGAGTGCTTGGGTGAATGAGAAGACCGCGGTGCATGAGCATCCTCCCACTCCGACGGTTTATGTGTATTTGACGGATGGCGGAAAGCTGAAGGTCGGGCATGAGACTGGCGATCAGGGGTATGGGGCTGAGGCTCCGGTGATTCGGCCCGCGGTTCGGGCGGGGACGATGAGAAGAGAATAGTCAACATCGTAATGATCGAAAGAAGCGGTCAGGTTTACCAGCGGATCTGGCGCGATTTACTTATTAGTAGTGGTAGCGGGCCTGGAGGAAAGTCACGGAGTCGTCTGCCACCTCATAAACCAGCCGGTGTTCGGCTGAAATTCTGCGCGACCAGCACCCCGAAAATTCAAAACGCATCGGCTCGGGTTTACCGATGCCTTCGAACGGATTGCGCATCACCTCTTCGACAAGATCGAGCACACGCAACGCAAGTTTGCGGTCGTTCTTCGTCCAGTAGTGAAGATCTTCGCGGAATTTCGAAGTGAATAATGCCTTCCGGTCAGTCTTTTTCAAGGCCGAATTCCCGACGCAGCGCTGACGCGGATGACGGCTTCAACTTGCCGCTTCGGGATTCATGAAGGGCGCTCAGCAACCGACGGGCATTGGCTGGGGCGCGAAGCAACTGAGCCGTTTCCATGAGGCTCGACAACTCGTCCGCCGGAATCATCGCTACATCCCTCAGGTTGCGCCGCCGGACAATCACGAC
>JAYVXT010000013.1:0-9245 GCA_043785065.1 Bryobacterales bacterium | reverse complement strand
ATGCTGAAACATGAAAAATTATCAACATTATGATTCTAAACGTGTTTTAACAGAAAATAGCTTTCTAATTTTTTTTCGAAACTGAGTCCACATAAACGATGCGTACTGAACAGCGATTGAGTTATAGTGAAAGTTCTCATGGACCTTTGGTGCAAGCGTTGCAATGGGAACGATATTTGCCGGTCGAGAAGGCAAAGCCTTTTGGATTGGGTGCTAGCGGTGTTCACTTTGCTTCCATTTCGTTGCAAGACTTGCGGCCATCGATTTCACCGTCCGTTTTTTATGGCGACTAGAATGAATTAGGCGCTTCTCAAGCGCCTGCGGATAAGGTCTGAAAGCAGTTCCGGGTGAGAAATGCGAAGTACCTCAAAGCCGGCAGCCCGTCCACTAGCTTCGCCGGGATCGGAATCCTCCACAACCAAAGCTTTCGTTACGTTCAGCCTGCGAGCAGCCTCCAGATATGGATCGGGATGTGGTTTTAGCCGCTTCACATCGGACATGCAGACAAAGGTATCGAGTACGGGCCAGAGCCCGGTGATTTCCAGGACGGGTTGCACTTCATTGCGGCCGCTTGAAGTGACCACGGCGATTTTATAATGCCGCTTGAGTTCCGGAAGTAATTGCTTGGTGGCTTCGGTTACGGGCGGATTGGCCACTGCTTTGGTTCGGAATAGCGCCCGCTTGTTGATGCATAATTCATCCAAACGGCCTACATTAAAACCCATACCATCGCAAAAAATATCGACGGTTTTTCTGTCGGAAACGCCAATGCAATTGGAACAGTAGAAGTCCCAATCGAGTGGCACGCCGAGGGGCGCGAGAATCTCTCGCCAAGCCTCGAAATGAATGGATTCACTGTCGGCAATCACGCCATCGAAATCAAACAAAATAGCTTCAAACATTATGGGATGGCATGGTTTAATTTTAACTATTCAATTAGATTCCCAGCATGATTAGGGCTGCTGTCCAAACGGGCATCTTGACTAGCCCCGATGGAACTCGGGGGATTGTTCGGTGCCCAACAGCGGACTGGGCTCGGAAGCATCCCCCGAATTCTCATCGGGGGCTAGTCGTGGTTTAATTCCTTAAGAATTTGATGGATTGCATCATCCGCTGGAAAGTTGGTTGTACGTTAGGCATGTCGCTGTCCGGTGCGACGAATACTCCCCAAAAAACACCTGAAGGTAGGGTCACCGTCAACAGCACATCGTCCTCTTTCTGGCCTTGATAGGGGCTGCCCGCGGTCAACATGGTTACCAACCCCTGATATCCGTCGACCTGAATTTGTTGACCATTTTGCGCCACTTTCATGTTAGGGTCACCCTGCTGCAACATCTGGATTAAGCTTTGCGTGGCCTGTTGCAACGTAACTTGTTGGCCATTTTGGAAGGGTTGAAAATTGAATTGCGATCCATAGCCGATGGCCTGCCCTTGATTGATCATTCCTTTGGCCGGTGCAATTGTCAGACTGGCGCCGCTTTGATCAGCCTGAGTTTGCCAATTGTCTGGATACTGGATGGAAAATCCTCCATTTTGAGCGGTCTTGAAATTGTTGGACGGACGAAGCTCGCTCAAAGAGGGCATCGGTACGACGCCAACCGCCGGGGGCGCGCCGCCTTGCTGTCCTTGCGCGGCTTGCCGCAGCCTCTTCTTCGGTGGGGGCAAAGCTTTCACGATGGCCTTGGCGCGTTCAAACCCGCCACTCTCCCCGTTGTAAGTTCTCTGCGGCATAGCACGGATTTCGTCTTCAACGTTCTTCACGCGATTCGCCGGGCTGGGGTGATCGAGCAGCATTTCTTTAAAACGATTGTTTCCTTTACCAGATTCCGCTTCCAGCTTTTCGAAGAAACGGGCCATTTCAATGGGATTGTAACCGGCTTGCGCCATAATTTGGGCGCCCATCAAATCCGCCTGCGTTTCCGCATCCCGGGAATATTTCAGAAGCGCTCCGTTAGCTAATAGGCCAATGCCCGCTTGCTCTAAAGTGCCCAGTAATCCACCACCCACCATGCCTCCGGCTATTGCCGCTGGAATTTGAATGAGGTTCGCCTTCGATGCTTGATGCGTACCGTGCCGCAGAGCGACATGCGTAATTTCATGAGCCAGCACAGCGGCAATCTGCGATTCGTTATCAGCCGCTGTGATTAAGCCTGTATGCACAAAGGCCGGGCCACCAGGGAGGGCGAACGCGTTTACGCTGTTATCGGCCACCACTTTGAATGTGTAAGGAAAATTCCCAGCTTGGGGTTGCGAGGTCAACTTCTTGCCAATCGTCTGAATGAAGTTGGTCAGTTCGGGATTGTTGACCACCTCGAACTGTCTTTCCACTTGAGCGGCTGCTTCTTTACCCATCTGAACATCCTGATCAAGGGAAAAGAAGTTGAAGCCAGGTTTGAACGTTTTCAATTTGGGGGGCGGAGCCGAAAAAGCGGTTGCGGCAATCATCAAAATCAATAAGAATAGTCTGGACACAAAGTCCTCCATGTCACAATGATGCACATTCCCGACCTTTAGTTTCAAATCGAATCATTTAAGAACAACACTTTAACCTAGAAACGGCAGTTCACACAATATCTGAAGATCGAACTTCATTGAAATAAATGCATTTCTACGTTCAGCCTTTTCCACCATTTGGGTGATTCGGCAACGGTCCAGCCCCCGAATGAAAATTGGGGCATTCCTCAGCACAAATCATTTGCAAATTGTTGCGTATCACAGGCAAGTGATGATACCGATTGGCATCGGGGGCTAGAAATACAAAATCCAACTGCCGTTTCCAGGTTTAAGAACCGCCCTTATACCTCCATAAGCCAGAAGCGATATACTGGTACGCATGTTGACGCCTACTGAGAAAATATGGTTTAACGGAAAATTCATACATTGGAACGAAGCCAAGATCCACGTTTTGAGTCACGTAGTGAGCTATGGCAGTTCCGTTTTCGAGGGGATTCGCGCCTATGAAACCCCCAAAGGGACACGCGTGTTCCGGCTTCGCGAACACATGCGCCGCCTTCTAGATTCGGCCAAGATTTACCGCATGGACGGAGTTGACTTCACAGTCGACCAGCTTTCGGCAGCCGCCGTGGAACTTGTAAGCGTCAACAAGCTCGATAGCTGCTACATTCGTCCAATCCTTCTTCGCGGCTATGGCGATGTGGGCGTACTGGGCATTACGAATCCGCTGGACATTTACCTTGCTTGTTGGAGCTGGGGCAAATACCTTGGCGAAGAGGCGATGACCTCCGGTGTCGATGTTTGTATCTCCTCCTGGAATCGGCTGGCTCCGAACACTCTGCCCGCCATGTCGAAGGCCGGGGCAAACTACATGAACTCGCAACTGATCCGGATGGAAGCGCATGCAAACGGTTACGCTGAAGGCATTGCACTGGACGTTTCCGGGTACATCAGCGAAGGTTCGGGCGAAAATATTTTCGTCGTCCGTGACGGAAAAATGTACACGCCTACATTGGGCGCGAGTGTTCTACCTGGCATCACGCGCGATACCGTGATTCATCTGGCTCAGAAAGCGAACATCCCTATTGTGGAAACTCTGATCCCGCGCGAAATGCTTTATATCGCCGACGAAGTTTTCTTCACTGGCACGGCGGCGGAAGTTACTCCCGTGCGTAGCGTGGATCGTATTCCAGTGGGCGCGGGCAAACGTGGACCGATTACCGAGAGGCTTCAAAAGGAGTTCTTCGATATGGTCAATGGCGTTTCGGTCGATACGGAAGGCTGGCTGACCCCTGTGCCAGTAGCCGTTGGCGCGTAGTCAAAAAACTCTGAGACTCCTGGCAAGCGCTTTTGCCCTATTGTGGGCCGGGACGCTGCTGGGGGTTTCTTTCATTGCCACTCCGGCAAAATTTTGGGCTCATTCGCTTACCTTGCCGGTTGCTCTTGATATTGGCCGTCAAACCTTTCAATTCTTCAACAAGGTGGAGCTGGGAGCGGCGGCTGGGTTGAGCATTTTGATCTTTTCCTTGAAACAGACATGGTTTCCCCGGGCCATGGTGTTGTTGATCGCGGCGCTACTGGCGCTTCAGTTCTTGTGGCTGCTGCCGGCCCTTGATCAGAGAGTTGAAGTATTTCTGAGGGGCGCCGTGCCGCCTGAAAGCCAGTTGCATAAAGTTTATATTGCCTGCGACGTGTGGAAGTTGGTCCTGCTAGCCGGCTTGGCTTGGATTCTTGCGCCGGCCATGAAGGACGAACTGTAACGGGCGTTCATGCTGCCGCCTTGATTGGGTGATCTGGCTGGCTAACCGGCTGTTTGCGGGATTGGGGCTGCATTGTTGTAACTCGAATGGGCGGGAACACTGGAGCGGGCGCCAGGACTTTCGGTGGCGCGGCTTCCAATGTAACGGCTTGCTCTTTGGCGGTCCATACTGGTATGGTTTCTTCGCAAAGAGTCATGCCGTTTAGCAATTTAATGACGTTATTGATGACGGCGCTATAGACGATGACGCCGTGTTTTTTGTAGCAGCGCCACATGAGCCAAGAAGCGAAGTCATAGTTGCCGATGAGCGGGCTGGGCTTGTGCATGGTGAGGTGATTGGGGATTTGCACCAGTGCGAGCGGCTCGCCGGGGGCACGGAAGTATTTGGCTTCCATTGCGACGTCGAGGACCATTTCGGATTTGGTGAGCGGCTTGGGTTCTTGTTCGTTGGGCATTTGTTTTTCCTGATTCCAGTATGACTGGGGGGCTCCAAATTTCCGGGCGTGTGGTGGGGTGGTTTAGCGCGGTAAGTAGTTGCGGCGGAGGGGGTTGAGGGAATTTTGAATTAGTTGTGATTCTGGTTGGCTGTTTGAAGAAAGACGACGAGTCTTCACTAGAATGTCACTTTCCCATTATCTGGCACAGATCCGTCAACATTATTTGCATACCTGCCCTGCACCCAGCGCGGCAACTTCGAGTTACCGGTTAACGCAATACAGTTTCGCAATGCGCCAACGCAGGAACCAAGGGGGAGCCGCATCGTTGCGAAACCGAGCGTTTGTGCAACGTCGAATCTGGTACGGCTTGATGGGCCGTACCAGTCTCCTCTACGCTGCGCGACTTCACGGGAGCTTCGCATATCTTTTCCAGTCAGAAAGTCCCACGCCCGAACTGGTTCCCGCAGCGATCACGGATTTCGCGCGACGTTATTTGCCTGATGTTGGGCTGAAGCCCGGTTGCATCGATTAGACAGGCCGGCCCAATCCGGCAGCCCGCAGTGTCGCTTCCCGCGGGCCGCTACTCGTGCAACAGTCGGCAAGCTTGCCGTCGATTACCACCGCAGGTACGGAGCGGATGCCTAATCCCTTGGCTCGTTGCGCCACGTCGGCCCGGTTCATGTCCAGGACGCTGATTTCGCACGACGAGCATGCCACTTGGTTGACCAGTTCTATTGTTTCCGCGCAGGCGGGACACCCGGCGCTGAATACTTCGATTTTCCTCTTTGAAGTCATAATGCTATCTCCTTGTTGAAATGTTGACTAAACGTTTGATGAAGAATCAGAAACACACCCCGAACATCCGGCATCTTGGCCACGGACGGGCCAGGCATTCCAGACGGACGCCGCGACCAGTAAGACGCCACCGCCATACATCGCGGCATGAGAGCCATAAACAAATTTTCCTGCCAGAAGGCCACCACCTGCCGCTAGCCCCAACACAAACGGACCGTATCCCCGACGCATCCTCGCGTGATAGGCCAGCGCTCCAACAGCCAGAGCGAGAAGCGCCGTCGTCAGCGGTAACAAATACTTCACGTCGAGCAGGAAACCCAGTCCGACGGAACTCAACAGTCCCGCATAGGCAGGCCAGCAGGCCGGGCAGGCCAGCTTTGGCAAGAACGCAAACGCAATTCCCGGCGCGGCCGCTACTGAGCTTCTCCATCCCGCCGAAGGCCGCACGGGCGCACTTGGTAAAACATCCTTGGAATCCAGCGCCGCCGTAATCTGCTCAACGGACGGCATGCCGACGAATTGTCCCGCCATGTTCCGGTACAGACGGCAAGAGGGGTTTCCCTCGCCGGGTGGAGACCCCGCCACGTCTTTCCTATCTACAAGAATTGTTGGCGATCCGTAGCCTTTGACATGGGACGGCGTGTCCGGTGCGCTGCGATCCCATTCAGTCCACCGGGCTTCCCGGCCAGATGCGGCAAGGGCCCTCACAAGGTTGGCGCGCGCGCCCGGAATATTTGGGCAGTCGCGGTCGTATATCAATTCCACGTTCATCGTTTCTTTCCATCTTCCAGAGCGTCCAATATCGGGCATAGGCTTACAGAACCCTTCCCGCCGCAGGCGGCTGTCAGCTTTCGGAGCGCCTGCTTCATGCGTTGCAGGCTGCCTATCTTGTCCTCGATATCTTCTATCTTGTCCTCAGCGCGCTTTTTAATCTGTCCGCAGGTCGTGCCGGGCGCGAGGCGAAGGGCCATCAGATCCCTGATCTCTTTGAGCGAAAACCCCAATTCCTTTGTGCGCTTGATGAACCGGACACGATCCACGGTGGTAGCCGGATACTCTCGATAGCCGGACTCTCGCCTGGGGGGCTTCTCGATCAAGCCTTCCCGCTCATAGAAACGAACCGTTTCTATGCCAACCGCCGCCGCTTTCGCCACCTTTCCGATAGTTATCGAGTCCATGACTGTTCTCCCATCCAAGACCATTCTACAGGCCGTACCTTACTACGGAGTCAAGAACTATTTTAAGCATTGCATGATCGATGAGTCACTATCAGCTTGACCGGCGCTGAACACCGGCAGAACCTCACCGCGCCAATAGAGCCCGCCAAACGGCACAGGGGGCAGAAGAGTAGAACGAGCCAGGCCTCCGTAAGGAAGTGCTGCCTCCTAGGGATCAAATCGCTGCCCGGCTCCGTACCACATTCTGTGCCAAATAATCTTGACGGAACCATGCCGAATAATTTTGAAAGTGACAACTAGAGCAAGTGACAACTAGAGCAAAAGAATAAAGGCTAGCCCAAGTCGCTTTACACTTCTCCATATTGGCCCGCGACTCGTCCGAGGAGAGGAACTCTCCGCGCTCAAACAGCGCGAATGCCCGCTCGATAATCTGGTGGATCAAATCCTTGTCCACGTGAAGCTGTTCTTCCTCCATGCGGAGCACCTCCAAAGCCCGTTCAATGACTTGGTTTTGGATTTTGGCAGGCGCAGTCCTGAATCGCTTCGGCGATCAATTGTTCATGCTCTGGTCGAAGAATAATCGTCATAGGGACCTCGTAGCACTCGATTGCCGCCGATTGCTAACGCGAAAGAATTAGTCAAAACTTTGCACTTACTTTTCATACAAAACATCAGGCTTGTTCCGGCGGCTAAGCCCTACAAGCCAGTGGCGCCCTTCTTTGAAATTAGAAATTTACTGCATCACGGACAAATACTGAGCCCAGGGGCCAACATCCTGCTTTAACCTTTTTGCCATGACACGGCTAATTTGCAGGATGTGCGCCAGATCATGTGCCGTCCATGTAGCCAAAAGCTGGTGAACCGTCACTGGCCCCAGACTGGGATGCGCCCCCTGCAAAGCAAGGTGCTCAGGCTGTAAGTTCAGCGCCCGCAGTCGCGTCAGATTGTCGCGCCGTAAGCTGCTGAATTCGTCCAGCATGGAGGATAGCGGCACTAGTTGATCTTGGCCAAACTGCGCCTCGCGGTCAAAAGAATCAAAGGGCCGACTCACGCCATGCTCGATAATAATCGACAGCCGCGGCATCCAATCAGTCTTCTCTCCGTGGATTAAGTGGCCGATGACGGTGTAAGGACTCCAAGTACCTGGTCCCTCGTTAGTGGCCGTCCACACTTCGGGCAAATCGCGGAGGAGCGCATCGAGCGTGGCGGGGGTACGACTTAATACGGAAAGGCATTCGTCAAAGAAAGGCAGGGACATGGTCCAGTATTGCGCGTCCGCTGGCCTCAGTCGCAGGAGGGTTAGGCTCTAAGAACATCGGTCCCTGGGATTTGCTCTTCGTAGTTCAACTTCCCAAGCCCTATCCGGTTTCTTGAATCGGCGCGCTCCTTGAGCGACATTTGATTTCGGCGCTAAACAAGGACGATTCGGTGGCGCGGCTGAAGGGGCCGTCGCGCCCACTGCTGACGCTGGAACAGCGCGCCGCGATGGCTGCCGAACGGCGGCAATAAGTTCCCTTGGCGTATCTTCGTCGAAACTGGTGACAACGTCAACGGCTTCAAGAAGGATAAGGGGATTTTTTTGACAAGCGTCAGGTGACGCCTTACACTGGAGAATTGAAGATACAGAACTTCGGACACAAATCGCTCAAGCGGTTTTACGAGGTGGGCATCACAAACGGTCTTCCGGCTGATACTATTCCGAAATTGCGCGCAATGTTCGCAGTATTGGACCACGTGAATGAAGCCAATGAATTGAAGATTGGCCACGGTGGAAGGTCCACACGCTAACGGGTGACCGCAAGGGGACCTGGAGCCTTAATGTGACGCGCAATTGGTTGGATGTAAGCTTCAAGAATTTACCATTAGGAGGAACCCATGCCCATGCACAACCCACCGCATCCCGGTGAAGTGATACGCACTGAGATCATTGAAGCGAATGGCCTGACGGTGACTGATGCCGCCAAAGCGCTGGGCGTGTCTCGCCAAGCACTTTCCGGGCTACTGAATACTAGGGTGGATCTGACCGGCGATATGGCGATCCGCATCGAAAAGGCGTTTGGTCCGAAGATGGAAACGCTGATGGGTATGCAGTCGGCTTATGATATTTTTCAGACCCGGCAGCGGGCGGGCAAGATTAATATCCGCCGTCACCGGGCATCGCAGCGGGCACTCGTTCCTGCACTCTAAGCGAACGGGGCATTTCCAAAGATGCAAGGGCAGCTATCCGTGTCCGCCACAGTAGCCGATCACACCATTTGCAATTTCGCAAGTTTGCGAATAGACTGGAATTCAAGTGCCCAGAACGAAAGTCGTCCTTTATCAGGACCAGGAGGGATCGTGCCCATTCCTGGAATGGTTCGACGGACTGTCCGCAAAGGTTCAGGACAAGTGCTTCCTGCGATTGGAGCGATTGCGTGAGGAAGGTCACGAATTGCGGCGGCCCGAGGCTGACCTTCTGCGCGATGGAATTTACGAACTCCGGGTTAGCCTTCAGGGGGTTCACCACCGAATCCTGTACTTCTTTCACGGAACGTTGGCAGCGGTGGTCTCGCATGGGTTGATCAAAGAACGGGTCGTCGCGCCGAAGGAGATTGACCGCGCCATTGAGCGCAAGAAGCGGTA
>JAYVXT010000012.1:0-2836 GCA_043785065.1 Bryobacterales bacterium | reverse complement strand
AGGGCGGTGATCGCCGACTGGGGCATTTATAGTATCGGCATTCAACAGCCTTTGGGGCTGGAGTCCAAGTCCGGCCCCGACGGATAGAAACCGCGAAGTCGCGCAGTGTAGAGCCAATAGGCGGTACATTGCCAGAAGGCTGCTCTCGTCAGCAAACTTTGATTTTGAGCCGTCCACCGTATTTCAGAATCGTATGAAGGCGGATATGGTTTAAGGTTCCGGTTGCCAGCCCTTACCCGGAGGCGGATCCACAATCAATGGAACCCCCGCAGCCGTCATGATCTTGCGAAAAACAGCGATCGTATCCGGCGAAGGCTTAAAGTTTCCGAAGCGATAGCCTTCAGCGATCACAAGCGGCGTCCAGCCGAACTTGTTCTTCTTATTCCAAATTTCGATCTTGGCGCCTTTGTCCCATAGGAATTGAACAGCCAGAGGGTGGTTCTTATAGGCTGCGGAATGCATTGCCGTCTCGCCATTCTTGTTCACCGCGTTGATGTCGTTGCCAAGGTCCAGCGCCACTTGCAGAGCTTCCAACACTTCCGGTTCCGTGCCGGCGTCTTCACCTGGGGATCGCGTGCCTAAGCCCGCAATGGCCATCAAGGGCGTGGTTCCTTCGTCATTTGTGATGGACGGATCGGCGCCGAGTGAGGCTAGTAACTTCATCAGTTCCGCATCGGATGTTTTGGCTGCCAGAAAGAACGGCGTCGCGCCCATTGTGTTTAAGGCAGTCAAGCCGAAGTTCACTTTTTTGGTCATCTTACGATTGACGTCGGCGCCTTTTGCCACCAGCTTTTTCACCAGGTCGAGGCTGGTCATGTTGCCGGAGCCTTGCGGGGCGGGATCGTTGTCTCCCACGCCGGGCTTGCGCGTGTGTGTAATGCAGTGCAGGGCGGTGAAGCCAGCGGCATCGCTATTGGGGTCGGCTCCGGCGTCGAGCAGTTCCGAAGCCAAATCGTAGTGGCCGTTGGTGACGGCCAATTGCAGCGCGGTTTCGTTTTCGGTGGGTGGGCCGGTGACGCCCCCTGGCTTTCTGCCGGTGAACTTTACGACTTCGTTGGGGCTGGAGCCCGCCTTGATCAAAGCCTTCATCGTTCCGATTTGCCCTTCGCGGACGGAGAACATGAATGCCGTGAATCCGGATTTGGAAGTTGCTTTGATGTCGGCTTTGGCGGCGACCAATGTTTCCACTGCTGCCACGTTGCCTTCGGCCGCAGCCCACATAAGCGCGGTTTGGCCGAATTTGGTTTCCTTGGCGTCTACTTCGGCTCCGCGGGCGAGCAGGGCTCTGATAGCTTCCGGCTTGCCGGTGCGGGCGGCGGTCATTAAGACTGTTTCGCCCCCTGGAAGGAAGGTGTTTGGGTTGGCTCCGGCGGATAGAAGCAGGTCTACAATCTTTGCATTTCCATTGGTGCATGCTAGTGACAGCGAGGTTACGCCGTAACGATTTTCGGCCTTGGCGTTGGCGCCGGATTTGAGCAGGAGCGTGACCGTTTCCACGTCCTCTTGATAGGCGGCCCAGTGGAGCGCCGTGGAGCCGTCCACTTGCGGAGCGTTTACGTCGGCGTGGTGTTGAAGTAATGCTTGGATGGCGGGGTGGTCCATGCGCTTTGCCGCGTCGGCCAATGGGCTGTCGATGGTCGCGGCTTGGGCGGTTATTAAGACTAGGGATAAGAGGGACGCTAATTTCATTCGGAGCACTTCCTGATTCCGGGGCAGGTCGACCAGGGGGTCGACCGCGGACCAGGGGGTCCGCCCTACTGCACACCAGAGGTTACACGTCTAACGGGTCGCCTAGGAGCTCGCGGATTACTCCTGTGCTGTCGGCGAATTTGTCTAGCTTCACGCCTGCCTTATGTAGGATCGTCAGGTGGAGATTTGCCAAAGGCGCGGGGGTATCGTATCGAACGTGGCGGCCTCCCTTCATCTTGCCCGCGCTGCCGCCGGCCACCAGAATCGGAAGGTTTACGTGATCGTGTTTATCGCCGTTGCTCATGCCGCTTCCATACAGATAAAGCGAGTGGTCAAGCAGCGAACCATCGCCATCCGGGGTTGCCTTTAGGCGTTCCAGGAAATAGGCAAACAACGAAACATGGAAGGCATTGATCTTCGCCACCTTCGCTAATTTTTCGGGATCGCCGCCGTTGTGGGTGCAGGGGTGGTGCGCTTCCGAAACGCCGATTTCCGGGTAGCTGCGGTTGCTGGTTTCGCGCGCTAATTGGAAGGTCATCACGCGCGTAACGTCGCCTTGCATTGCCAGAACTTGCAGATCGAACATTAGGCGCGCATGATCGGCATATGCCGCGGGCACACCGACGGGGCGGTCAAGGTCGGGCAGTTTGGAATCGGCAGTAGCCTTTTCCGCCTTCTGAATGCGGCGTTCTACTTCGCGCACGGATTCCAAATATTCGCCCACTTTGGTGCGGTCATTGGCGCCCAGTTTCTTTTGCAACCGGGCGATGTCGTCCTTCACCCAATCGAGCAGGCTGGAGTTCTTGCGTAGTTCCGACATGCGGTCAGCTGCCGTGCCGCCATCGCCAAAAAGGCGCTCGAACACCACGCGGGGATGCGCTTCAGCCGGCAGGGGACTTGTTGGAGACGACCAGGAGAGATTGTTTTGATAGACGCAAGCGTACCCGTTATCGCATTGGCCGACCGTGGTCAGTAGGTCCATCGCCATTTCAAGGGACGGAAGTCGCGTTTCCTGGCCCAATTGTTTAGCGGCAATTTGGTCGACGGTTGTCGCCAGTTCATAGTCGGAACTTTCCGTCCACTTCGATGTTGCCGCGCTTAAGAACGCCGCATTGGATGTTGCGTGCGTGCCTGGGTAGGCATTGCG
>JAYVXT010000011.1:0-2837 GCA_043785065.1 Bryobacterales bacterium | reverse complement strand
TTTCATGGTCAAGCCCAACCGCGCGAAGAATCGTCGCGTGCAAATCGTAAACGGACTTCGGATTCTCCACAGCGCGGTAGCCATATTGATCGGTTGCTCCGATAATCGTTCCGCCTTTGACACCGCCGCCCGCCATCCATACGCTGAACCCATTTGCGTTGTGATCGCGACCGTCCATACGTTCCGATATCGGGAGCCTTCCGAATTCGCCATGCCAAACCAGCAATGTGGAATCGAATAAGCCCCTGCTCTTTAAGTCTTTGATCAGGCCGGCAATCGGCTTATCTGTTTCGGCGCAGTGCATGCGGTGGTTCTTTTCAAGATCCCAATGCGCGTCCCAGCTGGGGTCGAAGTTGCCACCGCCGGAAAAGATCTGCACATACCGCACACCGCGCTCCACCAGCCGTCTGGCCATTAAGGCCTGCCGCCCGAAATAGTCGCTGGGCTGGTCGTTTATGCCGTATAGCCTCTGCGTAGCCGCGGACTCTTTGCTGATATCGATAGCATCGGTGGCAGCGGTCTGCATTCGGAATGCCAACTCATAGGAGTAGATTCTTGCCGATAGCTCGCCGTCGCCGGGATTATGCTCCAAATGTGTCGCGTTGAGCTTCTGCAACATGTCAAGCCATTTGCGTTGCTCTTTCGGATCTGTCCCCGCCGGTGGTTTCAGATCGATGATCGGCTCGCCGGTTGGTCGGAATGGCGTCCCTTGATATGCCGCCGGCATGTAACCGTTACTCCAGTTCGGCGCTCCATTGATCGGACCACCACGGTGATCGGTGAAGACAATGTAGCCCGGAAGATTCTCGTTTTCAGTTCCAAGCCCATAGGTAACCCAACTACCCACGCTTGGGTGGCCCGCCAGAATCGAGCCGGTATTCATTTGGAACAATGCTGGACCGTGTGCCGGGCTCAGCGCGTGCATGGAGCGGATCAGCGCCAGATCATCGGCGTGCTCGGCCACATTCGGGAATAGTTCCGATATGTCCATGCCGCACTGCCCATGCTTTTTGAATTTGAACGGTGATGGCATTAAGCCGCCTGGGTTTCCCATCACCGTGATGATCGGGCCAACCCCCGCCATGGCTTCTCCCTGACGCCGAAGCAATTCCGGCTTGGGATCGAAGGTGTCCACCTGGCTTACGCCACCATAGCAAAAGATAGAAATAACGGCCTTAGCTTTGCCAGGCAGCATGGGAGGTTTGGCCGTGAGCGGAGATTTGGCTGTCGCCGCAATTCCCTGCCTCGACATTAGGTCGGCCAGCGCAAGGCTTCCAATGCCTCCGCCGAGCGAATTTAGCAATTCTCTTCGTGACTGGAATCTTTTGTTCATGGGCGGTATACGAACTCGTTGAGGTTGAAGAGCGCTTGGCAGAGGCCGGCCAAACCGCGTTCTGAAGTTTTGATGTAATCGGCAGCAGTGACGCGCTCGCTTTCAACAGGTGCGCGCCCCAACGCCAAGCGGTAAGCGCGATCGATCTGTTCACGAATATCATTGCCCGCTTCCTTGCAAAGGCGATCGGCAAAACGTTTGGCCTGCAGGATCACGAAGGAATCATTCATCAGAAACAACGCTTGCGGAGCAATAGTAGAACGGTTGCGGCGATCACATGAGTTCACCAGATTAGGCTGATCATAGGCCTCAAACATTGGGTAACGAATGCTGCGCTTGGAGTAGACGTAGATGCTTCTGCGCCAAGTGGAAGGATCTTCTTCGGGCTTTCCCGGCCAAGTGCGCTTTGTGCTCGATTGGAACAGATCCGGATTGATATATGGGTAAACACACGGGCCTTCCAGTGTCCGGTCAAGCGACCCGGCCACGGCGAGGATATTGTCGCGAATAACCTCGGCTTCCAGGCGCGCGCGAGGCATTCGCCATAGCAACTTGTTTTCGGGGTCGGCCGCCATGCCGGCAGCCGCGTCGTCGCTGGACATTCTGTACGCTTCAGACTTCATCATTAGCCGATGCATACTCTTCACGCTCCAGCCCTGCCGAACGAATTCGGTTGCCAGCCAGTCCAACAATTCCGGATGTGTAGGCCGTTCGCCCAGCTTGCCGAAATTGCTTGGCGTGCGCACAATACCCTCGCCGAAATGGTGTTGCCAGATGCGATTAACCATCACTCGCGCCGTGAGTGGGTTTTCAGCCGATGCCAACCATTCGGCAAAGCCACGCCGCTGCCAACTGGATTTGGCGTCTGCTGGAGGCGACGGAAATAGATACTCCGTATCCCTTACCACCGACAGTACACCGGGGGCCATGCGAGGCCCCCTGGCCTCTACGCCACCGCGATGAAGAAAGTAAGAGGGGCGTGGCTGCACTCCATTTTCACCTGTCGCCATTACCGTCGGGTAAGGCTTCGGCTTTTGCCTTTCCAATTCCGAAATTTGTGCCTTTAGGTCGGCATGACGGATCTTTTCGTTTTCCGGCATCAAGGCGACAATCTGCTGATCAGTGATTCTATTGGCTAAAGTATCCGCCTGCAGTGTCTTCTCAATTTGAACTACATTCAGCTTTTGTCCGTCGCTACGTTTGCCCGCGGGCGTTGCCCACGCCGTTTGCAGGTATTCAGGAAGCTTCTTGATAAATTCATCCATCAAATGGTCGCGGTGGCGTTTCTCTAAATCAGTCTTAGCTTTCTGTAGCGGCTTCTGTAGGCCATCAATGCGTTTTACCTCAGCAGTGTGAGCGGCTATCTGCTCGGGTCCAATCAGTGGAAAACGGACTGGCCTAGCCGAGTAGAAGACGGCCTGCATACGGTAGTAGTCTTTCTGCGGAATGGGATCAAATTTATGATCGTGGCAGCGAGCGCAACCCACGGTGAGGCCCAGAAATG
>JAYVXT010000010.1:0-9281 GCA_043785065.1 Bryobacterales bacterium | reverse complement strand
CGCCTCGAAGAATACCTCGTCAAAGGGTTCGCCATGGACGACGCCCGCCTTAAACAAACCGGCGGGGGCGACTACTTTGACGAACTCCTCGCCCGCATCCGCGACATCCGCTCCTCAGAGCGACTCTTCTATCGCAAAGTGCTCGACATCTACGCAACCAGTGTGGATTACGACGGCGGCGCCAAACTGTCCGCCCAATTCTTCCGCGTCATGCAAAACAAAATGCACTGGGCCGCGCACGGCCAGACGCCGGCGGAAGTGATCGCCACCCGCGCCGATGCCGACGCCCCCAACATGGGTCTCACTTCCTGGAGCGGAGCCAAGCCCCGCAGCAATGACGTGAGCATCGCCAAGAACTATCTCAATCCGGAGGAAATCGAGACGCTGAACCTCATCGTCACCGCCTATCTCGATTTCGCCGAACTCCAAGCACGCAACCGCAAGCCCATGACCATGCAGGCCTGGATCCACAAACTCGATGATTTCCTAAAACTCAGTGACCGCGAATTGTTGAATCATGCCGGGAGTGTGTCGCGTGTGTCGCATGTTGCGGCGGTGGCCAAGGCGCAGGAGGAGTACGCCAAGTTTCGCGTGATGGAGGATGCCAAGCCGAAGGCGGTAGATGCGCATTTTGAAGCGGTGATGGAGCAGGCGAAGAAGTTGGCCCCGGCGAAGGCACGGACGGGCAAGGGAAGTGCGGAATGATTGGGGGCCTGAATCCTTTTGGGCAATACAAAGAAACTGGCTCTAAGTGGCTGGGAGCCATGCCAAATCATTGGGAATTGCATAGCCTGCGAACGCTTATTTCTTCCAAGAACGAGCGCAATCGACCTGACCTTCCACTACTCTCTGTTGCTCGCGAAAAAGGTGTGTTTGTGCGTTCGATGACAGATGCCACGGAAAACCATAATGTTATCCCGGAAGACCTCACCAACTACAAAGTTGCGAGGAAGGGAAGCCTTGTCATCAACAAAATGAAGGCTTGGCAAGGATCAATGGGAATCGCCCCTTGCGACGGTATCGTCAGCCCCGCCTATTTCGTTTTCGAATTCCGTATCGCGAATTCTGCTTTCGGGCAATCGCTATTCCGCAGCAAACCATACGTCGCGCTATTCGGTCAAGCGTCTGACGGCGTACGGGTTGGCCAATGAGATTTGTCCATTCCAGGGATGCGCCAAATACCTGTGCTCCTCCCTCCGCCCGAAGAACAAGCCGCCATCGTGCGCTTCCTCGACCACGAAAACCGCCGCATCGACCGCGCCATCCGCGCCAAGAAAAAGCTCATCGCACTCCTCAACGAGCAGAAGCAGGCCATCATCCACCAAGCCGTCACCCGCGGCCTCGACCCCTCCGTCCCCCTCAAACCCTCCGGCATCCCCTGGCTCGGCGATATCCCCCAGCATTGGGAAGTGCGACGATTAAAGCTTGTAACGAGCTTGCAGCGTGGATATGACCTTCCGGCGGATCAGAGGACGCCAGGACCCTATCCTGTTGTCTCCTCCGGTGGAATCATTGGAACACATTTCGAGCTGCGGGCAAAAGCTCCAGGGGTTGTGCTAGGCCGTTACGGTTCAACAAGTGCAATTTTCTACATTGAATCCGACTACTGGCCTCACAATACTTCACTCTTCGTGACAAGCTTCCATGGCAATTTGCCCAAATGGTGCTTTTATTTGCTTAAGTCGATTCCAAAGGACATATACTCGGGTAAATCTGCAGTTCCGGGGATTGATCGAAAGGATCTATTCGACATCGCCGTCCCGCTTCCTCCCGTCGAGGAACAAAGACCAATAGTGCAAGGATTGGAGGATTTAATCGCAGGCGTTAACAAAACCATCGAACGGGTCTTTCGTGAAATCGACCTCCTCCGCGAATACCGCACCCGCCTAACCGCCGACGTCGTCACCGGCAAACTCGACGTCCGTCAATCCGCACTCCACCTCCCCAGCGAAGTCGTAGACCCCGAACCAATCCCCGACTCCGAAGACGAACCAGACCTCGACCCCGAACTGGAAGAACAGGAAGCATGAAAACCGACATCACCGAAAAAGGCCTCGAATCCCTCATCGCCGCCGACATGACCGCCCTCGGCTGGCTCGAAGGCAACCCCAAACACTACGACCGCGACTTCTGCCTCGACATGGAACAACTCCATGCCTTCGTCGAAGCCACCCAGCCTAAACTCGCCCCCGGCCTCGACCGCACTGCCGATACGCCCCACCGCCGCGCCTTCCAAGCGCGCATCGAAAAAGAAGTTGCCCGGCGCGGCGTCATCGACGTGCTGCGTCACGGCGTCAAACACGGTCCGCTGGAACTTACGCTCTTTTACGGTACGCCCTCCCCCGGCAACACCGCCGCAGAAAAGCTTTACAAGGAAAACCGCTTCACCGTCACTCGCCAGTTGCGTTACAGCAACGATCAAACCCGCAATGCGCTCGACATGTGCCTGTTCTTGAACGGCCTGCCCATCGTCACTTTTGAATTGAAAAGCAGCCTAACCAAGCAAACCGTGGCCGACGCCATGGAGCAGTACAAGCGCGACCGCGACCCGCGCGAGCCCCTCTTCCAATTCGGCCGCTCGGTCGTCCACTTCGCCGTCGACGATAGCGAAGTGCGCATGTGCACCGAACTGAAAGGCAAAGCATCCTGGTTCCTTCCCTTCAATCAAGGCTGGAAGCATGGCGCCGGAAATCCTCCAAATGCAGGCGTGAAGACAGACTACCTATGGAAGGAAATCCTCGCCCCCGCCAGTCTAACGAACATTCTTGAAAATTACGCCCAAATCGTGGAAGTGGAAAACAAGAAGACCGGCAGAAAGAAGCGCGTCCAAGTGTTCCCCCGCTACCATCAATTAAAGGTAGTGCGAAAGGTATTGGCCGATGTCACCGCCAACGGCCCCGGGCAGCGCTACCTGCTGCAACATTCCGCAGGCAGTGGCAAATCCAACTCCATCGCCTGGCTGGCCCATCAACTGATCGCTGCCAGCCGCGATGGCAAGCCAGTCTTCGATTCCATTTTTGTCATCACCGACCGCCGCCTTCTTGATCGGCAAATTGAAACCACCATCAAGCAATTCCTCCAAATTGGAGCCACCGTCGGCCACGCCGACGATTCCGCAAAGCTAGTTCGGCTGATTGAGGAAGGCAAGAAAATCATCATCAGCACCGTGCAAAAGTTTCCCCATTTGCTGAAAGTGGTGGGCGATGAACATCGCGGCCGCAACTTCGCCATCATCATCGACGAAGCCCATTCCAGCCAAGGAGGTGAATCCTCCGCTTCCTTGAACGAAGCTTTGGCAGACCCCGAAGATACGATCAACGATGCCCTGGAACGCCGCATGCAATCGCGGAAAATGCTAAGCAATTCCAGCTACTTCGCCTTCACCGCCACGCCCAAACCAAAGACGCTGGAAATGTTTGGCGTCCCCTCGCCTCAGCCCGATGGCGAAAAAAAGTTTAAGCCCTTCGACGAATACACCATGCGCCAAGCCATCGACGAAGGCTTCATCCTGGACGTGCTGCAAAACTACACGCCCGTCGAAAGCTACTACCGCTTGGTGAAGAAGGTGGAGGACGATCCACAATTTGACGCGAAGCGCGCGAAAAAGAAATTGCGCAAATACGTGGAAGGCAACAGCCACCCCATTCGCCTGAAGGCCGAAATCATGGTGGATCATTTCCACGAACAAGTCCTAAGCGTCGGCAAAATCGGCGGCAAGGCCCGCGCCATGGTGGTTTCTAGCGGAATTGAACGGGCTATCAAATATTTCCACGCATTCCAGGCTTATTTGTTGGAACGCAAAAGCCCCTACAAGGCCGTTGTGGCCTTCTCCGGCGAAGTGGAATATGGCGGCGCCAAAGTCACCGAAGCTTCGTTGAACGGCTTCCCCAGCAACGATATCGCCGACAGGTTTCAAGAAGACCCCTACCGCTTCCTAATCTGCGCCGACAAATTCCAAACCGGGTACGATGAACCTTTGCTGCACACCATGTATGTGGATAAGCCGCTGTCCGGGGTGAAGGCCGTGCAGACCCTTTCCCGTTTAAACCGTTCACACCCCGACAAGCGCGACGTCTTTGTGTTGGACTTCATGGACAATGCCGACGCCGTCACAAAAGCATTCTCCGATTATCACTGCACTACGATCCTTAGCAAGGAAATAGATCCCAATAAACTGCACGATCTGCAAGGCGAGTTGGATCGGTTGCAAGTGTACACCCAGGCGGAGATAGACCAATTAGTGGAGCGCTTCCTTGCCGGCGAAAAAGTCGACGCTCTGCACCCCATCCTGGATATTTGCGTGGCACGGTATCTCAGGACTTTGAATGAGGATGGCCAAGTGGAGTTCAAAGGCAAGGCCAAGGGCTTTACCCGGACATACGATTTTCTTGCCAGCGTGCTGCCGTACACCAACGCAAGCTGGGAAAAACTGTCAATATTCCTGAATATGCTGATCCCAAAACTCCCGGCCCCCGTGGAGGAAGATCTATCGAAAGGGATTTTGGATTCCATCGACATGGATAGCTACCGCGCGGAAAAAAAGGCAACAATGAAAATCCTCTTGCCCGATGCAGACGCTGAAATCGACCCCTTGCCCGCCGCAGGAGCAGGTCGAAAACCCGAGCCTGAGTTGGAATACCTAAGCGAGATCCTGAAAGTCTTCAACGAACAATTCGGTACTCTCTTCAAGGAAGGTGACCGCGTATTGCGAAGAATTAAGGAGGAGATAGCGCCCAGGGTTAATGCAGACCCGGCATATAGAAACGCGCTTGAGAACACTCCCAACACCGCCGCTATCGAACTCGAAAAAGCTCTACGCCGGGTGATGCAACCAATGTTGAAGGACGACACCGAATTCTACAAGCAATTCGTTGAAAATCCATCCTTTAGACAATTCGTAACCCAAGTGGTTCAACGCGCGGCAGGCGGAGCTGTCATCTAGGAATCCAAGAGGCATATCTTATCCGCGTGAATCCGCGTGAATCCGCGTGAATCGGCGGCTAATATTTTTCTTACTCGAATTGACTCGCGTTCCCTTGCAGACTACTAATCCAAACCAACCCGAAAACTTTCCTCAATCCCCGGCTTCCCTATTCCCCGCATCGGGCGAAGCATGTCCGATTTCCTCTGCCCCTGGGCAGCCGTTAACAACAGAAGAAAGGCGTAGAATTGCTTCCGCAGGCTTCCAACGGCCCGCTCAAAACAAACCCAATTCCCGCCGCCAAACCCGAATCACCAACACTCTTCAACTATCTTGTCATCAAAACAAACCACTTACGCCAATTCCCCCGTCTAACTCTTTTCCTCACCAGCTATATTTAAACCAGAAGATTACTTTGCTGGCCAGCATACTTCTACGGATAAGTCCGCGCGGTATCCAAGTTCATCAGGCGGCCGGTCGAAAATCGCGAAAGACCCGAAGCGTTCCTAGGGTTGGGGAATCCAAAAGAACGAGCCTATAAGTATAGGCGGCGCTGTTATGGTTGGCAGCGCGGAGGGAGGAAGCGCCAATCGGCCGGAAACCTTTTCTAAAGTAGGAGGCATAAGTGTCTTCGAAAGCGGACCCCGCCAAATTAACTCGAAAAAAACAATAATCCTTCCCATTCCCAGCCGATAAGCCCCGTATGACGTCCCTTGTCGAGCCCGTCACCTCCGAAAAGGCAGATCGTTACAAGGCGGTCGCGCTTGAGAGTCTGCGGCAATTGCCTCCGTTCTCCCCAGTGTTCAGCAGGCTGCTGGAAAGCCTTGCCAGCGAAAACGTCAGTGTGGCGGAGTTGGCCGATTGGATTGAAAAAGACGCGATTATCGCCGGCCTGTTGCTGCGCACGGTGAACTCATCCGCCTACGGAATTCGCGGAACGGTGTCCAACGTGCGGCATGCCATCGCCGTGCTGGGCCTCTCCAAGTTGCGAAATCTGGCGCTCGGGCTTTCCGTCTTGCGCATCTTTTCGCGCATCCGGGTGCCCAAAAGCTGGTCCACTTCGCGCTACAACCTGCATTCGGCCGCCACTGCCATCATGGCCGATCAATTGGCGCTTTACCGCGCCTCGGAATTCGGCGAAGGGGCTTTTATCGCCGGACTGTTTCATGACATTGGCCGCATGGTGATCGCCATCGGTCTAACGCCGCAATATGAAGTAATTCAGCAAATGGAGCTGGAATCGGGGGCCCCAATTTGGCGCTGCGAACAAGAAGTGCTCGGGTTTTCCCACGCTGAATTGGCGGGACTCATTCTCCAGCGCTGGAATTTGCCCCGGCCCATTCAAGTGGCTGCCGAAACCCATCATTACCCGCCTTCAACCAACGGTGGTCTTGTGCCTTTGGGGCAGATCGTGTCGCTAGCAAATGACATCGTCAACAAAATGGGAATTTGCATCAATTCCAAAGCGGGTGCACAGGAAGAGGCTGGACCAATTCTAGCCGAAAATGGTTGGGGTGAAGTGAGCGAAAAGATCATCCGCACCTTTGTCGCCGAGTTTCAGGCCATGCGCGGTTCTTTTTAGCCCAACTCCACTACATAAACCTGCGGCCATCCGTCTTTGTCGCTGGTGAAAACAACCTTCGATTCGTCACTCGAAAAGCTCGGATGCGGATGCGTCCACTGCGGACCGTAAACCGTGTCGGCGCCAACTTCCATCCAACTCAGAGTTGCTTCGCTCTTAGCCGCTGATCGGGCCGCGGCGAAGTCTTCAGTCAAAGCGTACCGGCTGGTTTTCCATTGGCTACCCTGGTTGCTCGATTGCGATAGGCAAACCAGTTCGCGTGCGCCCGATGCGGCGTCAATCAGAAAAATACCCCGATCAGGATGATTCGTGTCGCAAAGAATTTTGGTCCCCGCGCGATTCGGTCTAATGTGCCAGGCATTGAACCCGGTAATAATATGATGCCGCCGCGTCGTCCATTCCATCACGCATAGCGCCTTGGGCCAAACCGTATAAACCAAATTGCCTGTGCTCCCCAGAAATGTTTCGTGAACAATGAAGTGATCGTTGCCATGATCAAACAGGCATTCCATTTCCGATCCATCCCGCCGGACGCGATGCATGCGCGGAGCCGGGTCGCCTGAAAACTCGATCCATTCCGGCTCAAGGGGATGGAACTGCGGATGAATTACGGTGCGTGGAAATGGAATAATGCTCCAAGCTGAGCCATCCACTCTCCCCACGGCCAAGCCGCTTGCGCCGTGTTGCTTGATAGCCATCACGGCCCATCCATCCACGCTAAGCGACGGTTCCCCCAATTGCGCCCCTTCGAATTCCACAATGCGGCGCGCTTCAAGCCCGGCGCGGTCAACCTCCCACAATCCCGCTCCACGAACGAAATAAATGATCCTGCCGTCGGCCCGAATGGCTGGGGAAAACGCATGGATCGCCGGGCCGTCCGTAAGTTGTCGAATGACGCCATGCGGAAAAGGACTAATCTCGTAGAGCTGAAACGAGCCGCTCCTATTCGAGATAAAGATCATCGCCTCATCCCCCGGCGTGAACGAACTTTGCAGAAAGTAAGTGCCGTGGTTGATGGCCGCGGCCGAGGTCATTTGATGAATCAGCCGTCCAGTTGCCGCATCCCGAAATGTAGAATGTTCCGATGTCATTCCGTAGACGTATTATAGCCTCATGGCGCTCCAGCCCTGAAGGATATAGAATGTCTAAAATTGGAGGATCGTCAATGTTGAACTGCCGTCTCTTAGTTACACCAGCCGTCTGCCTGCTGCTTTCCGCGATTGGCGCAATCGCCCAAGATAGGGGTACCATTCGTGGAGTCATCACCGATCAAGGCGCGGCGGCAATTCCGGGGGCATCGATTACAGTGAAAAACATCGCCACGGGCCTGACTCAGCATATCAAGACTGGCCCTGATGGAATCTATACCGTTCTCTATTTGCCTTCCGGCGAATACACGGTAAATGCTGATAAAGCCGGATTTCGCAAGGCCGAAGTAATCGGCGTGAATGTCCAAGTAGCCACGGTAACTAACGTCGACCTGGCGTTGACTGTAGGAACTCTCGAACAAACCGTCGAAGTGACAGCCGCCGCGCCGCTGCTCGATTTGCAAGGAACCAACCTTGGGAAGGTAATTCCCAAGAACGCCATCAAGGACCTGCCACTGTTTATTGGCGGTGGCCTGCGCACAAATCTGGCCTTCGTCGTGTTGACCCCAGGCGTGATAGGCCCCGCAAGCAATCCCCGTATTGGCGGCGGCCTGCTCGATGGTCAAAGCGAACAACTGGATGGCGCCGAATCTCAAAGCGAACGCCGCAACGATCCGAACATGTTGGGCGTAAGCGTCGAAGGCATGGAGGAGTTCAAGGTACAAAGCTCCTCCTATTCCGCCGAGTATGGCCGCACCTCAAACGGCGTCATCAATTGGGTCACCAAGTCGGGAACCAATGCAGTGCATGGCAGCGCCTTCATCTTTAATAGAAACGAAGTCTTCAATGCTCGCGGTTTCACCATCGCCCCATCCAAGCGGCCGATTGTCCGGCAGTGGAATCCCGGTGGCAGTTTGGGCGGGCCAATAGTTATTCCCAAAGTTTATGACGGCCGCAATAAGGCATTTTTCTTTTTCGCCTATGAACAGGCCTCGACGCGCAACGGCCAATCGACAGGATTAATCAATTCTCCGCTGCCCGAATTCCGCACCGGCGATTTCCGCAAGAATGTCGACGCCGCCGGCCGAACCGTGGCTCTTTACGATCCGTTCGATGCCGGCGGCAACATCATCGCTAACGCCGCCGACCGTCCACGCATGTCGTGCCGCGGCGTTTTGGATGTCCTTTGCCCGGAACGTATTGACCCAACCGCCAAGCTGCTCCTCGGCTTGTTGCCGCAGCCGGATGACCCAAGTAAGTTGACCGCTAACTACCGCTCCCGGACTTACTCAACTTCGCGTTCCTGGCTGCCTTCCATTAAGGGCGATTACGTGATGAGCGATAAGCAACGGTTTAGCTATTTGTTCAGCCATTTCAGAAGCCCGGCCACTCTCAGCATCAATCAGTATGAAGGGATTCCCGGCAGCGGCTTTCCATCGGAATCGCTAGTGGAATACCATCGCTTTAATTACGATTATGTGATTACTCCCAACTTTCTGAGCCACTTCACGGTTGGTTACAATCACCGTCACGTGCTGGAGGCCCCCGACTATGTGAACCAATATCCTGAATCGACTGCGAAGCAGATTTACTTAAAAAGTAATCCAAACCAGCTAATCCCAGGCGTCTCTACGGTATATGGCGCGTATGGAATCCAATGGGGCAACAGCGTCTATACCGATTCCCGGCA
>JAYVXT010000009.1:0-2846 GCA_043785065.1 Bryobacterales bacterium | reverse complement strand
GGGCAGATTAGCGTCAACGCGGCGCAATACCTGCGGCTTATGATCAGGGCGTTCTTGTCTGATGACAGTGCGGCGAAGTTGACCATCGCGCCTTCGGAAATGATTTGGGGCCGCGAAGCCGTAGCTATCCGGACTAGGCCTGTGGAGCAAATGGGAACCATTTGGACGATCAAACCAGCGCCGTTGCAATTGCCGCAAACGGCAAGTGCCAGCCGGAACTAAGCTCAAAACGTAAAAGCCCGGACGGTAGCAGCCAAGGAGGGCTGGGAAAAGGAAAATGATTTCACACTTCCTGTGCGGGAGTGTGGAATTGTTCGGTTAAGCCCCGCAGGTTCAGTGATTTGACGCGGCTTCCCGCGGTCAACAAATTGCTCGATTAAAATTCATCGGTCGTGTGTCTTCATTTCGCGTCACAGTCTGCAGCCTCATTTGTTTAAGAAGCAGCGGTGGATGGGGTTACAGCATTATTGGGTGGGAAAGGGCGTCGAACCATGTTCTTAATTTCGACTTTTGGAGCTTTTAAGTATCAATCTCGGGGGGCTCTGGGAAGGCGCATGGTGGGCTTCTCGGGCGCGTTGGCTTTCATTCTGGCGGCGTTAGGCAGCCAGGCGGCAGCGCAGGTGACCACAGGGTCGATACTGGGATACGTCCATGATCCGAGCGGGGCGGTGGTCTCACAGGCGACGGTAACAATAAGCGATATACAACATTCCGTAGTGCGTACAACAACGACGAACTCCGCGGGTGCTTATGCGGTGACGGGGCTTGCTCCTGCCATTTATAAGGTGACCGCGTCGGCTGCAAATTTCGCGCAGAGTACCGAATCAGAAGTAGAGCTGACGGTGGATACGCAGAAGCGGATAGATTTTCGGCTGGCAGTGGCGGTGCAGAACCGGAGTATTGAAGTCAAGGAAACCGTCCAGCCAATCCAACGAGATTCCGGGGAGCTGGGAACCGTTCTCGATCAGGCGCGGATTGATGCGTTGCCGCTGAACCGCAGAGATTTTCTGCAACTGGCGCTACTCTCGCCTGGAGTTTTACCCCCCGTTGAGGGTTCGGAGCTTTCCACGCGCGGCGCTTTTTCGATGCACGTAAATGGGGGCCGGGAGGAATACAACAATTTTCTGCTGGATGGAGCAGACAACAACGACCCGTATGTAAATCGCTACGATGTGGAACCACCCATGGACAGTATTCAGGAATTCAAGGTGGCGACCAGCAGCTATAACGCAGAATATGGGCGAAGCGCTGCGGGTCAGGTGAACGTAATCACGCGGCAAGGCTCAAACGAATTTCATGGTTCGCTTTATGAATATTTGCGAAACAACGTTTTAGACGCACGCAACTTTTTCGATGGTCCAAATAAATCGACATTGATCCGGAATCAATTTGGATTCGCCGCAGGCGGGCCGGTAGTCCACGGCAAAACATATTTTTTTGCGGCGACCGATTTTTTGCGGGGTAAGCAAGGCTTGAGCCGTTACGCGAGTGTTCCTACCATGGCGGAACGCAGCGGCGACCTATCGGATTTGTGCCAGACCGGCTTCACCAACGGCCTTTGCAATCCTGCGCCGCCGGGTTCCAATCTGAGTGCGGTACAAATTCGGGATCCAATAACGCAGCAACCCTATCAAAACAATCTTATCCCTGCGAACAAGATTTCGGCCCTAGTGAAAAACATTCTGAATGTTTATCCCGAGCCCAACGTTACGGGCGGACCGGGGAATTATCTTGGGCACCCGGTGCAAACCGACAACAATTCGCAGGGAAGCTTTCGGGTGGATCATCGGTTGTCGGCGGTAGATCAACTAAATTTTCGCTACAGTTTCGGGATTGTAGATTCCTTCGAACCCTTCCCAGAAGGCTCAAACAATCTGAACGGATACGGCGACTACGTTAAAGATCATCTGCAGAATGCCACGGTGCAGTACCGGCGCGTCATGTCCAGCAACGTAATCAACAATGTTTTATTGGGTTTTAACCGTTTTTCGCGGGATCTGCTACCGCAAAACTACAAAGTGGACGTTGGCAAATTGTGGGGCGTTAACTGGCTCAACGTACCGGCGCAACAATTTGGGTTTCCCGGAATCAATGTACAAGGCTATTCGAGCGCCGGTGACAACTTCGCTTTGCCGATTCTCCGGCACACGAATACTTTCCAGGCGGGAGACAACGTATCTTGGGAACATGGGACACATCTTCTGCATCTTGGCGGCGAATTTCGCGAGCTTCAACTTAACGGCCAACTGGATTTATTCACGCGCGGATCGATAAGTTTTAATGATTTTGGTTCCTTGAGCGGTGCGGGAATTGGAGATCTTCTTTTTGGGTATCCATCCTTCGGAATCCAGGCGGTAGCGAACAATCCGCTTACGCTCAGATCGCAAGCCTACAATTTTTACGCGCAAGATGATTGGCGTGTAAGACCGGGGCTCACTTTGAATCTGGGAGTGCGCTATGAATACAATGTGCCGGCATACGACCCGACCAATCGCATGTCCACTTTGGATTTGAAGACAGGCCAGATCGTGATACTTGGCAAGAATGGCGTTTCGCGGTCGGGGATCAAATCTGATTTTAATAATTTTGCGCCGCGTATTGGCGTGGCGTGGAGTCCGACCGCTTCACTCGCGGTACGCGCTGGTTATGGAATTTTTTACGATTCTGGGATGTTCATCGTAAATTCAGCGCAGTATTTCAATCCACCGGAATTCAACCTTTTTGTGTATTTTCCCTTTACTCCTGGATTTTTGACGGTTGGCAACCCGTTCCCAAGCGGAGCAGGTTTCACGCCGCCACCTTCGTTGAGCATCCTTGACCCGACGATGCGAGCGCCGTACATGCAG
>JAYVXT010000008.1:0-2850 GCA_043785065.1 Bryobacterales bacterium | reverse complement strand
GCGATTGCGATGATATTAGTTAAGAACTTCAGGTGCTTAAATGTCTTCGGAGCGCATGCAATTATCATAAACAGCACGGTCCAGAATTGGAGATAGTTCCGCACGTACAGCACGCTACCGGATATCCATGTGCTGAGTGGGATAATCAATACCATCCAGCCGACGAGAGCTGCAAGGGCCATACCAACCTTCGTCTTGAAGGCGGACAAGCCGAACCCCAGGGCCACGATAATTCCCATAGTGCAAATCAACGCTGGAATCCGCAGTCCGACAAGGATATGCTCGAACGGCCTCCCTAGATGGTTGGCAAGGAGGAGTACGGCAAAAACCATCGGGATGACTGATAGATCAGTGGATCTGGAGGAGCCCGCAACATCAACCGGCGCAGTTACAGCGTAAGCTCTATTGAAACGGGGAGAGCGAACCGGGGCGGCGTCTCCTACCGCAAGGCCTGACAGGGAAGGCGTTCTGTTAATAGCCACTTTTCCTATTCTATAGTAATGGCCGCCAGTGGTGCTGGCTATACCCGTCAAATGGGCTTAGCACTTGCGCCGCCGAGTTCATGTCATGCGGGACTCAACAAAAGCGAGGCTCGCAATGCTCTCGCCAGGACCAATCCCCGCCCCAAAATTCTCCAGTACACCCCCGCTATTGTTTTAGCTAAAGCGCGGAGGAAGCGGGTCGATATTGATGTGTTTCTTGACCAGAAAGATCGGCCGCCTCTTAGTTTCCTCCAACAGGCGCCCGACATATTCACCCAGGATCCCCAGACTGAATAGTTGGACGGCGGAAGTAAATAGCAGCACAAAAAATATCGAAGTCCAACCCCGGGCTTGATGGGGATTGAAGCCTAGAATCGTCCAGTTGGCGGCATACTGGATGAGGACCACGATGGCGAGCAGAATCGAAAACATGCCAACAGCCACACCAAAAAACATGCTTAACTGCAACGGACGATAGCTGAAGTTAATAATGCCGTCCGCGGCCAGTTTGATCAACTTGGCTAGAGTATACTTGGGCTCTCCCGCAAAACGGGCCTGCCGCTCATAAGCCAAGCCTTCCTGTCGGAAACCTACCCAGGTGCGCAAGCCCCGTACAAAGCGGTTACGTTCCGGTAAGTCGTTCATGGCGCGCACCACTTCGCCGCGCATAACGCAAAAATCTCCGGAGTCAAGCGGGATGTCCAGAGTAGCCAGCCGGTTCAGAAGCCGGTAGTAAAGATAATAAGCAGCTCGCTTAAAGATGCCTTCCTTGCGCTTGGTGCGGACCGCATAGACCACATCCAACCCTTCCCGGCGAATCTTGTCGATGAACGGCAGGAGTTCCTCGGGGGGGTCTTGTAAGTCGGCATCCATGACAGCGACTATGTCGCCGGAGGCGTATGCCAGTCCCGCCGAAACCGCTGCCTGATGTCCGAAATTGCGGGACAGACTAATGACCTTTAGCCGCGGGTCGCTGAGCGCCATTTTTTCGCAAAGCGCCATGGTTCCATCGCGGCTACCGTCGTCCACAATGATTAGTTCATGGTCTTCGCCCCAAGCGGAGGCGGAGGCAGTAATCCGGCGGTGTAACTCCTCGATACCATCTTGTTCGTTATAGGCGGGGATCACTAGTGAAATCATCGGGTGGATCGCAATTGCATGAAAGTTGATCCATTGGAGCTGACGGTGGAAAACTCCGGACTGAGCGAGGCTGGCGCGCCTGGATAGAGATATTGCAAAGGGTATTCGGGGTGGGGTGGCACCCAGACTACCACCGCACCGTACTTGCGCATAATTGTCAGCAATTCACTCTTGCCTGGATAAGGCGTGGAGATAGCCGGCTGCTGGGTGTAGTAGGTATAAAAATAGGGCAAGAGGGTCACCACGGGACGACCCGCGTTGCTTTGCGCCACAGCCCGGGCTTCCTGCCGGTAAGCTACCAGATCGGATTGCTCAGTCCGCATCTGCTTGGCGGCTGTCCAATTCTGACGGGGAACCAGCAGTATCCAAAACACCAAGGCCGCAGTAGCCAGCCAATGGGGGCGCATGTAGCAGGCGGCAAAGGCCAGCAAGGCCAGCAAGACGTTACTCAAGCCCAGATAACGCAACTCCAGCGTTTGCGCGCGGATAGTCAAGGAGAAGAACGTCAGGGCAGTAAGCAATAGGCCAGCCAGTACTTCCCACCGGTGATCGTGATACGAAGACCGCAATCGCCAGACGCCTAGAGCAACGCTGAGCAAGAAGGCAACCAGCCAAGGCTTACTCCAATCGGACAACTGCGCCAGCCAAAGCCAGAGGGCGTAGGGGATCCCTTTAATCGCGAGGCTGGCCACGCCAACTGGATCATTACTCAATATCTGCCCAAGAGAAGGCGGTTTGGTTAGGCTGCGCCAGTACTGATTGACTTCAATATGATTGCGATGGGCGTGATACTCCTGCAGCCAATAGAATGTTGAGTCGGAACGAAAGGGCGAGCCCCAGGTAGCCGCCGTATGGATCAGCCAGGGTGAGATTGTAACCAGAGCCGCCAGGGCAAACAGTGCCAACCAACGAATGGGGAGAAGAGGCTTGCGCCATCCATGACGGCAAATGACATAAACACCGACAACGGGCAGAGCGAGCAAGGCGGTGGCGCGGGTGAGCCAGGCCAAGCCAAACAGAGCGCCCGCGCCGGCCCAATGCGCCGGATGTCGTGCGCGAACAACCACTGCCCAGACGGCAACGCCCAAGCCGGTAGCCAGAGCATCGGGCAACACGGCGAATGATTCCCGAAAGTTCGCCGGGAAAAACATGACTCCCGCAGCCGCCAGCCAACCCGTCAGTGGGCGGGGTACAAAAGCAGTGACCAAAAAATATGTGGCTAGGGCTA
>JAYVXT010000007.1:0-2855 GCA_043785065.1 Bryobacterales bacterium | reverse complement strand
GATAATAGAGATTACGCGCCAGTCCGGCCAAGGAGATAGGAACGAAAAATGGGTGAAGCATTAGGAATGGTTGAAACTCGTGGTTTGGTGGCTATGATTGAAGCGGCCGACGCCATGGTGAAAGCCGCCAAGGTCACATTGGTTGGCTGGGAGAAAATCGGGTCAGGTTACGTAACCGTGCTGGTTCGTGGCGACGTTGCCGCGGTTCGCGCCGCAACTGACGCGGGGGCCGCGGCTGCCCGCCGTGTTGGCGAATTGATCGCCGTGCACGTAATTCCTCGCCCTCATCAGAGCTTGGAAGATATTTTCCCCATCGGTAAGACATCCTCGAAATAAATAGGTTACCTATATGATTTTGGCGCGCGTTGTCGGTACTGTTGTTGCTACCCGTAAGGACCCGCGCCTTGAAGGTAAGAAACTCCTTATCCTAAAACCCATCAGCGCCGACGGGAAAGATGAATCGGGTTATGTAATTTCCGTCGATACGGTCAGCGCCGGTTTTCGGGAAACGGTCCTTGCCGTTAGCGGTTCGTCGGCCCGCATGGCGGAAGGCTGCAAGGACACGCCCGTCGATTCGGCGATCATCGGGATCGTGGATACCATTACACTGGATTCCAAGGACAATTAAAGCCCTATGTATCTCGGCAAGGTCATTGGGCGGGTTGTTGCTACAGTGAAGGATCCAAAACTGACCAGCCAGCGCCTGCTTATCGTGCAACCTCTCACTCCGGAACTCAAACCAACGGGCAAGCAAGTGATCTGCACCGATGCGGTAGGGGCCGGCGCGGACGAATTAATCTATTACTCGAAGGGTAAAGAATCCAGCTTTCCGTTTCTGCCGCTTGAAGTTCCCACCGATATGACTGTGGTAGGAATCGTTGACTCCGTGCGTGTGGAGCGCGAATAGAATGCTCATTGCCAGAGTAATTGGTGAGGTGGTTGCCACTCATAAACATTCCAGCCATGAGGGGCAGAAATTGCTAATCGTGCAGCCTCTTGAACTGGATGGGACTAATCGTGGCGACGCAGTCGTAGCCGTGGATGCCGTGGATGCCGGAGCCGGAGATCGTGTCCTGCTGATCCTCGAAGGCTTTTCGGCCATGACCAGCGTTGGACGGCCAGAGTCGCCGATCGATATGGCCGTAATCGGCATCCTAGACTCCGTCACGCTTGTCTGAGCGTTAGTTAAGGATTATCTATCCGCCCGTAGTTTGGATATTGGATTTCCTCGACACTGCTGGATCTACGCCTACGTTTCTCGTCTTGGCCGCGTTTCAGAATCAGGGATGTTAGCGCAAACCCAAGCAGTATCGTCACTACATCCAGAATCGTGTAGAACAGAAAGATGGAGTTATATTGGCGCCTTTCGGGCGCTAATTGATCGCTTGCGGCAAAGTCCAAATTCCGGCCCAATACAATCAATTGAGGCACCAGCAGGAAATAGGAGGCTAAGGCGCAAAGCAACATGGTGGCGGAAAGAGCGATCTGCCATTTTTCCTGGCGCGCCAGCGCCAACACTCCCAGAATCATAGCGCCCAGCAATAATTGGGCGATTCCCCAGTCATAAATGAAATAACGGTTCAGTTCGTTGGCCGCATAGAAAAATAAGGATTTTTTTTCCGATTCTGTTAACGTGAAGATGATTTGCTGCATCCTCTGAGGTTGGGCAATCAACAGTCGCCCAACCGAATCAAGGGTTGCGTGCGAAAGCCAAGTCATCAGCAGGGCTCCACCCATCCAGCACCCAATTAGAAAAGAAATGAATCGCCTAGTATGCATACGTTGCTTGTAACCAATAGTTTACACTACCCATGCTTAGTGGCTCTGTCCAACGTTGATCCATCTTTCCTTGGGGAAGCTAACGGTTTATTGCGCCGCCCACCTATTGGGTAACCACTATCTTCGCTTTCATGTTCGGATGGATCGTGCAGTGGAAATTGAACTCACCGGGGAACTGTAAAGGGGATAGATAGGCTGCCGCTGTCCGCCTGCAAGTTGACGGAAATCCAACCGCCGGCGATGTCATCGGCAATGTTATGGGTCACAACATAGTCGTTGTAAAAGGTGACGACCGAGCCCGTTTTTACCTAAGTGTGCCAGGAACGAAAGCATAATTCTTTCTTGATGATGGCTCCAGGCACGGCTCGGGTTGCCATTCTTGAACACGCTAACTAACTAACTAACTAACTAACTAACTAACGATTTCACTGGCTCTGCCAGGCTGTCAATCAATCGTTGAGAATGTTCGACTTGTTAACTATTCAGGCTGTCTGCATCGGGGTGGGGATAACAATGGGAAGGCGAATGTGAAAACAGGCGCCGCCCGTCGCGCCGTTGGTTACCCACATGTCGCCGCCATGTTCCAGCACCGTCTGGCGGGACAGGGCTAAACCCAAGCCCAAGCCGTTCTTTTTGCCGTAGCTGACGAACGGTTGGAAAAGCTGATCGCGAATTTCCGGGGAAATGCCTGGCCCTGTGTCTTCAATCGTTACTTCCACGCTTGTCTCATTAGGATGTGTAGTCACGATAATGGAGCCGCCCGCCGGCATCATTTCCAGCGCGTTTTCGAGGAGGTTATGGAAGACTCGTTCCATACGGGCGTACTCCATCAACACTTCTTGCGGCGCTTCGATCTTCAGCACAAGGGCAACGTTTTGCTGAGCTGATCTGTCGCTATAGACCGCAATCACATTATGGAGGATCTCCGACAGGTCGGAGTTTTCCCGCTCCGCATGTTTGCCCTTACTGACGCGCAATAAATCTTCGAGCATACTGGAAATGCGCCGCGAAGCCTCGTAGATATTGTTGGCCAGCCGCTTCATTTGCGGTGGAGAAAGCTCGGTGTCCACCATCAT
>JAYVXT010000006.1:0-2857 GCA_043785065.1 Bryobacterales bacterium | reverse complement strand
CTCTATGGATGCGGTTTGCCAGTTTCTTGGGGTTTCGTTGTGGGAAGGCCAAGCACCCAAGCCGAAGCGAACGAAGAAAAACGATCGGGCAGACGCATAAACGAAAATCAAGAGTAGTACCTTGATTAGCATATTCTGAAATATGACAACAACTATAAGACTGTATTGCAATCCCTTGTTTTGCGTGCGAAGATCATATCAAGGGACGGAAGCCAATATCATGTCGCCCTCGAAACATCCCGGCTATGAATCGTCGCAAGCTACTTCAGGCACGAACGTTTGAAGTTTACATATATTTATTATGATGCGTTGTAGACGTGTCCTTTTTCGTTTTTATCCAACCTCTTGAGGATTTGCCATGACAACCGCGACCGAGGCCACGCTTACAGGCGCTGCAGTTTGTCGCATGCTCAAGTGTTCGACATACCAACTTCTTCGAACTGCCACGCTTGGTGAGATCCGCGTTATCGCTCGACTTGGGCGATCGGCTCGCTACTCGGCCGCCGACGTCGAACGTTTGCTAGCCGATAGGCAAGCCCAGGCCACCTCTTAAACGACGGAAACCGGGAAAAAGGCCGCTGGTAACGGACTCATCCCGGTTCCCTAAATTTCGTTGCAAGTGCCCAAGCTTGGACGGCAAGGCACTCGCGACTCTTTCTGCGAATTGACACACCCCGAGATTTTCATCTGGAAGAATGCACCAATGCTTTTCGAGACTAGCGAAAAAAAGGCAGCCCCGCAACGAAATTCAGGGAACTTTATCCTATGTTGCGTTCGTCGCAATCGTGGGGTACAAACAAGTCGACCAAGTTCGAAAGCGAAGCGACCCGGGTTGGCCCCCGAGTCGTTCGCAAATTTCGAGCCCCGCAGCGTTGATACCGCCCGGGAGCTTCAGCATGTGACCTTAGCGGGAGGCCAGCACGCCAGTGCCTAATTCTAACTCAGCAGCCGCCCGGGTCAAGCCCGAGGCGAAGAGCCTGCGCATATTGAGACTCGCATCGTTCTGTCCGACCTGGCATGCCGGGAGGGCAATTCGATGAGCAGCGGCGCAGCAAAACCAAAGGTGAGTCGCGAAGTACTCAACGCCAAGTTGGATCTTCTCAAACTCATGACGGAAGACCTTGGACAGCCTGATAGTTCAGGGCGGTTCCATTGCCCTTCTCACAACGACAAAAATGCCTCACTTGGCACGCATGATGAAGGCCGAAAATTCAAGTGCCACGTCTGCGGCGACTTCGGCGGGGATGCCGTTTCATGGTTGATTGACGGACCTCGAAAGATGACCTATCCCCAGGTCATCGCTATGGTCATTCCATCCGCTGGGAAAGGCAAAATGCCCGGGCCGAGGCTCCGGGACACTCACGATTTCGTCACTGAATACATTTATCACAATGAGGATGGAACACCTCACTCCAAGTCTGAAAAATGGGTCAGCAAGACCAACAAATCAGAGAAGCGATTTTCCCAATTCCATGCGGACGGATGCCGACCGTCAGATGGCGAAGTCAACTGGATTCCTGGAATGAAAGGGATTGAGCGAAAACCCTATAATCTCCCTGCAATCCTCAAGTCAAAAGGAACTGGCAGGACGGTCTACCTGTTTGAGGGAGAAAAAGATTGTGACCGTGCAATCTCGCAGGGGGAAGTCGCAACCACGATTCCCGAAGGCGCGAAAATCGGGAAACCCAGCCCGCATATTGGATGCCTGATTGAGCCATTGCGGGGCGAGAACGTCGCCATCATCCTAGACAACGACCAGGCCGGCCACAGTCACGGAGAGGCCGAGGCAAGGGCGTTGCATGGCGTTGCGGCGAGCGTCAAGATTCTCGATTTAACACGCCTTCCGTCCGGCAAGAATCTCCCTGAAAAAGGGGATTTCTCAGATTTCCTTGACCTCGGGGGGACGCTCGAAGAGATCACGGACATTGTGCCGCTCTTGCCAGAGTGGGAACCGCCGGCAAGCTTGCCAGAAACCAGCAACGCGACCGCGACCGACGACCGCTTGCCAGTGTTGGGCGATGCCAACTTCCACACGCCTACCTTAGACCTGATTGAGTCCGCGATCGCGAAGGAGTCGACGCTCTTTTGTCGCGGAACTTCATTGGTATCCGTTCATCCATCCGACGGCGGAAGAAGGCGACGTGATCCTAGTATTCCAGAGGGAATGACTAGTATTTCCTTGCTCGGCGCTGACGCGTTAATGGAAATCGTCACGCGGCATGTCAACTATTTCGAGGAAAAACCCAACAAGTCCGGCCAAATGGTTGAAGTTCCTTGCATGCCCAGGCGATGGATCGTCAACGAACTTTTAGCGCGTCATCATTACTCCAACGTGCGATCTCTGAAGGGCATCATTGAGGCCCCCACGATTCGTCCCGACGGAACGATTCTCGACCAAGAAGGTTGGGACGAATCAACGGCGATCTTGTACTTGCCATCCTGCGAATTCGACCCAATTCCGGAATCACCGACGCTCGCGGATGCTCAGAATAAGTTGCTCGTTCTCATGGAGCTTGTTGCGGATTTCCCGTTCAAGAGCGATGCCCATAGATTCGTGTGGCTGGCCGCAATGTTCACGGTCATAGCGAGGGATGCCATCGGCGGACCAGTGCCGCTTTTCATATTCGATGCGACCACACCAGGCAGCGGAAAAACAATGCTGGCCAACATTGTTGCCGTGGCCAAAACAGGGCGAGACATCGCGGTCAAAGCTTACCCCGAAGACGACGCCGAGATGCGGAAGACCATCACATCGATTGTGATCGACGGTTCGCCGTTGATCTTGTTCGACAACATCGCCGCAGGGTCAAAAGTTGGCGGGCCAAGTCTGGAAGCCGCGTTGACCGCCACATCTTGG
>JAYVXT010000005.1:0-9341 GCA_043785065.1 Bryobacterales bacterium | reverse complement strand
TTCGGGACTGGCTGGCTTCGGTAAGAGCCAACTTCAAATCGCGGCTCTTAAATCTAATGCCGTAGAGATAGCGCGAGACAACTCCTTCCGGAGTTAGGACAAGCATCGCCGCGGCATGAGCATACTGTTCTTTGGTCCCGTCCCATTTATATTTGAATCCGGCTTGATCGGCCAGCATTTTGGCATGACCGGCGTAATCGGCAAAGAATCGCCATCCGGATGCCGACTTTTCGTAGTTGGTCAAGTAGGACTGCTGTTTCTTAGCCGCCAATTGCCAGTCATCCCGCGGGTCGATGCTAATGGTTAGGACATCGAATTCATTTCCGATTGTCCATGAAAGCTCCCGGAAGGACTGGGATGCTCCATTGAGAACCATGGAGCAGAGCATGGGACAAGTGTAATAGGCGAAGATGAGAACCACTGGCTTTCCCTTCTTATTAAAATAGGGGCGCAAGGAAGTATTGTGGCCATCGGCTCCCATAAAAGTGAAATCGAGATCCAGCTGCGTACCCAGTTTTTCCTCGATTCCCACACCAACAAGTTCCTGAGGGACTACCGAGGGATCCGTAGGTCCGACCGCCAGCGCAAGGCTTGTGAGAAGCAGCGCTACTGAGATTCTTTGGATCAATGCTTTTCCTTGACGGGCATTTCCTTAGGGCTTGGCACGGACGCAGGGGGCAGTACGGCGGCAGCAGGGACTGGCGTCGCGGCAGCCGTCCCAGGCCCTGCGCCAGCAGCGAGAGGCGCGTCGTCGGCTTTGGGCGGAGGAACGACTTTCGCCGCCACCGGATACTTCTCTTTGCCTTCGGCAGACTCGGAGATCACCAAGTCGATTGCGCGCGCGATCGGCAACCGGACGATACCCTTATCTTTTTCGACAAAACCGTAATTGTTAAGTGCTTGGTCTTCCTGGGCGCGAATGGCTCCTAATTCCACGGACGGCGGAGCCAACTGTCTTTCGTATAGAGTTTTGTCCTTATACCAAGTGTAGTAAGAGTTGACTCCATTGATGGTTAGAATCAGAAAAACAGCGCTGATCAGCGCACCGGCCAGAATTAAGCCACTGCGCGGTTCGGAGTCGTCAAACTGCGTCCCGGGCGGAATGTGTTTTAAGTGCTCGTGCTTATCGAATTGCTTAGACATTGTGGAACCTCAAAGACTTGGCCAACCGGGGATCACCTTCCGGAACTATTGGAGCATCCTTCAGTCGTTGCCAGAAGAAGAACCCATATGTGCCGCAAACAGCGACTATCGAAGCCAAATCCAACCAATGGAATTGGATGCCGCTCTTGAAATAATTGGGCATGATCATCCAATAAACATCCAAATAATGCACGACTAAGACATACACGGAAACGATGCTTAGGAAGGCTAAATTGCGTTTCACGGGCCGGGCGATCAACAAAAAGAAAGGGAAGATAAAATGAATGAGTGGAAGTGCCTTGGTTAGGTATTGCCATGATCCTTCTAGCCTCACTTTATAATAGATGGTCTCTTCGGGCAGATTGGCGTACCAAATCAACATGTATTGGGAGAAGGCAATGTATGCCCAAAAAGCGGTAAGGGCGAATAGCCATTTGCCAAGATCGTGATAATGTTCAGCCGTGATTGAATTTACGAGAATCCCATTGACTCGCAGGCGGAGACAGATCCAGATTAAGATGGCAAAGAACGCCCATGCCCCGCCACTCAGGCAGTACACACCATAGATGGTGGAGTACCAGTGGGGGTTAATGGACATGTTCCAATCAAAAGCCGCCAAAGTTGCGGAGAGGAACAGGAAAAAGACTCCAGGCGCGCTGACTTTAGCGGCGGAATAACATAGGCTGGCGGCCCCGGTTTGGTCCTGCTGGCGCGACACGGACCAAAGGCGCCATGCGAGCAGCGTCCAGATTAAGAAGTAAATAAATGCGCGCAAAACGAAGGCGTGCTCGGACAAATACGATGCTTTTGTCGCACTAAAATGGCTAGCCACTTCCGGGTGAACCCACTCGTAAAGGGAATGCGTATTCAAGGCAATGGGAATGAATAGAACCGCCCCAACCGGCAGTGACATCATTAATGATTCCATGAGCCGGCGCACAGTAACGCTCCACACGCTGTTGGTCAGATGTTGAATCATGACAAAGAGCATGCCGCCTAGAGCCATGAAGATTGTGGCCAGAAAGGCTACCAGGTAGGACCGGGCGAATTGGTCTTGATTTTGCAAATAGCCAGCCAAACAGGCTGCCCAACCGACTAGTGCCGTCGCCGCCAAAACGTTCCGGACATTGGTCCAAGTACCCGCTTGAAGGCGAAAGCTGTCGACCGGCGTATCGTGTTGAAGATCGTGAGCCATCTATTCTGGAATCCTTTTCCTCTTAATGTAACTGCCCTTGGAGTTCCGCCGGGACGTCTGTTAGCGATGAGGCGCTGGCGCGTTGCAACGCCCGGACATAGGAAACGATTGCCCAACGGTCATGATCGCTGATTTGGTTTCGATACCCATTCATTTGACGGCGGCCTTCGCTTGCCACTGAGTAAATTTCGCCATCGGGATATTCCTTCACGCGCGGATCCTGCAAGTTGCCGACCTGCCACAAACTGCGCTGCGCCACAATGCCTTTGCCGTCGCCGGTTTGGCCATGGCAAGGCGAACAATAAGTGTTGAATTTGCGTTGTCCGTAGAGAACTAATTCTTTATTCACTTTTTCCGGATTGCGCCCAATGTATTTCGCGTCGACCACGCCAAGGTGATAGGCGTCATCGTCGAACAGTTTTCCTTGCGCCACCGTGCCCTCCACCGGTTTGCGGCTGGCGCGGTGATCGGCAAAGAACGGATTTTCCATCTGCGCTTTCCACTTGGTTTGATGATCCATATCCGGAATAATTTCAAACGGCGTCTGGCGCGGACCGGAACATGCGGAAAGAAACAAAATAATAGTTAGGACGCCGAACATGAGAGATAAGTACTTCATTATTCCTCCACCACTTCGACCACATGACCGCCAATGGAACTCAGAAATTTACTGGCCCTTTCGGCGTTGAATTTCGGGTCTTGCGATTCGATCACTAGTACGAAAGCGTCGTCTGAAATCTTTGGGAAATGCGAATAGTTAAACAGCGCGTGATAAAACTGCGGCAACCGGTTAAGGTGCAGCATTCCGAGCAAGGACGCAAATGCGGAAAATAAGATGGTGAGCTCAAAAATAATGGGTAGGGTATATTCTATGGCCCACATCGGCTTGCCGCCAATCACCAGAGGGTAGGCGGTGGTTCCAACCCAATAGGTGAGGGCGACGGCGACGGCCGTGCCGCAAAGGCCAACGCAGATCACAATGTAGCCCAAGACCGAAGGGGGATTCCCTAATGCTTCGTCCATGCCGTGAATCGGAAAGGGAGTGTAGGTTTCTAGTTTGGTATATCCTTCTGCCCGAGCCCGAAGAACGGCGGACATGATGCCTTCCACCGACTGGAAGTCGGCGGCGACGCCGAACGTGCCTTTTTTCGGGGTCAGGAGCTTTTCAATGAGTGCTTTGATCATTGTGCGTCCTCGTTAATGTTTTTCCGCTGCCATGGTCCCCTTCACTTCTTGCACGGCGATCATGGGCAGGAAGCGGACGAAGAGCAGGAACAGAGTCAAGAATAAGCCGAACGTTCCAAAGAACGTCAAGATGTCGACAAACGTCGGGTGGAAGTAACCCCAGCTCGAAGGTAGAAAATCGCGGTGGAGACTGGTTGCGATAATCACGAACCGCTCAAACCACATTCCGATATTCACGATGATCGAAACCACGAACATAACCGGAATAGAGGTTCGCATTTTCTTGAACCAGAACACCTGAGGAGACAGAACGTTGCAGGAGATCATGATCCAATAAGCCCAGTAGTAGGGGCCGGTAGCGCGATTGATGAATGCGAATTGTTCGTATGGATTACCCGAGTACCAGGCGATAAACATTTCCGTGGCGTAAGCATAGCCGACGATTGTGCCGGTGGCGACCATCACTTTGCACATATTTTCCAAGTGCTTCATGGTGACAATGTGTTCGACCTTGAAGACCCAGCGGGCAATCACCATCAGTGTGACAACCATGGCGAATCCTGAAAAGATAGCGCCCGCGACGAAGTAGGGCGGGAAAATGGTGGTGTGCCAGCCCGGAAGAATCGAAACTGCGAAGTCGAAGGAAACTATGGTGTGCACCGAGAGCACCAGGGGTGTGGAGATGCCAGCCAGAATAGTGTAAGCCTTTTCGTAATGCTTCCAATGTGTGGAAGAGCTTCGCCAACCAAGACTCAGCACCCCATAAACGATGCGGCGGATTTTGGTAGTGGCGCGATCCCGGAGAATGGCTAAATCAGGAATCAAACCGACGAACCAAAATAGGGCGGAAACCGTACCGTAGGTTGATACCGCGAAAACGTCCCATTCAAGAGGGCTGCGGAAATTCTGCCACATGCCGTGATCGGCAATCGGGATGGGGAAGAGCCAATAAGCGCGCCAGGGGCGACCGACGTGAAATCCGGGGTAGATAGCCGCGCAGGCCACTGCGAATAAGGTCATGGCTTCGGCGAAGCGGTTGATGGAAGTACGCCATTTTTGGCGGAACAAAAACAGAATGGCCGAGATCAAAGTACCGGCGTGGCCGATGCCGATCCAGAACACAAAGTTGGTAATGTCCCAACCCCAACCAACCGGGGAATTATTTCCCCAAACGCCAATGCCGTTCCAGACAAGGTAAGCAAGCATTGAGCCAAGAATGGCAGTAATGCCGCCAGTTATCCCCAGCGCCATGTACCAAATCTTCTGCGTCTTGACTTCCACGATTTCGCTTACCACGCGAGTGATATCGTGATAAGTGGGGTTGCCGGTTATCAGCGGCTGGTTCATCTGCGCAAGCGCTAGCCGGTCTTTTTCTTCGATTTCCTGAGTCAATTGCTGAGCCATCTTATGCGAGCTCCGGATTCGGGTTGCGCAACTTAGCTAGGTAGCTGGTACGCGGCTTAAGATTAAGTTCCTTGAGCAGTCCGTAGTTCAAGTCTTTCTTCTTCAACTTAGATACGGCGCTGTTTGGATCATTAATGTTGCCGAAGGTGATGGCCTCGGCCGGACAAGTCTGTTGGCAGGCGGTTTGGATTTCTCCATCGCGAACCGCGCGGCGGCCTTCCACTTTAGCTTGAATTTTTGCTTCCTGCACGCGCTGGACACAATAGGTGCACTTTTCCATGATGCCGCGCATGCGCACGGTCACGTTGGGATTAAAGACCATTTTGGTGGACTCTTCGATGTCCTTGTGCCAATTCAGATAGTTAAAACGGCGCACCTTGAAAGGACAGTTATTGGCGCAATACCGCGTGCCGACGCAGCGGTTATAAGCCATGTCGTTCAGGCCTTCAGGGGAATGATTGGTTGCCGCAACCGGGCATACTGCTTCGCAAGGAGCGGTTTCGCACTGCTGGCAAGCCATGGGTTGGTAAACCACTTGCGGATCTTCACTGGCAACGTGGTTTTCGTCTTCGCTGGTTGAAGAGAAATAGCGGTCGAGGCGGATCCAATGCATTTCCCTGCCCCGTTCCACTTGATCTTTACCAACGATCGGAATATTATTTTCTGCTTGGCAAGCGGTGATGCAGGCATTGCAGCCAACGCAGGAATTGAGGTCCACCACCAATCCCCATTGATTTCCCTTACTGTAATCGTGGTAGCCGTAGAGGGAGTATTGCTCGATTTCCTCATCTTCGTGCGTAGCGAAGTTTTTATGGTGATGATAATCTTCTACCTTCGCTTCGCGCACGATGGGACGCGCCTCCATCGAAAAATGATCCTGGGTGGTGACCAGGTTATGCTTGCCTGAGCCTTTCACGATTTGGGCCGCGGCGAAACCCATACCCGCGCCAGTACGGATCGGGTAGACGTCGACACCGACGTCCCTGCCGACGCGGCCGACTTCCTTGCGCCCGTAGCCGAGGGTTACCGAAACGGTGTTGTCGGCATGGCCAGGCAAAATCGTCGCGGGAACGTTAACCGTTTTGCCGCCGACCGTAATCGCAAGCATATCCTTATCTTCCACACCAAGCGATTTGGCGGTTTTCGGAGAAATGATTCCGGCGTTGTCCCAAACCAATTTGAGCATCGGTTCGGGCGTTTCCTGCAGCCAGCCGTTGTTGGCGAAGCGGCCGTCATATGTGGTGGCGCTGGAAAAGAAGGCGACTTCCATACCCGAGGACGGTTTCGGTGTGGCATTTACGGCGGCGTCGATGCGCTTGGGATCGGCGGCGGCTTTGACAAATTCGGCCTTGGGAGACGAGGCGATGATGCCATCGTGCAATGCTCTGCGCCAGGCTTTATCTTCCAACTTCCAATGCGCTTTGACCAGTTCAAAGCCCTTACCGGCGATGCCCGCAATACTTGCCGCCAATTCGATGGCTGACTTTCCGCCGAACATCGGTTCAATTATTGGTTGCTGAATTGAGGCGGTCCCATCGGAGGTAGCATCGCCCCAACTTTCGAGGTAATGCGCTTCCGGAATGTGCCAGCCGGCGAGCTTCGCGGTTTCGTTGACTTCATAGCCGAGGTGAATGACGCTGGCTTTCTTTAGATTGGCCGCGAAATTTGCGTCGGCAGGCGCGTCGTAAGCAGGATTCCCTCCGAGAATCACAACAGTTTTCACAGCGCCCGAAGCTAGCTCTTCCGATAGCTTTGTGATTGCGGCCGACATGGATTCGCGCTCGTGCTTGACGTAGTTTACAGTAGAGCCAATTGCACCAATCATTTGATTGAGCAATGCGGCAACGGCGTGAACTTCGGCTGACTGGCGCGCGCCGGTAATTACGACAGCCGAACCTTTGTTTTCAAGCAAGTCCTTCGCTACGGATTTGGTCCATTTCGCGAATTTGTCGTTTTGGCCGAGGATTTTTAGGCCTTGCGGTAAGGCTCCGGCTTCGCGCGCTAGATCGGCGGCAAAACCGAGCACTTCAGAGGGTTTCACTCGCAAGCGATGATCGGCTTGCGCTCCGGTAACCGAGTAATTCGACTCGGCGACGTACAGGCGGCTCAATCCTTCGGCGTTGCGACGGCCTCTGGCATAGCCGCGAGTTGCCTCAAGCCCAGGGGAATCGTGCAGTAAGAAGTCACTATCCAAGGAGAGAATCACCTTGGCTTTTTCGAAGTCGTATACCGGGCGCAAGCGCTGGCCGAAGGCCAACTCCGAGCCGGCAAGCACAGTGTCTTCGTTAATTGGCTCGTATTCAACCCAGGCGGATTTCGGATACTTCGCGAGCACTTCCGCGCGCAGCGCCGAGAGCGTGGGAGAGTTGACAGCCTGACTAAGCACTCTGAGTCCGGATCCATCCCCCCAGTTTTGCGCCTTTAAGGATTCGCTGAACGACTCCCACTTGGAGACTTTGCCGCCTTCAAGCACTGCGCGGGAACGATCCGGATCATAAAGGCTGAGAACAGAAGCTTGGGCAAACCCAGAGGCTGCGCCTAACGAATTCGGGTGCTGTGGATTTCCTTCGATTTTCGTTGGACGGCCGTCATTCGATTCGATAACTAGGCCCTGCGAACGAGTACCTAAGGAAAACACCGAGGCGTAGCGCAGCGGCACGCCCGGGATTTGTTCTTCATTGCTCGTCGAGTAAGGAAGAATATGCTCCTCAGGGCGGCGGCAACCGGACAAGCCGGCCAGGCCCATTGAGGCGGCCATAATGTTGAGAAATTTGCGGCGCGAATTGCTATCGGCAACATCCTCGGCGCTAGCGGGGAATTCCTCAGCAATCCATTGCTTGAACTGACTCGTATCGGCAAATTCTTCCAGACTGCGCCAATACTTCTTGCCGGTCTGCTTGATTCCTTGAATCTGAACGATCATCGATGACACCCCGAGCAATTTGTGGGCGGATTTATATGTTTCTGGGCAATCAGTTCGCGCCCGATATCCGCCGGATCACGTCCCACAGGCTTCCAATCGAGTTTGGTCACCAACTCCACGGGCCGGATATTTGGCGCGGGATTGCGGTGACATTCAAGACACCAACTCATAGTAAGGTTGGCAAACTGTTTCACTTCAACCATTTGATCGATGCGCCCGTGGCAACTTACGCAACTGACCCCAACGTTTACGTGAGCTTTGTGGTTGAAATAGACATAATCAGGCAGCTTGTGAACTTTCAACCAATTGATAGGCATTCCGGATTCGTAACTTTCCTTGATGGGGCGGATCGATTCGCTGTCCTTCTTAACCTGTTTGTGACAGTTCATGCAAGTTTGGCTCGCCGGGACCGCCGCGAAAGATGACTTGTCCACTGTGCTATGACAATAAAGGCAATCAAGACCCAGATTACCGGCATGCAGTTTGTGACTGTAAGGGACCGGTTGCTCCGGCATATAACCGGGCTCCAAATTATCGGGCAGAGTGGCAAACAACACCAACCCAATTCCACCCACCGCGCCCAAACCCAAGAGGGGAGCGAGCGTCCGGACAATTACGTCCAAATGCTTAGGAAATATCAGTGCCATGCCAATTCAATCCTTGGAATGTCGAACCTTTGAGTATTAAACAACAAGGAGCCGTGCTTAAGTCTTAAATTTTCAAAAACCATGAATAGTACTTACCCCAACGAAGAGCCAAGCAACTTATAACAAACTCCATCATAACAAGAAGTTTTTCGTATTTGAAAGAAAAATTCTTCTTTGACAGGAATTTTGTTACAGCAATCAAGGCTCCGGTCTAGTACCTCATCGGACGGAATAGCCACAATGTGAGTAAAGTTGCTTATAATGGGGCCGTGAGGCTTCCACCTAACCTGTTGGGCCTGGTGCGCGGGCTAAGATTCCGTCTAACCCTAAGTTATTTCGCGATTTTCGCCGTTCTTCTTGCGGCGGTTGGGCTCTATTTTCGAGCAAGCCTTCGAGAGACTCTTGATGATCGTATGCGGGAGATAGTGGAACAAGAGTGGGCGGCGGTAAAGGGTTACCTTAGAATTGAAAACGAAGTTTCAGTATGGTATTTCGATTCGAAAGATCCCGAAGAGAGCTCCTTTGTGGAAAGACTGCAACGCATCATCCTAATAGCCGATAGCAAGGGCAAGGTTCTTGAGGCCTCCAACGGGTATCGAGCCTTAGGGGTGGAAAGCTCGCAAGTCCTGCAAGGCCGTTTCATTTTAGGGATGGCGGGAAACAAAGACTTTATTGTCCGCAGTGACTCTAAAGGCGATAAAGTCCTCATCCGTTCCGGAGCGGTACGGCAAGGAAATATGCAATATTACCTGGCGGTGGGGAGGAGGTTGGCCGATAACGCAATAATTCCCGAACGATTCACCCGGGACTATTTCACCGCCGTGCCGATCATGTTGCTTTTCAC
>JAYVXT010000004.1:0-26762 GCA_043785065.1 Bryobacterales bacterium | reverse complement strand
CTTCAGAGCGCGCGAACCGCCGTCATATTGGAAAGTGAACGCGGTCGCCTTGCTGTCGTCCCAAGACCATGACTTGGTTATGAACGGCGAAGTGGGATCGTCGATGGAATCAATGTCATATACACGAATGCCCCAGTAGGATGCTGTCTTGTCGATCCACTTCCACGCCGGGGCATCCGCCGGAAAGGCGCGCTTGTCGTTCTTTGGCTTGCGGTAGCGTTGCAGAACGGTCTCAAGAAAATCGCGGTCGGGCGACACCAGCAGCAAGTCGGGCTTCAGCATCACTACCCAGGCCTTGTAGTTTGGAATGCCCGCCAATTGCTGGTGTGGGACATATTGCACGATCCAAGCCAGCTGTTGCGCCACACTTTCGCGAGGGTAAGCCGCCAGCGCCGCCTGCACGACATCATTCACGGGCGCGTCGTATTGAATGAACGTGCAGCTATCGTAGAGGGAAGTTCCCAGCGGAATAGCTCCTTGCGCTGTCACCGGCGGTAAACGGAAGCGGCGGGCAGCCGTGGCCTCATAGATCATTTTCTTATTCAGCAGAGTCGCCGTGGTGAACATAAAACTGGGAAGCTGAACGAAGTGCTGGTATTGAAAATCGGCGGCCGGGTTGATTGCGGAGCCCCCCAGCGCCTGCTGAATGGTTTGCTGATAGTTCGCGACAACAAGCGTTTCCGTGTCGAGTGGCAACCAGTCAAGCACCGGATCTACCGGGGTTGCTCCGTCCTGGGCGGATAGAATGGCAATCGAAAATAGAATAAGTACGGCGCGCATAGTTTCATTCTACGCCTTGCCTAGGCTTCAATCGCGCCGCAACAATTGAGGTTTTAACTGCTCGACCCATTTCACTTGTTCTTCGGTCAAAGCTTTTTTTAACCGGCGCATTTCCCTGTCGGCTTCAGCGATTTTGACGCTTGCCAGTTCCATCCACGCGATGCCCTGAATCCGATTCCGCTCCAGCGGATCTTCCAACAATAGCCGCGCCAATCTATATTGGCAAACGGCAACGTCTTTGGCCGCGCATAATCGGAAATGGCGAATAGCGCGAGGCAGATCCTTTTCCACGGAATCGCCAATCTCGAAGCGCTGTCCCAATTGGAATTGGGCCTGAGTGCTTCCTGGGACAGATGCTTCCTTCAACATATCGAACCCGCGGTTCTTGTCTTGGGGAACAGTTTCGCCTTTCAAGTAGAGATTACCTAGTTCGGACAAAGCGTAATCGTCTCCTTTCTTGGCCGCTGCATCCAGCAGGGCGAGACCTATTTCGGGATCCTTGATGGTGTTTCTCCGATGACATAGTAGTGCCCCATCAATGCAATGGCGCGGGGATATTTCTCCTTGACTAACTTTTCGAGCGACGCAATCGCTGAGGCTTTGCCCCTTTCACTTCCCCTGCTGAGATTATTGACAGCGATATTGAAGGACGTTCGGCGTCGTTCGGACGTAGTGTCGGTCCAACTTCCAGGAAACTCAAAATTAATTTTTGCTTGGGAAAAGACCCTTATGGGCTTGCCCTCCTTGGTGGCGGGAACGAAACGCCAACTACCAACGGCGCGAACGGCCTCTTCATCTAGACCGAAACCTAACGGGCTAATTATTTCGATGTCGGTGGGTTCACCTTTTTTGTCCACCACATATCCAATGAGAACCGTCCCTTGCACAAGAGCGCGTCGAGCTGCTGCCGTGAACTTGGGCACAGCTTGAGAAATCATTTTGGGCGCTGTTACACCATCGCCAACGCGCAGAGCTTCAGGCTGAGCCCACACGGCGGGCAGAAGTAAATGAAGCGCCCAACAAGACCGCATACAAGCCCGCTAGACAGCCGCTTTCAGAACTTCCTTAACACGCCGCGCCACAATCTCCGCTTCACCCGCTTGCAGCATCCAGAAGTTCATGAACAGGCTATCGTTCGAACCAGGCGTGGTTTCAATAGATGGCTCGCCGTCGCGCAGCTTCTTCACAACGTCAGCGTAAGAGACTTTAACTTTGGATTCGTCCCATCGAATATGAAGATGCGGAACACTGTTCGCGATTAAAGGCACAAAGGTTTCCGTGGTCACCGTGGGAATGCTCTTGGCCGCGGTGGCCACCACGTTCAGGCGGCGCTCCCATTCCTTCCACTCAGCAGCATGGTCGCGCTTCACATAGGCTTCCACTGCGGCCATCATGCCAACTAACTCTTCCTTGTTCACCTTGTTGCCCCGCCCAACAGTATCGCCATTCGGAGAAGTATTCATGCGCGCTGCGGCAATCAATTCCCGGCGGCCCAGCAGCAGCCCGGCGCTTTGCGGTCCGCGAATTCCTTTGCCACCACTGAAAGTGACCAGATCGAAACCCATCTTGGTCCACTTCCATAAATTCTCAACCGGCAAGGCGTCGGCCGCGGCATCGTTCATCGTCGGGATGCCGTGCTTCTTGCCCAAACGTACAAACTCCTCATCCTGGATCTTGCCTTCGTTGTTGTTGGCGTTGAAGAACAACATCATCGCGGTGCGCTTGTTGACGGCGCGCTCAAGCTCAGCCGCGGTTTCCACTTCCACCATACTTACGCCGCAGTTGCGGACCGCATGATCATAACCATAGCGATGCGACTTCTGAATGATCACTTCGGTCTTCAGCCCGGTCATGTCCGTCGGGATTCTGCGAATGGCATCGGCATCACTCCCCGCCACACAGGCGGCGGTTCCGGCGGTCAATGCGGCGGCGGCGCCAGATGGCACCATCGCCGCTTCGCATTGCACCATCTCAGCGATGCGGCGCCCCACGGCATCGTGCAGTTCGTTCAAACGGACAAACTTGTTGGAGGCATAGTTGATCGCATCCATCACCTCCGGTTGCATCAGGGACGCCGTCAGCGCGGTATAGGTGCCGGCGGCATTGATCATCGTGCGCACGCCTAGCTCCTTGAAATAATCACGGCCCTTGCCACTGATCACTTTGCTGGTGGCGGCTGAGGCGGCGAAGGCTCCGGACATTGGCGCGGTGCTCGCGGCCTTTAAGAAATTTCTACGGTTTGGCACAATTAGGCCTCCTGGAATTGTTTTGCTTGATTATACGTCCGTTCGCTGCGGATCGCACGCACCTTGCGGATTATCAGTTCGGCGAGATTCAGCCCTATGGCAAGCGCAAGCAATCCCGGCCACCAGCGCATTACGGCGGAAACGCTACGCCCGTTTGATTGAAACACCTGGTCAACAGTTGGATTGAAACGCCCCCCGGTGAAGGAACTGATCTGCTTCAACAGATCGGGATTCGATTCGTAATCGTTCATCTCGGCTTCCTGTCGGTAGTAACCGATTTCAGGAAATAGCCGCGATTCTTCAAGCGGCCTCATGCGGAATAAACCTTGGCGTTCGCCAATGGGAATGCGTGATTTATAGAGGCCCCCAGCGGCGCGGGTAAGGGTCACGGGCTTGCGGAAATTATCTGGGCCGAAGATGAATAGCTCCGGCAATTTTCCCGGCTCCACGGCGTTTCCCGCAATCTTGTAGGTGGCCACCAATTCCCCGGCAACGGGGTCTAGTTCCAGATTCGCTTCCGCGTCCTGTGCGTGCGGCAAAAGGTCGCGCGCAACATTTTGCCAAAACTTGTCGAAGCCATTCCAAGCCATCCATGAATCGGCCCAGCGGCTTTTGGCATCGGAAGTGAAGACCGCTGAACGCCCCAGTCCGTATTGCCATCTCACCAGCAGCGGGTCTTTTTGGTCCACAGCCAGAATAAGGTCGGCCGACGGCTTGGCTTCAAACTTCACGTAGCCTTTTAAAGCAGGAGCTGATTCCATACCGACGCCATCCAGAATTTCCGCCTTCTTTTGCACAATGGGGGAGAAGTTCTTTTCTATCGCGGTGGACCCAGTGTGCTCCATCACGTCCTTCAAAAGTATCTGTTCCAGCCCGGCGGGATCGTTTAGAAAGTAAGCTCTGCCTTTAGCGAACGCGGCCACTTTCTCAAGGTAAGCGCGGTTGACGTCTTGCCCCAGGCCCACGGTTGAAATGGTTACCTTATTGTTCGCCGCCTCCTTCGATAGCGCCATGCTGTCGCCTTCTTCGGAAATGCCGTCGGTAAGCAGCACGATGTGTTTGAAGGTTGCCTTGACGGGAAGAGCGCGTCGATAGGCCTCGTTAAGCGCCGGTGCGATTTGCGTTCCGCCATCGGGAGTGATGCCGGCGATAAGCCGCTGGATGGTCTTGCGATCCTCCGCCTTGCGGATGGGCACTTGCCATTGAAACGAATTGTCGAAGATCAGGACGCCAACGAAATCGATCTGCCGTAGATTTTCCACGACTCCGATTGCGGCAAGGCGAGCCAGTTCCATTTTGCGGCCTTCCATCGAAGAAGACTTGTCGATGATCAGAACCACGCACGTGCCTTCGGGTGAGCGAGGCGGAGCGAGCTTGGCGGGCAACGCTTTCTCCAGCAGGTCCTCACCCTTTTTGTTTTCAAGATAGACGTTCCGTTCGCCGCTGATGACCAACAAGCCGCCGCCATGCTTGACGTAGGCTTCCACGCTTGCTTTCTTATCCGCGGACATCATTTCAAGATCGGTGTTGTTGAACACCACCATTTGATAGGCGGCCAATTTTGCATCGGAAAACTCAGACGCTTTGTCTATGGAAAACTGGGAAGAACTCCAAACCCCCAACAAGTGCTTTTCCGATCCATCCGGATCTTGAGAAACATAAAGAAGGCGCGGCTTGCTGAGCGAGATGGCGCGGGCGAAACGCAGTTCCCCTTGGCCGTCGGAGCGCAGAACGCCAATGAGATCGACAGAACCGGCCACGTTGAGACTGACGTTTAAGCGCACGTGATTCACGCCCGGTTCCAAGTCCGCCTGCTTGCTTCCAATGGTTTTGCCTTCGGCGGAAACTTCCACAGTACTAGAGGTCTTCTTCGGCGCGGTGACGATGAGCTCAATTGGGAAATGATCACCAGTGTAAGCTTGGCCGGGCACGATCACCGATTCCAGGCGTAGCTGCGGCTTGGGCCGGCCGGCAAGCTCAATAGTATCGATGGGTGCGCCCACTTGCCGCGCTTGGTAGCTGGCGCGGGCGATGCTGCCTTTATTTTCGTGACCATCGGTAAGCAACAGCAGTTTTGGAACAAGCCCTTCAGGCATCGCCGCCATGCCCTCGCGGACAGCTCCTTCAAGATTGGTGCCACGTCCCACTTCGCCCTGGCTATGTTTGAACTGGAAGCCGCCGGCTGTTTCCCCCGGTGTTTCTTTGCGAGTTGTGCGGGCAAACGGAATCACCTTCACCCAATTACGGCCGCGTTGCTTGGACACCTGATTGGCAATCGTCGAAGCGCGCTTCAACCCTTCCTCTGAAATACTGTCAGAAGTATCCACCAACACGGAAACCGCCATCTTCGATTCAGATGTCACCATCGAAGGTTCGGCCAAAGCAAGCAGAATCGCACAGAAGCCCAGGGCCTTCAGAGTGAGCGACGTTCGTTGCCGTCCCTTCCGCCATTCCCAGGCAAGCCAGGCGAGAGGAATCAGAGCAGCTAGTAACATCCAAGGGCGTTCGAAGCTCATGCTGCTTTCCTCCACCCGGAAACCCAGCGCGACATGGCGTCAAGCGGCGATGGAGTGGCGGCGGAATGCAGTTTAATGCGGCCGAACCAGAGCCAATCAAGTAGCAGGCAAAGCCCACCGGCCAGCGCCAGCCACTGCCATAAATCGTAGGAACTCGCTTCACCGGAAAAGATGCCCGGCAATCCGCGGCGCACGTCTTTGGGCGGGTCCCAAGTGGTTTCAGCAATCTCGGGCAGCGTGAGCGAGTAAACTTGTTCGCGGCCACCGGAAACTACGCGGAACATGCCTTCGTTACCGGCGAAAAATTGCACCTTGTTGCCTTCCAGCGTGAACGGAAGGGCCACGCCTCCCTCGCCAATCACCTTAATATTTTCTGGTTTCAGATTGTTATCGACCAGTGCCCGTACCATCCCGATACTTTCGCCTTTCCATTCCTTTTGCCCGAACACATCGGGCGCAAGCCATTTGAAAATGTTGGCGAACAGCAGAGGGGCCGCAAGCTCGTAGCGCAGTTGCGATTTGGCGGGGTGAAAGCCGAGGATGACGGCCTTGCGTGGCTCGGTGGATGCGACAATAACCGCCTTGCCATCGGCCTGAGCCACCACCGTCAGGTTGCCACCGGACGCGAAGACTTCGCCGCGATCCAGGCGCACGTCGCCCGTGCGGAGACCTTCGGCGATGGGGTGTTCGTTCCGCCAGGACAGCTTCATGGCCGACGTGATTGGCGATGCGGCTCCGGCTGGAGAACTCCCGCCCACCGGTTCAATATAGATGGCTTGCGTCTTGGGCGGCGCGGAAGGTTTGAAATGATCGAGGATCACCACCGATGCCTTTGTTCCCGGCGTATAGGCATTGGTGGTCATGAATTTCGGCCTGATCCAAGGATGAATCGCGAGGAATGGGCGCAGTAGTTCGGGCTGATCGGAATAGACGTCCACATCTAATAGCCGCTGCGCGGGGAGCTCAAAGGTTGCGTGGTTATCAGCTTCAATCGCGTCGTTGACAATCAAACGAACTTCCAATTCGCCACCAGCCTTAGTGCGAAATTCATAGCGGCCGTTTTGATCAGCTCCGGGCGCGAGATCCAGCAAACCTGATGCGACTGGCGCATGCCCATAAGCCAGCGCTACCGGAATTTTGCGCGGCTGTGTACCGTAGTTATGAGCGGTGACGAAAACTTCCCACAGTTCACCATCGGCTGCACCGCGCCGCAGCGCAACTTTGCGCAAGCCAACATTTTCACCGGCCTTGCGTAAGGTGAGTAAGCGGAAATTCTTGGGCAAAGCGACTGATTCCTTATCAGCAATGCGACCGGAGCCTGTGTAGACGATTTCGCCTTGTCCACGTCCGTGAAGCCTTTGCATCTGCCGCGCGAAATCGACGGCTTGCGTTAGCTGTAAGGCGGAGGCGGAAGGTTTGGATGATTTGATCGCATCTTCCACAAGGCTGCGATTGGTTTCAAAAACGGTGGCGGGAGTGGGCAGCGCGTCGGTGCGAACCACCATGATGCGGTCGGAAGCCGGCAGCGAACGAGCCCATGTAATGGCATCGGTCTTTGTCTGATCCAAAATCGTGCGGCGTCCGTCGCGGGCATTCATCCAGGCGGAGGTGTCCAGCAGCAGCACGTGATCCCGCAAGGATCGTTCAGGCGAGCCCCAACGCAATTGACCCAAAGCAGCGAGAAGCAACAGCAACCCCAGCATTTGAAGCAAAAGAGACCATGGCTGTTGAATCTTGCGGCTGTGCCTGGCTTCGGGCGGTTTGTCCGACGGCGTCCAGAATCGCAAGGTGGCCACTTTGATTCGTTTGCGAGAGCGGTCCAACAGATACAAGGCGACTACCGCGCCGCCAAGCACTGCGAACAGCGCCGAAAACTCCGCCATGCTGAGGTTCAAGAAAAACATTGCCTAGTAAATCCCTCGCGCCAGCATTAGCGGCCCAAATATTGCTTCCTCAACCGGAATGGACGTCGATACCCCAACGTACTTGCCGCCTTTGCGTAAAGCCATTTGACGCACGGCCCCGGCATAGGCATCGAACCCAGCCGTGTAAGCTTCGCGCGCCTCGTCATCGAAATTCATTTTCGTGGTTTGGCCGGTTTCGGCGTCCTCCACTTCCAGTTCGCCGGTCCACGGTGGACGGCGGTCCTGTTCGGACCACAAGTGGATTAGGAAAACCTCATGGCCAAAGTCGGCTAGATATTGCAAAGGCTTTTCCGCATCGCGATCGTCAAGGAAATCGGAAATGATGATCAGCAGGCCGCGCTGCGGATACTCCGCCAGGAACTTGCGCGACACTTGCAGGAAGTCTGTCTTGCCGCCGGCTTCGAGACCTTGCAAAAATTCGGCAATCGGTTGAAACCTGTGACGGCCACCACCAGCGGAAATAGGATCGAGCAAACCATCGCGGAAGGGTTGAATCAGAATTGTTTCCAGGCGCACCAAGCCCACGTAGCAGAGCGCGGCGGCTAGCTTGCGGGCGTATTCAAATTTATCGGGATCACCGGTGGCCATGGAACTGGAGGCGTCAAGCAAAAAGCGCACAGGCACCCGCGGCTCTACTTGAAACAACTTCAATATAAGACGTTCCAGACGCATGTAGGCGCGCCAATTCACGGCCCGCAAGTCGTCACCTTCGTGAAAGCCGCGGTGGTCCAGGAACTCTTGTCCGGAGCCGGAAAAGCGCGAGGCATTATGGCCGCCCACCAGCCCTTGAAAGGATTTCTGCCAGTGGATAGTGAGACGTTCCAAACGTTCAAGAAACTGCCGGTCGATTAACGCTTCCGCCATCTGACTAGACCGCCGCGGGGACAACGCTCTTGACGATTTCTTTCAAGATGCTGTCGGGGGTTTCTCCGTCGGCGTGGGCATCGAAATTAAGAATGATGCGATGGCGAAGCACGGACTGCGCGATGGACTGAATGTCTTCGGTGCTAAGGTGCAAACGTCCCTTCATCAGCGCCAACACACGGCCGCATTCAACCAAGGATTGCGCGCCGCGCGGCGAACTGCCATAGCGGATATATTTCTCCGCCCGCGGATGAGTGGTCTTGCCGCCTGGCTGGGTAGCCATGACCAGATCCACGGCGAAATCCATCACATGCGGAGCAACCAGAACTTTGTGGCATACGGCGCGCAGGTCGAGAATCGACTTACGGTCGAGGATCGAATCGAGCTGCACGTTTTCAGCATTGAGCGTGCGATCCACGACAATTTTCAATTCCGCGCGCGTGGGATACTCAACGATGATCTTCATCAGGAAGCGGTCCAGTTGCGCTTCAGGAAGGGGATATGTGCCTTCCATTTCGATGGGGTTTTGCGTGGCCATCACCAGGAACGGCGATTCCAGTTCGTGGGTGACAGTGCCACTGGTGACGGTGCGTTCCTGCATGGCTTCAAGCAATGCTGATTGCGTTTTGGGAGTGGCGCGATTGATTTCGTCGGCCAGCACGAGATGGGCGAATATGGGACCCGGTTGAAAGCGTAGAATCTTGCCGCCGCGGTCGTCCGATTCCATCATCATGGATCCGACAATGTCGGCGGGCATCAGGTCCGGCGTGAATTGAATTCGCGAATATTTCAAATGCAAAACACGGGAGAGTGTCCGTAGGAGTGTGGTTTTGCCAAGGCCGGGAACGCCTTCAAGCAGCACGTGCCCGCCTGCCAAAAGACAAATGAGAACGCCGTCGACGACGTCCTGCTGTCCTACAATAACCTTGCCAATTTCCTGGCGTACCATATTGAGCCGGGAAACGGCGTCTTGCACTAGTGAATCGGTCTGCACACATACATTCTATTAGATGTTGGGTGGGCGGCGATTGAGGAAGATGAGAATAATAGGTTCACACATGCAGTTACACATTGTATTGTGTAAATATGGCGACGAACTTAGCGATTAACGAACAACTTCTGAACCAGGCTTTATTGATCGGGGGGCTAAAGACGAAGAAGGACACCGTGAACTCTGCTTTGGTGGAATTCATTAACCGCCGCAAGCAGATGGGGATTATTAAACTGTTGGGAACCGTTGATTACGATCCTGATTACGATTACAAGGCATCTCGTTCGCTGAACAAAGCATGATCCTGGTGGATACCAGCGTTTGGTCTATCGGTCTGCGCAGGAAGCCGGAAGGGAGATCGGCCAGGGAAAACGCTTTAGTTCAACGTTTGGAAGATACTATCCAGTGGAAGATACTATCCGGACTGGACTGGTGACGATGATTGGACCGATTCGGCAGGAACCACTTTCAGGAATCCGGACGGAAGCCGAATTTAACAAGATCGCAACCGCGCTGCAATCGTTTCCGGACGAGCAACTGGTCACCGAAGACTATGAGACGGCGGCGCGCTTCGCAAATGTCTGTAAGTCCAAGGGTGTGGCATCATCCTCTGTTGACCTAATCATCTGCGCAACGGCATTCAGGCGGAAATGGTCTATCTTGACGACTGATCAGGATTTTGTGAGTTACGCCAAAGTGCTTGGCGTGGATTTGTTCAAGCAATGAGCAGGTGCGGCAGACAATTTCCAGCCGCCACCCACGGGAATCTCGCCAATTTCCTTAGGAACTGTTGCCTCGGCAACACGGATGCCCCCCAGGTTGTCATCGTGAATGGTTCTCAACAATCCTGGGATTTGATTGCCCGTGTTTTGCTTGAACCGGGCGATTCGGTGGCCATCGAAGACCCAGGTTATCAAGGCAGGAAGAGCAGCGAATATCGATCCCATGCCTTGTCTGCGCGCGGATTGATTCGCGTTTGCAGCGGCAATCACCCGAAACTATACGGCCCCGCTTACCTGCCGCTTGACCGTTTCAAGCGTCGTGAACTGGGCCAGAAATCCGAAATCACGATCACGATGCCACACAGGAACTTTGTTTTCCATGGCAATGGCGGCGATCAAACAATCGTTGGACGAACGGATGGAAAATCCGCGACGGCGGCCCTGGCGATAAAGATCGGCAGCGGCTAAAAACAGGCTGTTTGAAAGCGGATCACACAACCTGGGCAGGGCGTTGAATGCATCAAGGAATGCAACTGGGGTTATGTTCTCGCGCATTCCTTGTAGTACTTCCTGCACTACAGGTCCGCACGTAACAAACTGCTGAAGGTGGGCATCGGTCACCTGGTCACCCAGGCGGCCATTTAGTAATTCCATCCGGATCGACGTATCAACCAGGATCACTGGGCGGCGGCCTTTTCTTTGTTATCTTCCCGCATTTCACACAAATCGCCTTGCCACAACCCCTGGCCGAAGAAACCACGCAAACTTTGTATTTTCTTGGCGCGTACGGCATCGGAGAGAGCCTGATTTACGGCGGCGGAATATGTTTTTACACCTAATACCTTTACGGCCTCTTCCATCAGTTCTCCGTTTAACACAAGATTTGTGCGTTTCATGTGTTTAGCATGGCTCATTCGAAAATCACGGTCAAGATAAAAGATGTAGGGAGCCTGGAGTTGAACGTCTCCTCCTCTCACTTATTTGAATGTGGAATTCCCACACAATCAGCAAAAATACAGGGACGTACACGTACCATCTTTCGGTCAAAACTCCTCGCCACACGCCCGTGATTTTGAATTCGAGCTGCGCAAAGTGGAATATAGGGACCAGACTAATCCATGCAACAGCCGCATAGCTGCGAGTCATTGGCAGCAATGCCGCGAGCCAAGTCAAGTACCAGACATGGCAATTTGAAGAGAGTAACAAAAGCGCCATCATAGTCCCCATGACACGCCATGCAATGGGCATTTTCACGAATCCAATGACAGCCGCCGCCGCGCCGATCAGGGCAAAGGTAAAGTATTTGGCGTGGTAAGGATTGTCGAAGCATTGGGCGATCAGCCCAAACAAACTGTCGTTATTCCGCCATCCTCCAACGAAGCCGGTCATAAATTGGGCATTCTCCGCCAAGTTAGCCCAATAGGGGAAACCCAACAAAACCAAGGGCAACGCGGCCAAAGGCCATTGGCCGATTCGCCTCCAATCGCGACCTGTGAAAGCCAACAATAAAACAGCAGGCCACCACTTAGCCGCGATGGCGAAACCTAGCAATAGAAATGCAAGCCAAGCTCTTCCACCGCGCTCCGCCAAAATCGCCGCAAGAATGAAAAAAAGGGGAATCGCGTCATTGTGTCCGTTCCCCCAAAACTCAATCACCACCACCGGACACCATGCATAAAATAGCAACCGTTCCGGAGCCAGCCGCCAGAGTAGAAACAAGCATCCCAAATCGAACAATGCGGCGGGAAGTTTGAACCAATGCGACTGCTCGAAAGGATCCGGGGAAATCCTGGCCGCCAGCCCATAATTCCAAGCCTCAATTCGTTCAACCAGCGGTCCGTAACCCGCTCGAACATCCTTTGCAACTACATTGCCCCATGCGGCATCTCTCAAGCGGGAACTTATAGGATCCGAGGGCCGTACTAGATAAGGGTTAAGCCCGGCAGACTGAACCTGACCTTCAAACCGGTACCGGAAAACGTCATCCGAAAAGAGAGGAGGCTGCATCCACGCTGTTATGCGAAAAACCAATGCCGCCAAAATGATGAAAACAGAGACATTTGCGGACAGATGATGGGATGTCACAATCCGTGCTGAAATCAGGTAAAATATTGAGAGTACTAGATATACGCCGAGCGACAAACCGCTAAGCAGCGAATGTCCCATCAATGAGAGCCCGGCGAACATTGCGACCGAAATTAGACCAAGAGAGAGTGGAACGAATTTCATGGATTACTTCACGCCGCTTCTGGCGTTGTTGAACAATACGTCGGCTGTTGACCGGATGAAGAATGCATTCTTCGATGATACCTTCGCCGGTATTCATCAATTGGCATGGTTCGACTATTCTCTGCTCATCCCTTATTTCGCCGTTTTAATTGTTCTGAGTTTTTACGGCTTACACCGTTATGAAATGATTCGCGGCTTTTACAAGAATCGCCATAAGCTAGTTCCGAATCCTGCTCTCAAGTTTGAAGAATTGCCGCCGGTTACGATTCAGTTGCCGATGTACAACGAACGGTTTGTTGTGGAGCGCCTTCTGGAAGAAGTGGTTAAGATCGATTACCCCAGGCACTTATTGCAAATCCAAGTGTTGGACGATTCCACCGACGAGACCCACCCCTTTACCGAACGCCTTGTAGCCGGGTACCGGGCCGCTGGCCACCCCATCGAATACATACACCGCACCAACCGGAATGGCTTCAAAGCAGGAGCGCTGCAAGAAGGCCTAAAGACGGCAACCGGCCAATTTGTTGCCGTGTTCGACGCCGACTTCCTGATTCCTCGTGACTTTTTGATGCGCACCATCCACAACTTCGCCGACCCGAAGGTGGGCGTAGTGCAGACTCGTTGGACTTATTTGAACTCGCACTACAACATGCTGACCGAAGTGCAGACCATGCTTCTTGATGGCCATTTTGTGCTGGAGCATGTGGCCCGCGCCGGTGGCGGCTTGTTTTTCAACTTTAACGGGACAGCCGGTATTCTGCGGGTTGCCATGATTGAAGACGCAGGCGGCTGGCAGCACGACACATTAACCGAGGATTCAGACTTAAGCTATCGCGCCCAAGTGAAGGGCTGGAAATTTATTTATTGCCCGGAAGTGGAGTGCCTCTCGGAACTCCCCGTGGACATGCACGGCTTCCAGGTGCAGCAGACACGCTGGTCTAAAGGGTTGACGCAATGCGCCCTAAAGCTGATGCCCATGCTGCTGAAGGCAAACCTGCCTTGGCGCGTGAAGCTGGAAGCTTTTTTCCATCTGACCCCGAATATTTCTTATCCGCTGATGTTGATCGTCTCCGTGCTGATGCTGCCGGTTATGATCGTCCGCTTCTATATGGGGCCGGTGCAGATGTTGTTCTTCGATCTTCCCTTGATCGCCGCTTCCTTCTGGTCCATCTCCGCGTTCTACCTGGTTGCGCAGCGTGAACTGCATCCAAAAACCTGGAAGCGTTCTTTCTGGCTGATGCCCGCGCTGCTCTCCGCTGGTGTGGCATTGACCCTTTCGAATGCCAAAGCGGTGCTTGAGGCATTGGTTGGCTACCAAACAGGTTTCGTCCGCACTCCGAAATACGCTATTGGTGGGGACCGGAAAAAATTATTGGGCACTAAATATCGCAGCAGGATCGGTTGGCTGCCAATTTTCGAATTGGCAGCAGGCACGTGGTTTGTGTTCATGATCGCTTATGCGATTGAGACCTTTAATTTCCTGGCTATCCCCTTCCTACTGGTCTTCGTAGGCGGTTATTACTGGGCCGCCTTCGCTAAGCTTTCCGCCGATTTCAAAGCGCGGCTTGCCTTCTATCGTCAGCGGAAACTTGCTTTGGAAGAAGCGGCGAATTAGCATTTACATTTGATCGCTATCATTTGGCGGGATTCCCGTATAACCTAAGGGTATCTACCCATGCGGTTACTACCTCTTCCTTTCCTTTTTTCTTTCACGCTGCTTGCGGCGGAAACAACAAAAAGCGGCATTGAGCCATCGGGCTTTGACACAACCTGTAAACCTTGCGACGATTTTTGGCGCTTCGTAAACGGTACGTTTCTTGACAAGAATCCCATCCCGGCGCGCTACCCAAACTGGGGCGTTATGTCGATTGTGAGCGAAGCCAACAAGGAACGTTCCCGGACAATTCTTGAAGCCGCAAGGTCCAACACGAAAGCAGCCGCGGGGTCGGACACCAAGAAGATGGGCGACCTATACGGTTCATGCATGGATGAGGCGGCTATTAATGCCCGGGGAATCCAGCCATTGAAACCGGAGTTAGACCGAACTGCCGCCGTGAAATCCGTGAAGGATCTGGTGGGGCTGTTCGTTACGCTTGAACGCACCAATCCATTCCAAGGCCCGATCGGCATAGTCGGCGCGCCTGATGCGAAAAATTCAAAGGTCGTTGTGGCTTATGTTGGCAATGGTGGCCTCTCGTTACCGGATCGTGATTATTACATGAAGGAGGATGCGCGGTCTGTCGAGATCCGCAAGAAATTCGTTCAGCATGTAACGAAGATGTTTGAACTGATGGGAGAATCCTCGTCGACGGCCGCCAATGCCGCCGAAACGATCTTGAAATTGGAAACTTCCTTTGCCGACGCCAGCATGACCAACGTTATGCGCCGCGATCCTTACGCCCGTTACAACAAAATGGATTTGGCCGGCTTGACGAAACTTGCCCCAACTTTCGATTGGAAGGCGCTGCTAACGTCGCTGAAGATTTCCGAAAAGGAAACGCTCATCGTTTCGGAACCTAAATTCATTAGCCTTTTTGAAAAGCAGCTAAATGAATTCCCTCTTGAAAACTGGAAGACGTGGCTGCGCTGGCGTTTGCTGAACACTGGCGCTTCAGAACTTTCCAAGCCGTTCGCCGACGAGGATTTTCATTTTAATAAGACAATTCTCACTGGAGCGAAAGAACAACTCCCACGATGGCAGATATGTTCCACTACCGTAGACTCGCAACTGGGCGATGCGCTGGGCAAAGCTTTCACTGAAAAACATTTTCCACCAGCGGCCAGGAAGCGAATGCTCGAGTTAGTGGAGAACATGCGCGCATCCCTATCCGAAGAACTGCAAGCCGCCGATTGGTTAGCCCCCGAAACACGGAAGAATGCGCTGGCAAAGCTGAATGCATTTAAGGCGAAGATAGGCTATCCCGACCGTTGGCGCGACTATAGCTCCATTTCCATTTCCCCCAAAAACTATTATGAAAATGTGGAAGCAACCGTGTTAGGTCAGCGCCTCTATCAACTGGCGAAGATCGGCAAGCCGGTGGACCGTAATGATTGGGGAATGACGCCGCCCACAGTCAATGCTTACTACAACCCGCTGCAAAACGAAATTGCTTTTCCGGCCGGCATCCTTCAGCCGCCAATGTTCGATATGAGCGGCGATGATGCGGCGAACTACGGAGCCATCGGCGCGGTGATTGGCCATGAAATGGGGCATGGTTTCGACGACCAAGGATCAAAGTTCGACGCCGAGGGCAACTTGAAGAACTGGTGGACGCCGGAGGACCGCGCCAAATTCGAGCAGAAGGCCGCTTGCGTGGTCGACCAGTTCAACACGATTGAAGTTGGCGAAGGATTGCACCACACCGGCAAACTTGTGGTGGGGGAAGCATTGGGCGACCTAGGTGGCTTGAAGCTCGCTTACCACGCCTATCACCGGACTCTTCGAGGCAAGCCCGCGCCTCCAGTGCTTGATGGCTATATGGCCGATCAACGCTTCTTCATCGCATTCGCCCACACGTGGGGTAATCAATATCGGGCCGAGGCAATGCGTTTGCGGTTGAACACCGACCCACATCCACTGGCCAAGTTCCGGGCAAATGGAACCGTGATGAACATGCCGGAGTTTCACAAGGCATTCGGTTGTAAGCAGGGGGATGCAATGGTGAGGCCAGCTGATAAGCAGTGCAAGCTCTGGTAAGGAATGACTCCTTGGTTCATTGCAACGAAGCGATTCGATTCAAATAACCAAGGAGTTAGAGAACCGGCAAAAAATGCGAGGCAGGCAGCACGAAGGAAAAGTGTTTCATAGTGTCCCGTTTGTGAATACGCAAACGGGACACTATTTGTTCTAACCTACTTCAATCCCAGAATCCGGCGGTTCTTCTTCACATCACTGACCCCACCAGCAAAATCATCAAACGCCTTGGTCGGCACATCAATCAAGTGCGACGCAATAAACGGAGCCCCTTCCGCCGCGCCTTGCACGCTGTCCTTGTAGCAGCATTCCCACTCAAGAACCGCCCATGACTTATACCCAACAGCCGTCATCCGTGTGAATACTTGCTTGAAGTCCACCTGTCCATCGCCCAAGGAACGGAAGCGGCCTGGGCGTTCCTTCCAACCCAGATACCCGCCATACACACCCGCCCGCGCCGACGGGCGGAACTCCGCATCCTTCACATGGAATGCCTTGATCCGCGAGCCATAAAGATCAATGAATCCAACGTAATCCAAACACTGCAGAATGAAATGCGAAGGATCGTAATTGATATGGACGCGTGGATGATTGCCCGTCACTTCGAGAAATCGTTCAAACGTGGCGCCGTCAAAAACATCTTCGCCGGGATGCAATTCATAGGCGAGATCGACGCCGAACTTATCGGCATAATCCAGAATCGGCTTCCAGCGCTTAGCCAGTTCCTTAAACCCCTCTTCCACCAATCCGCCTGGACGCTGCGGCCATGGATATAGGGTCGGCCAAAGCAGCGCGCCGGTGAACGATGGCGAAACCGCCAACCCCATATTCGCCGAAGCCTTGATCACATACTTCATCTGTTGCGTGGCCCACTCGGCCCGCGCTTTCGGATTGCCCTGCACTTCCTTCGCCGCGAAGCCGTCGAATAGTTCGTCGTAAGCTGGATGGCTGGCAACCAATTGGCCCTGTAGGTGGCTGGCAAGTTCGGTTATCTCAAGGCCGTTGGTTTGCGCCTTCAAATCGTCGCAATAGCTCTTTGATTCAGCGGCTTTCTTCAAGTCCATAATGCGCCCGTCCCAGCTCGGCAGTTGGACAGCCTTATAGCCAAGGTCCTTCACCCACTTAGTGATGTTGGATAGAGAATTGTACGGGGGCTCATCTCCCATGAACTGAGCCAGAAAAATAGCCGGTCCTTTGATCTGTGGCATGATTCCTAGTATTATTCAACTTTATGGTACAGGGCGGCAACGGAAAAATCGAGATGCCTCTTAATAAACGGCGTTTGCACAGCTACCCGCCGCTGGGGTACACTAGCTTTAGGCACAAGTTAGGCCGTAATTTTCAGGATTGGTGTTTTTTACTAGATGGCAAATACAGTTTCATCGTTGAAGCGCGTTCGGATGGCCGAGCGCAAAACCGAGATCAACCGGATGCGGAAGTCCCGCCTCCGCCACTCTATCCGCTCCCTTCGCCGCTTATTCACAGCTAAGGACGTCAAGGGCGTGGAAAAGGAAATGCCTTCCACGTTTTCCGTTATCGACAAGTCCGCTAAGCTGGGCATCATCAAGAAGAACACGGCGGCCCGTTACAAGAGCCGTATCGCTCACCACTTGAAGAAGCTAGCCGCTTAAGCAGCCCAAAGAAATCTGACCGTTTTTTTGATCAATGAAGCCCTGCTCCACGGAGCAGGGTTTTTTGTTGCCCGCTCCAAGAAAGGTAGTTCATGGAAAGCGCTCCGTCTTCGGGCGCTTTATCGCACGGGCGACGCCATCTCTATTTCAAACATTTCGCGACGTGAGAGATGAACGGGAAATGCAAGTCCGCGCTGCCCTTTGGGTCGTTGGCCAAACTAAGGACGTTCGCTTTGCGAACAGCGTAACCGGCCTAATGAACCGGCCGGAGACGGAGGTTCTTGCAGCCGCCTTGCGCATTAGCGCCTTGAAGGAGATTCGTTTCGCCCGCACTCTCGACAACGCATTTTCCTTTGGCGAAACCATGATTCCAACATAGAGGTCCGGTATACTGGCGCGTTGCCTGGACGCTCTCGGAGCCGGGAAAGGAAAAAGGTATTGCCTACTCGCACTCGATCCAACCTTTGAAGATATTCCGTTCGGTGGATTTCGCGCGCCGCGCCAACAATGCCGGCGTAACCTTTCATGTTTTTCCCGTTTGCGGCGTGTCCCCCTGTAGTGGCCGCGCCGTTTCAGCAACTCGCGACGATTACGAGCGGACTTTTTGTGGCAGGGGGTTCGGCGGCGGAATTCAACCAGTTCCTTCTCGAACTCCGCGCGCAACAACTTCGGGAGTATGGAATTGAGCTAGGAACCCCAAACCGCAAAATCTCTCTCCGGGTTATCCCTCTCCTACCACGGCGAGTTTGGATTTGGGTCGGCCACGAAGAATCACCTTTTTTCCTCATGAACTTTTTGCTAGCGCACTGTGCGCTTCGTTTGCAAAAATGAAGCATGCATCGTTGTTGGATTGAAGTCTCCCGAGGCCAGATCGCCAGCAATTTCCAAGCCGTCCAGCGAGCCACGGGACCCTCCATCGAGGTCATGCCCGTTGTCAAGGCGGACGCCTACCGGCACGGTATGCGTGAAGTCGCCAAGGTCTTGGCGAGTTGCGGAGCCCGTTGGATGGGGGTCTCAAACGTCGGTGAGGGCATCGCACTCCGCCAATCCGGTATTGAAGCACGCCTTCTGGTCATGGCCGGCTTTCTTCCTAGCGAAAGAGAGTCCCTGTTTGAACACAACCTCACCCCCGCACTGCATTCGCTGGAGGATATTGCCGGCTATCATGCTTTAGCAAAGAAACGCGAACTCGTTGCACCCTTTCATTTGAAAATCGACAGTGGGATGGGGCGGCTGGGAACGACAGCCGCCGCTCAGGAAATTCTGCTTGCTCTCTCCGCTTCTCCCAATGCCCACTTAGAAGGCTTGATGACCCACTTTGCCTCGGCGGGCAACTACATTTCCAATCAAACGGAAGAACAGATTGCGCGCTTTGCGGATCTTTCGGCGTGTCTTCGGGCCTCGGGGATTCGTCCCAAATACACGCATCTATCCAGCACCAGCGGCATTGCCTATAACCGGCGCGATGCCTGGGGCAATCTGGTTCGGCCCGGCCATGCTATCTATGGTTACGTTTCACCAGCCAGGGGCGAAGCGCCCGAACGTATCTTACAAGTCCAACCCGCCCTCACTTGGAAGACTCGCGTCCTAACCGTCAAGCATCTTCCCAAAGGCGCCCAAATCGGCTACGGGGGAATGTTCCGCGCACCCAAACCTATGAAGATCGCAGTGCTCGCCGCCGGATACGCCGACGGCATTCCACATGGGCTCGGCAACAAGGGGAAGGTTATACTTCACGGCCAATTCTGCAACATTCTAGGCGCCGTTTCGATGGACCTGACCACCATTGATGTGACAAATCTTGAGAATGTTGAGGCGGGGCAGGTGGTCACTTTGATTGGCCGTGATGGCCCTGTGTCCATTGACGCCCAACAGATGGCGCGCATGGCCGGTGAAATTTCCTACAGCTTGTTATGCGGGATCAGCGCCCGTGTGGAAAGGATTTATGTGGATTAGGTTTAGACCTCACTGGAACATTCACGCCGATTTTCAGGCCGGCGTGAATTGTCGATCAATTGAGAGCTATTAGATTCCCATTTCTTTTGCCTTCTCCGCAATAGCTGATCCGGCCTCGGTAACCTTGTCCTTCGCGTGGCCCAACATATCGTGCGCTTTGTCGGCTAGATTAGAATGATCCGCTTCGTTTGCTATGTCCTTCGCCGCATCCACCATATGGTGAGCTGCTTCTGCAAGACTTCCGGCTTTATCGGCAACCGCGTGGGCCGCCTCGCCCGCCTTCTCCGCCACCGCGTGCGCAGCGTCGCCGGCCATATCGCCCAATTTACCGGCTGCTTCCGCGGCCATATCTTTTGCTTTGTCTAAGAAACTCATTTGTAATATCTCCTCAAATTCGGGGGGCTTACAGCCCCTTTATCTTTCAGCAGATCGAAACACCTTGTCAATAGGAGTTTTTAGAAAAATCCCGCTTGGCCAAGCAAAGCCTTGCCGTTTCCGCCCGACATCCACTTTGAAAACATTCGAGCATTGGTCTTGTTGGCGGACGTAGCAACGATTCCCAATGTCTGGCGAATCTCGTTATGCAAGCCGCCATCAAGGACCCTCGCCCCCGCCTTATCCTTGACCAGACTCCATGCCGTGATCACCGCATCCACGTTTCCGGTCTCGGCAAATTGTAATGCTTGTCTGACATTTTCGGCGAGCACCAAACGTGACTGTAGCCCTTCCCACAGACCACTTGAAACCAGTGCTTGCTTCGCCGCCAAGCCGTATGGCGCATGAGCTGGGTTGGCGATGGCAATTTTCTTAAAATCAGCCTCATTCAAATTGCGAAGAGACACTGCTTCAGGTTTGCCCGGAGCCCACAGACCTAGCCTTCCCCTGGCAAACACAGTTACCGAATCCGTCTCTATAAATCCCGCCGCCGCTAGCTTTTTGACATACTCCTCGCTGGCCGAAAGATAAATGTCGTAAGGAGCGCCTTGTACAATTTGGCTCGCCAATTGCCCTGAGGAGGAAAAGGTAATGGTGAGCTTGCATGGGTGCGCGCGATTGAACTCATCGATCAGCCTCTGCCTGAGCGGCGCCAAATCGCTGGCCGCTGCAATCGTCAAAACGCAACGTTCACCACGCGCCATCGCCGGAAATAGGCAAAGAAAAACTATAGACAGAGTAGAAATAGAAGAGGCTTTCACTATTGGTAATTATAGGGGATCGGTCGTAATAAGCTTCGCAGGTGCGCGGGCGCGCGACAGGAAAGTGACAGGTCACCCAATTCACAAGCAATCCATGCAAATCCGAACGTACTCATACTCACATGCGCAGATGGTGATCCCGGGCCTTTAGCCCGGCACGTCGACGCGCAGAGCACCCAACGAGGTGAACCCCGTGACCCCCATCTGAGCATGTGATCGGCACCCGCCTATGAAAAGATCCTTCCTCACTTCTATGTCGTGCACCCGCTTTGCAGCGCTTGCTCTCCAATTCAGCGGCATTCAGCCGCCGAGGACTTCCAAGAATGAGGATGCGGGTCGATGATAGTCACTTGCTTAAGGCTCTTAATAAAACCTCGCGGTGTCGCCGCCATCCACGGCGAGCATGGCCCCGTTCACGAACTTCGCGGCGTCTGAACACAACCAAACAATCGCCTCAGCCGTTTCCGTTGCTTCCCCCAACCGGTAGCTTCAACATTTGGATCCACCATCTCCGAGCGGGCGAACCCGGGACTCACCACGTTCACCCGAATTCCCTGCTGCCCATAGTCAATCGCGGCGGTTTTCGAAAGCCCAATCACACCGAATTTACTAACACAATAAGCCGCGTGGCCAACATCGCCCGGCTTGTATTCATAGATTGAGGAGATGTTCACAATGGACCCTCCCCCATGCCTCAACATCGCCGGGATCTCGTATTTCATGCACATCCACACACTTCTCAGGTTGAGGTTCATCACGGTTTCCCAATCAGCTTCCGCGATATCGGCAACCGGCGTCATTACCGGACCCACCATCCCCGCGCTATTCACCGCGCAATCAAGGCGTCCAAACTTGCCAAGAGCCCCTTCCACCATTGCTACAATATCGGAGCCCTTCGCCACATCAGTTTGAAAGAAGTGTCCTTCCCCGCCGTGCTCCTCAATCAGCCGCGCAAAACGGCTTACCCCTTATCGCGCCGGCGAGCCGCAATCACCACCTTCACGCCATCCGGCGCAAATCGCGGCACTGCCGCCTCTCCAATCCCTGACGTTCCTCCAGTCACAAGCGCCACTTTTCCCTGAAAGGTCATGCGATGCCCGCCTCCACAATACTTACCGGCGACTCGGTCGGCACAACGCGCGTCAACTTAAATCCGGCTTTGTTAAGCAGCACGCCGTACTCTTGTTCGGTCCGCTCCTCGCCGCCAGGAATGGTCAGCATGATCATGTCCGCCAGCTTTCCGAAGTGCGGCGTGTCTCCGGGAGGCAGCACGAATTCCACAATCAAAAGCTTGCTTTGCGGCTTCATGGCCTTGCGGCAATTTCCAAGAATGGTAAGGCACTGTTCCTCACTCCAATCGTGAATGATGTGCGACAAGATGTAGCCGTCGCCACCTTCCGGAACGCTTTCAAAGAAGTTGCCGGATTCGATTGTGATGCAGCCTTCAAGGCCATGGCGGCGGATCAAAGCCGGAGCATCCGTTGTGACATGCGGACGGTCAAACAGAATACCTTTTAGCCCAGGATGGCGTTCAAGAATGTGAACCAACATGTTCCCCGTCGCGCCGCCCACATCGACAATGGTTCCCATGCCTGAGAAATCGTAGGCAGCCGCTACGGTTGGCGGCTCCGGACCATGAATGCCCACCATCGATTCGCTGAAGCGGGATGCTTCGTCCGGATGCTGCGCCAGATAGTCGAAGAAAGGCATGCCGAGAACTTTTTCCGCTGCTGTGTTGCCGGTTTGCACGGAGTAGGGAAATTCTTCCCACACTCGCCACCACGGTTGACCGGCAAAAGTAAGGATAGAGGATCTGGCCGATCCGGGAGCGCCAGTCTTGAGGGCTTCGCCCAAGGTGGTCAGAGCGAAGCGTCCTTCTTCCTGCTCCGTCAAAACACCGAAGCTGGCTAAGGTTCGCATCAACCGGTGCAGAGTTCTGGGATGCGAACCGGTGGGCCCGGCCAATTCGGCGGCGCTCTTTGCGCCATCGGCAAGATGGTCGGCGATGCCAAGATTAGCGGCGACAAAAATTATGCGCGAGAGCCAATGTCCTGTCGCCATTTGGATCAGTTGAAGGTGCGGTGGGGGTTGATTGCCAGACATGTAGGCCATTATTCTATCACGAGGCTTTCAACGTCTCACCCGCTGCCTTAGCGCGTTCCGCCAACATACGTTTCCACTCGTCCATCATGGGCTCCGCCGCATTTGAACTGATGCGATCACAACCCGCTTCGTACAACTTCCGCGCCTCCTCCAACGACTTCACGCCGGCCTGCAAATCAGCTTGATCCCGCAAGATCCGGCGCATCAACTTCAGATGGTCCATCGTGTACGGCGGCCCGTAACCGGTCGACGCCACCGCAACCCTCGTGCCCGTGCGCTTCACTATTTTCGAAAGGATGATGATCATTTCTTCGGTCATCACACCGGCTTCATAAATTACTTTCAGCGTCGCGCCGTTCTCAATGCAGGAATCGGCCATCTGCCGGATTTCCACTTCCACATGCTGAAACTGGCGCGAGATCATTTTGCTGACATTGACCATCAGACTCACTTCTTTCGCCCCACGCCGCAACAGATCACGCCCTTCATAGAGCTTCGTTGCAGTCGTGGATGTACCGTGCGGGAAGCCGGCCACCGAACCGATTTTCACCGGCGCGCTACCCAAAATCCTTACCGCTGTATCCACGTCCGTCGGCCGCACGCAAATCGCGCCCAGGCCATACTCCCAACTCATGCGGCAGGCGTCAATGATCTGATCTTCATGCAACGCCGGCGAAAGCATTTGCTGTTCCATGCGCCTCGCCAAATCTTCGTAAGTTGTCAGTTCGGGCCGCGCGGGGGCTTCGATTACGGCTTCTTCGACATCATCCATAGCGTTCCCCATTGATTGACATTCGTGCGGCCTTTTGGAGTTCCGGCAAACCAATCTTCATGATGAAAGTTTCCGAAATTTCCCTTGCCGCGTTCCTTCTCATCCAAATCGCCCAGCGCGATATTCAACCCCATTTTGCGATCACCCATGGCTGTGGAATAAAACTTACCCGGCGACACTTCCAGGCACGGATCAAAATTCACCGCCCATTCAATGATGTAACCATGCCCACCAGGTTTGACCTTCGCCGCGGCTTCCATCGCGCCGCTCTCAATCCATTTCTTATACGTGTTCCAAGCCTTGTCGCTCTTACGGGGCTCACCTTCAAGCAACCCGCCACGCCCCACGCCACCCAGCCGCGACTTCGTCAGGTTCACCACCATCTGCCAACTCGACCCATCGCCCCGCGCGCCTTCATCGTCCATCCACTCGTTCGATGCGTTGATCAGCAACTCCATCTCGTCCCCGAACCAAGGGTAGCCTTGTTGCGTTAGCTCGTGAGCCTTGGGATTTTCGTCAGGCAACCAACGGGGTGTATCGAGGCCATAGAGCACATCGTCGGTCACATCAAAGGCGAAGTAGAGCCGTTTGCCATCGTGCTTCACATAGCCTTTCACTGCCAGGTCCTTCGAGTCGGTGGTGGGAGTGAAGGTCGAAATCCAGCCCTTGACGCCTTCGAACTTAGTAGCGTCATCCCATTCTCCGGGATCAAGCACCGCATCGATCTTGGGAGTTTTTCCGGGATATGCTTTCAAGGAGCGAGGAAAATCCCCAGCAAAAAGGGAAAGAAAGGACAGCAAGAACAACAGCACAGTAGGGCGCCCCTGGTCCGCGGCCGACCCCCTGGCCGGCCTGCTGAGGCACCGGAACAGGGTACTAATCCCGGAAAATCTGTTGCGGAAAACAAATGAAAATTGGCGCATTACCTTGTTATTGGGCAGGCCGACCAGGGGGTCGACCGCGGAGCAGGGGGTCTGCCCCACTTCATCGTTTTTTCTTCTTCGTAGCCGCCGGCGCCGTGGGTTTCGGCGTGCTAGTTGCATTCAAATCCACTCTAGCCTTCGATGCACTCTCGCTATCCGGAAATTTCGCGATCAGCGCTTTAAACTCGTTCCTTGCCGCTTCCTTTTGACCAATTCTAGTTAGCGCCCTGCCCTTCAAAAGCATTGTATCCGGCACTTTCGTGTTGCCTGGATAGTCATTCAAGACTTTATCGAACGTGGAAATAGCATTTTCATGATCCCCGCGAAGATAGTAAATCACGCCAATATAATAAAGTGACGACGGCGCGTAATCAGTATTTCCATAGCACTTTAATACATCCTGAAATTCTTGGATAGCCAGGTCGGAATTGCCGCCTTGACGATCATGCATCGCGCTATTAAATAAATCCTCCGAGGTTCCCGTACAGCCGGCTGGTAATGCGGCGTTAGGTTTTGCCGGATCAGCGTTTGGTTGCATGGGCGGAGGCGGGGCCTGCAGCGGCTTCTCATTGATGAGCTTCACTAGCGACGTTAAATCCACCATTTGGCCCTGCAATTTGCCAATCTTCGATTCCAAATCGTGAATCGCTTCGCGCACGCCGCCGAAATCGTTTCCCATGGCATCCACTTTCGTGCCCATGTTCGCCAACGGCAACGCCAACTGCTTTTCCTGTTGAGCCAGCTTATCGGTCACCTTCGATTCCAGCACCGCCACGGCGGTATTGGAGCGGTTGCTCGATTCCGCAATCTGCTTCAACAACACTTCAAGAGCGGCGAATTTTTCGTCCTGGCCGCGCTGCATCGAGCGCATCTGATCCTGCAGCAAAGCAACGTCACGCTGCAGTTCAACGTATTCCTTTTTCTGGGCAAAGCCGGCTGCCGGAGAAAGCAGAAGAGCAAGTAGGGCGAGGTATTTTGGATTCATATGGAGGTATATATGGCTAAAGGCAGGTGAATTCCACCTGCCTCTAGTTTAACGAACTACCAATCAATTGCCACTGAAATGCGCGCGGCGGTTCTTTTGATAACAATCTTCATTCGCATCGGTGCATTGCGGACGCTCCTTGCCATAACTAACCGTCCGGACGCGGTCCGCGGGGACTCCCAACTGTTTGAGGAAATCCATGGATGACAGCGAGCGGCGGTCACCCAAGCCAAGATTATATTCAGCCGACCCACGTTCATCGCAATGCCCTTCAATGGTCACAATAGCCGCAGGATAATCAGCCAAAATTTGCTTCAGCTTATCGGCATTACGGGTCAACGTGCCGCGGCCCGCTTCGGTGATGTCGCTCTTGTCATAATCGAAAAAGACATCGCCCAATTCACGGTTCACCACCACCGAAAAATCATCCTTGGTTGCAGCCGGAGTCGGCGTGGGCGGCGGAGGAGGCTGAGTCACGGTCACGGTTGCGCTTGCTTCGGCAGTGCCACCGGGACCTTCAGCCATTAGACGATACGTGGTCGTAGCTCCGGGGAAAACGGGAAGGCTTCCATCCATCGTGGTAACTACGCCCACGCCGGGCGTAATGGTTACCTTGTCCGCATCTTTCACCGACCAACGCAGGGTGGAAGAAGCTCCCTTTTCGATAGCCGAGGGTTCGGCGGAGAACGTGGCCACCGTGGGCCGCGCTTTAGGCGTCTCGACTCGAGGTGGCGGCGGGGCCGGCGCCGACGGAGCATCGGGCTTCGTCAAATTCCCAATCTTCTTCTTACATCCCGCGCCCGTCAACAATAACGAAAGTGTTAGGGCCAACACTCCCAAAGTTTTCCTGTTCAAGATCTGCCTCCTCAAGTCAACAACGAAACAATGACTACTTACCCCAAACCGGCATTTCGTTTCTGCCGGCCTTGGTCAACTGCCTTACCTGCGTACCATCGGCCAGCATGGTGTAAATCTGCATGCTGCCGGAACGGTTGGACGCAAACACAATATGACGCCCGTCCGGACCCCACCATGGGTTCTCATTGCGTCCAGCCCCGTGCGTCAATTGAATGTAATTCTTGCTTGCAACATCCATTATAAAAATATTGAAGTTACCGGGATCATACCCCCTTGTCCAGGAAAAAGCAACATGTGTTCCATTGGGATGCCAACTGGGGTTGGAAGCCTGCCCTTCGCCATTGGTTAAACGTTCCACATCGGTGCCTTCA
>JAYVXT010000003.1:0-26772 GCA_043785065.1 Bryobacterales bacterium | reverse complement strand
GCGGCAAGAATACTTGGCAATGGTTGAGCAAGTGGAGAGGAAGCATGTCGCTCGACTGGGATTCATCTCCGATTTGGCGAAGCTGCGTGGCGTCGGTTTCACTGACACCATACGCTCGCTGGGACTTGAACCAATTTCATGAATGCTACACGGCGCTCTGAAGCTAGGGAGCGAGCAAATGGCTGTTGCGAGTATTGTCTTTTTCCAGACTTGATTTGATCGGGGCCTTTTGCGCTGGATCACACCGTTACGACACCCGCCCGGGCCAAGACATAGGGCCCCTCGGGAATCACCGCAATCCTTGAACCTTTGGCCATGCCTTCGGTCAGCCCAGCCACTGCATCGGCCATTGAGCCGTACACTGGGCCCCACATCGAATCGCGGTACTTTTCCGGTAAGCCTGGGACATAGAACAGCAGTTGTTTCGTCTGGCACACCAGCGCCAGTTTCTCTAGCTGCCACTGATCCACCTCTACCGGCGCCTTTAGAATCGCATCCAGGAAATCCTGGTGGGACGGATAGGCGGCCAGCATTTCGCAAAACTCCTCCGCCCCGGCGCCTTCCGAACAGGCCGCCACCAACAGGATTTTGCCACCCGGCTTCACCACATGGCTTGCGGCCGTCACGCCCTTCACCGCCTGATAAAACGTCATGTCCAGCGGATGGCCAGCAGAGGTAGTGATCACCGCATCGGCCAGGCTGTCTAACTGTTCCAATAACACCTTGCTGACAAATTGAGTACCTTCGCGGTGGGCCAGTTCGGGGTCGCCAGCGAACACTTTGGCCACACGGCGGTCACGGGTTAGCGATACATCCACCAGGAAATCATGCCGGGCCATGCGTGCGATTTCTAGCAGTTCCTTATGGAGAGGGTTGTTTTCGATTGACCCTTCCACCGACCGGGCATCGCGCATGAACTTGGGCGAATGGATGACCTTGATCGTTTCCTGGGCGGCAAGACCAGGGGCAATCAGCTTGCGGCCGCCGGAGAAGCCGAGCATCAGGTGCGGTTCAATGAAGCCGAGGGTGATGTGCAAATCGGCGGCGATGAAGCGTTCGTCGATGTGGACTGGGATGCCGGAGGCGGTTGTGCCCAGGTAGCGGTGCTGATGCAAATTTCGCGCATAATGATTTTCAACGCAAATCTTGCCATAGAGATCAGGCCCGACGATTTCGCGGATTTCGTCCTCCGTGGCCGGACGGTGGAGGCCCGTTGCAATTAGAACCGTCACGTTTTCACGTGATATGTCGGCCTCCTCCAAACGTTTCAGAACAGGGGGTAGCACCAGGCGGTTAGGTGCGGGGCGGGTAATATCGCAAACGGAAATGGCCGCCGTTTTCTTGCCTTTGGCTAGTTCTTTAAGGGGCGGCTTGCCGATTGGATGGTCGAGCGCCTCCTCAATGGCTGCGATCTGATCCTCCAGAGCCTGAGCGGATCTCGCCTCTAAAATCTGGTACGCAAAGCCGTCCGGCAGCTCCACTAGGAGCCCCGTTTTTCCAAATGCCAAATCCACTCGCATAGGAAAAACTTAGCACATCGGAGAGGGGAAATAGTTTGGCTATTGTCTTGCAAATAGACTTTAATACTAAGGGAGGCGTGGGGAAATGGTAATCGGAGCAATCATCGCCATGTTGTTCATTTTTGGATTGTTTTTGTCAATGCTGGCTTCTCCGCCACGACCGGAAGAGGATGAGCCGGACTCGGCCCCCGTGACAAAGTGACTCACACCGTGCCAAAATGGCTCGGCACATGTCCTTCATCTTCTTTTTTGTCTTAGCGAGCGGTTCGCTCGCATTTTCTCAGCAAGCTCAATTCGATCTGTTGATCCAAGGTGGCCGCATCGTTGATGGTACGGGCGCTGGCTGGTTCATTGGCGACGTTGGTGTCCGTGGCGACTCCATCGCCTATGTAGGGCCTTCCCGCCCGTCGCAAGCGCGTTTGACTATTAATGCCACGGGTCTATCCGTCACTCCCGGATTCATCGATACTCACAGCCATGGGCGGCGGGGCATTTTGGACAATCCCGTGGCCGAAAACCAGGTTCGTCAAGGCGTAACCACCATTATTGAAGGGCCTGACGGCAGTTCTCCTCTGCCGCTCGCGCCGTTCTTGAGGCAGATTGCCGCCGCGAGAAGCACGATCAATTTTGGGTCGATGGTGGGGCAGGGGAGCATTCGCGAACAGGTCATCGGGCTGAAGGACCGCAAGGCCACTGTAGCGGAGATGGAGAAGATGAAGACGCTGGCGCGGGGCGCGATGTTGAACGGCGCGTTTGGTCTTTCCACCGGCCTATTTTACATCCCAGGAAATTTTTCCCCAACCGAAGAGGTGATCGAGATCGCGACGGTGGTTGGGAGGATGGGCGGCATTCATACTTCACATATGCGGAACGAATCCTCAACCATTTTGGATAGCGTGCGGGAGACAATTCGGATTGGCGAGGAAGGCGGGTTGCCAACACAGGTGACGCACCACAAGATTATCGGCAAGAATAATTGGGGTATGAGCGTGGAAACTCTACGTCTGGTGGAAGAGGCTAGGGCGCGCGGCGTTGACGTCACTTTGGACATGTACCCATACACGGCCTCGTCGACAGGGCTTGCGGCGTTGTTTCCGCAATGGTCGCGGGAAAGCGGGAATGCGGCGTTTCGAGAGCGAGCCAATGCTCCCGAGCAGCGGGCGCGGATATTGGCGGAGGTTGTTAGGAATCTCTTGGAAGATCGTGGCGCGGGTGATCCGAAAAACGTAGTGTTTGCCAGTTGCGGATTCGATAAGAGTTTAGCCGGGAAGAATTTAGCGGAAGTGACTGCGTCCAAGGGGAGGGATGTCACCATAGAGAATGCGGCATTGACGGCTCTTGAACTGCAACTGCGCGGGAACTGTTCGGCGATCTACCATGCGATCAATGAAGAGGATTTGGAGCGTATTATGCGCTACCCGTATACGATGATTGCATCGGACGGCGGCATTCCTACTTTTGGCGAAGATGTGCCGCACCCCAGGAACTATGGGACGTTTGCCCGCGTGTTAGGGCGGTATGTGCGGGAGCGGAAAGTGTTGACTTTGGAAGAGGCTGTGCGTCGGATGACGTCGCTACCGGCGGGACGATTTCGCATCATGGACCGGGGATTGTTGCGGCCAGGGATGAAAGCCGATATCGCGGTGTTTGACGCGGCTGTTGTGGCGGATAAGTCTGAGTTCGCCAAACCTCATCAATACGCAGTTGGGTTCCGGCATGTGGTGGTGAATGGGCAGCTTGTGATGCGGGATGAAAAGCTGACTGGGGCTAGAAGCGGGCGGGTTTTGTATGGACCGGCGAAAAAGTAGGGCCGGTCACGGACCGGCCTTACTGTTTTTCGAGTACCTGCACTGATTCGAACTCGCCCTGCGGCGCGCTGAATTTCCGCTTGATGGTGAGTGTTTTGCCATCCGCAGAAACTGTCCAGTTGTCCTTCAAGAGAACTTCGTTGCCTTGGAAGTCAAGTTTCGAATCAAACGTCAGTGCCTCGCCGTCCCACTTCACTTTGGAAACCATTTCGTTGTTACGAAACTTGTTCTTGGAATCCTTGCCGTCCGTGGTGTAGTTCGATTCGCCCTTCACTTCACCCTGTTGGCCCACTTGCATTGATTCCACCTTCAACGTGGGATCCTTGTGCTCGATCTTCATGGTGAGCTTATCCGGGGCGGGCATTGGTCCAAAATCGCTCTTGGATGTGTTTAATTTCCAATCGCCAGAAAAATTGGGGCCGGCGAACAAAGTAGCAGTGAACAACAGGCAGCCTAGAAGGGCGCGTGTGATTTTCATAAAAAGTTCCTTTTCAAACAGCTATGGTAGGGGCTTCAACGAGTATACCGCAGCGGAAGAACCGTCTTCGGTAAACTCCCTCACGCGGGTGGGCCGGCTTGCTTTGATTAGGTTCGAAAGGGATGTTTGCGCGGGCGGGGCGCTACGGCTATTTTCCGCCGAAGGGGGCTTGAGCGCGGTGGCTATGGCCATGCTCCACCAGAAATCAAGTTGGAATTGTTTCCGTAAAGAGCAAGCGTCGCATTCGGGGTTCCGCGCGATGATTTCTGTCCACTGTTCCCAAGTCTTGCCGGTGGCCTTGAGCAGATCGGCGTCCGTCAAAATCGAATTGGGTGATGGTCGCACATCTGTCAGAATACTCTATGCGATGGCGTTTTGTCCCCGTTTCCAGAGGTAGTAAATAGGAATTCCCAGGAGTACAAGTCCTAGTCCTGGCCACGTGTAATTCGGTTTGTACATGAGCAGCATCACTTCAATAAAGGTGGCGGAGGCGATGTAGAACAGCGGGAGTATGGGGTAGCCAAAGGTTTTGTAAGGCCGCTCCAAATCAGGCTGCGTGTATCGCAGTACCATCACGGCGGAGATGGTTAAAATATAGAACAAGAGATTGGCAAAAATAACGTAATCCAACAGGTCGCCATAACTGCCGGAAAGTGTTAGGGCGCAGGCCCAGGCGCATTGCATCCACAAGGCGTTAACGGGCGCATGTGTTTTAGTGTCAAGCTGGCTGGCGGTGGAGAAAAACAAGTTGTCCTTGGCCATGGCGTACAGCACGCGGGCGCAGGACATGATTAGCCCATTGACGCATCCGGCGGTGGAAATCATGATGGCGGCGGCCATGAAGAATACGCCCGACTCTCCGAAAATTTTTGCAGCCGCGGCGGTGGCTACGCGGTCTTGCGGGGCATTCTTGATCTCATCAAATGTCAGTACTAGCAAGTAGCCGTAGTTGCAGGCTAAATAGAGAAGCGACACGGCGCCGACGCCGATGACGAGTGAAAGAGGCAAATTGCGTTTTGGATTGCGCGTTTCGCCGGCAGTGAATGTTACGTTGTTCCACGAATCGGCGGAGAACAGCGAACCAACCATGGCGACGCCGGCCAATCGAAACGTTTCAAAGTTCCATCCGGCATTGCCCCAAAAGTTCGTAAAGTTGGCTGTGATCGCTTGCGGATTGCGGCCAATGGTGAAGGCGGCGAAGATCAGCCCCAGCAGTGCGCTGGTCTTGGCGAAAGTGAAGACGTTTTGCACCATGGCTCCGGTGCGGATGCCACGCGTGTTAACCCAAGTGAGCAACAAGATGAGGCCGATGGCAACCAGCCGTTGCGAGCTTAAGTAAGGAAGCAATTCGTTGGTTGGCGAAATCCACGGGAAGAAGACGTTGGCGAACTTGGCGAAGGCCACGCCCACTGCGGCGATGGTGCCGGTTTGAATGACGGAGACAAGAGTCCAGCCATAGAGGAAGCCGCTTAACGGACCGAAGGCTTCCCGCAAATAGACGTATTGTCCGCCGGCGTGAGGCATGGATGCGGCGAGTTCCCCGTAGCTGAGAGCGCCTGCCATGCACATCAGCGCGGTTACGACCCAGGTCATCATCATTACGCCGGGCGAGCCCACTTGGCGGCTGATATCGGCGGCGACGATAAATACGCCGGAGCCGATCATGGAACCCATGATGAGGGTTGTGGCATCCAGCAGGCCGAGGCCTTGGACTAGCTGCGTGGGGGAAGGCTGTTGAGTGTTTTTAGCCATTGTTCAGTTGTGTGTCGAATCTGGTTGGGGTCGGAAAGCAATCCACTGATGATAGCAACAGAATCGGCGCCGGTCGCGATCACCGATGGAGCATTGTTGAGCGTGATGCCGCCGATGGCTACGAGTGGCTTTTGCGTCAGCGGGCGAAGCCGGGCCAGTTCGGCGAGACCTAATGTTGGGTCCGGGTTTGTTTTCGATGCCGTTCCGAAGATGGGACCGAGGGCCAGGTAATCGACGGGTTCGGAATCGGCTTGTTTTAATTGCGCTTCGTTGTGGGTGCTGTAGCCCAGGATGAGATCAGGGCCAAGCACCAGACGCGTGTCTGATGGGAGTAAATCTTCTTGTCCGATGTGAAGCGCAGAGCCGAGGATGCGGGCAATGTCGGCGCGGTCGTTGATGACGAATTCAACGCCGGTGGCGAGGCAGATCTGGTTCAGCCATTTCGCTTGGTCGAAAATCCGGTGGCCCCAATGGCCTTTGTGGCGGAGTTGGATGATGCGAACGCCGGCTTCGAGCATGGCCTCGGCGGTGTGTTCAAAGTGGAGACCCAAATGCTCCAAGGCGTCGGTGGAAAGAATTGGATAAAGACGGGGGAGCAGCATAATTAGGTGTGCGACTTGAAAAGGATCAGGTATCATTCATGGGTCTAATACTCAAATGGTTGGTTACGGGCTTCAGCCCGTTGGGCGGCTGTGGCTACTCCCCGACCCCGGGCTCAAGTCCGGAAACCACCATTGGAATTTTGTAACCCGTCACGTTCATGTCGCCCGTCCAGCATAATTAATCAAAGACCGGTAATCGCCATGATAACGTTAAATGTGATGAATCTGCATATCAAGTCGCCAGGCGAAGCTCCGGGCATCTACGAAATTGCGCGGCGGGGCCGCGATATGAAGTACCTTTCCTTTTCCATCATTGAGTTGGGAGGATCGTTGCGCGAGCATATTTTTGAAACCGGCGACGAGGAAGTTTCTCTGGATTTTTATACGGGCCCGGTGCGGGTTGAGGTTTCCGGCCCATCCGGCAAGTTGGCGGTGGATGTTCCGGCGCGGGCGTCGATTGGGCAGATGCATTCCATGCTTTACGCGCCCAAGGAATCGAAGGTTAAAGTGCAGGCTCTGAGCTCCAGCGCCCGGGTTTCGGTAGGAGGCGCTGAGGGTAAGTCCGGTGTGGCTCCGGCGTACGTGGATGGGGCGGCGGTGATGTCGAAATCGGTTGGCAAGGACAATTGGGTGCGCGACGTTCATACGCATATTGCCGATAACATAGCCGCTGCGCATTTGATTTGCGGAGAGACGATTAACAGGCCTGGAGGTTGGTCTTCGTGTCCGCCTCATAAGCATGATCGCTTCAACCCGCCTTCGGAAGTGCCGATGGAGGAGATTTACTATTTCCAGTTTGAGCCCAAGCAGGGTTTTGGATTCATGCGGGTGTATACGGACCCTGCTGATCCGGAGCCGTTTGATCACGCCTATCCGGTGGAGCATGGCGATACGGTGCTAATTCCGCGCGGCTATCATCCTGTGGTGGCTTGTCCTGGTTACACGCTGAACTATACGTGGGTGTTAGGCGGGGAAGGGCGCACCTATGGCGCTTGGGCTGACGATCCGAAACACGCCTGGATTAAAGCGTAAATTACCGGTCACGGTTCGTGCTATGCGCGAAGGGGTTTAGTTTCGCGCCTACTTGGGCTCCAATTTGCCGGATCCCGCTTGTTGCCGTCTGCATGGCGGTTGTGCCCGTATCCTTCGCTGCGGCAAGTATGATTTTTACCACTTTCGAAGACGATTCGCTTACGATGGACCCCAGCAGAGCGGCAGCAGCCATGCTTGCTTTTCGCTTCAGGCGCTTTTGGTCCACGGCAGTCACCGGCCTGGAATAAGTCTGTGTGATAACGCCGACGCGCAGAGTCAGATAGGCATTAGCGGTTCCGTTCAGAATAGAGTGCGTAACTATAGTTGCCAGTGAGGAGATGCCTGGAACCAAACCGGCCAGTGAACTGCCGATAGCCGCTTTCACTACCGGTTCAATTTGGTGGGAAATATCCAGGTCCTCCAACTCACTGGCAAGAAAAAGCGCGGTCCCCACGTGGGCGTAGAGGCTCGCCATTTCCGAAAGCGCCGGCCGTTGATTGTAGATGTGGGCCAATTGCCAAATCATACGAGTCTGCGCGGCCAGCACCATCAATGTGTCGAGCCTACCGTTTTGCGAAATGGCGGTACTGACGAACAAACTAGATGCAGTTGTTTTAATGATTGCGTTTGCGTCATCGTCCAGCATGGAAAACGCCGCTTCGATACTGGCTCGGTCTGTTAGAAGCGCAAAGGGTTCGGTGGCAGGGCCGCCAAACATTGAAGGAACACGAAAGGCAGCTCGCCATCGTCGCTCCGTTTTGCGCGTGTTCTTCAAAGGAGCGGTTGCATTGCCCAGACGCGAGTTGGTCTTCAAGCGTCTCCCAAGCTGCTTAAGGTAGACGGCATACTCCGCTGAATTTTCGTCAATAGGTGGATCTTGCATGGCTTTTGGTAAACGCAGGATCATCCACAATGAAGTGATTAGAATCGAACCGTAAACAGCAATCAGCGTCCACAAAACAATTCGGCCAAACATGGGGCCAATTGTGTTTGCCAACATCACCACTTGAGCCGTTTGGTTGATCACGAAGATCGACACGCTTAGGATAATGAATACAGAGAAAACAAGAGTCAGTTTTTTCATCATTTGCCACCTGCCCATACGATTGCCTGCCGGACCAGGCGTTGATAGTTAAGATTGCGATGCGCCTCTGGGCCATGGCCCAATTGAATAAACACCACTCGCGATTTTGTATAGGGACTGATCCACGCCACAGGCTCGTCGCTGGTGGGATTGATTGTTGTCAGTAGCACGTCCACCTTCGGGGAAATCCACAAGTTCTTGTACGTCTCATCGTGGATGGCAAAGTCTTGCAGGCCCTTGGTGATTGGGTGATCCTTCTTGATATTTACAAGCATGGATTGGTCGTGAAGGAACGTGGACTTCCCGGTGTAGAGTCCACCGGCCACTTCTTCAAACCACCAGGGCCAATCGGCATGGCTGCAAATGGCGTGGTGCAGGATCACGATGCCTTTGCCCGCTTCGGTGAACTGGCGGAGGCGCGCCCGCTTGTTTTCGGGCAGGCCGGTTTTGATCATGTCATAAAGAACAAGCACGCCGGTATTGCTTCGGAAATCGGCGGTGAACGCCTGCGGGTGCGGCTTTACGTTGGTCTTGAACCCTGCTTGATTGTCGAACAGGCCATAGATGGATGGCTCATGGTCATGGCCGCCCGTCACCAGTTGTACGCGTAATGGTTGCGCCACAAGCGGCGCCGTGGCTAGAAAAAATAAAATTGCGTTCATTGCTTCTTGTTGCGCTTGCTGCGCACAATCAAGAATATCGTGATACCGATGGCGATGAGCGTGGCAGCCAGCCATACAGCCTTGTGAACGTTCTCCGCCGCCGTGCGCCAAGTGTCTCCGATAATATAGCCGAGCGTAAGAAACGTGGTGACCCAAAGAAATGCTCCGCCGTAGGCGAAGCGGGCGAAGATGGAATATTCCAGATTGGTCATGCCGGCGACAACCGCTGTGAAGTGGCGCACACCGGGAACAAAGTAGCCGAAGGTGAGGCTCCAGTGCCCGTAGCCCGCGAACCACTGGTGCACTTGCTCCAAACGGGTGGGCGTCAAGTGCATCCACGGACCGAATTTGTCGAGGAACGGTTTTCCGGCGGTCTTGCCGATGAAATAACTGAGAGTAATGCCCGTGGCGCTCCCGAAGAACGCCGCGGCGAAAGTCGCCTCTGGGTTGAGTGTGCCTTTCCCGATGAGCGCGCCGCAGAAGACCATCAATGTTTCGTCGGGAACGGGCAGGCCGACGATGCCAAGCACAAGCAGAAAGAACAAAGCGATGGGGCCATACACAGAGACCCACTGCATCACCATGTCCAGGTCAAGATGCATCGTTATACTCCGCGCTTGTTGCCATACAAATCCACATGTAGTCTGGGGGAGAAACGGTAGCCGTAACGTTTGGCTTCTTCCACTAACCATAGGCTACGTTCGCGAAGTACGGATTGTTCCACTCCTTCGGGCATGAGCATCACCGAACCAGGCTTGGCGTCGATTTCCCGGACCAGTTGCCGGACTTCGGCAAGGTCGGATGGGGCGGCGATGACAAATTTCAATTGGTGAGGGAATCGCATCAAGGAACGCAAAACTGCTGTGTTGATGCGTAGCCGGTCGTGTTGGACTTGAAAACGACCCTCGGGAGTGGAGTTCGAGAGTTTTGGGCTGATAGACATCAAGTCGCAGTTTACGTTTGAGTCAACAGTGCCAGCTGTTTCAATGGTGACGTGTAGTCCGCGGGCTTTGAACTTTGTCAATAGTTCCGGAACTTGCGGGGCGATCATGGGTTCACCGCCGGTTAAGACCACGTGGTTTGCCGGAAACCCGGCGACTTGGTCCAAGATTTCCGCCACGCTCATATCAACGCCTTCCGGCTGCCAGGAAGTGTAGGGAGTATCGCACCAGGAGCAACGCAGATTACATCCGGTGGTGCGCACGAAAACGCTGGGGACTCCGATTAAGGCGCCCTCACCCTGCACTGAATAGAAGATTTCGGAAATCTTCAAGCTGCGTACTCCACCGGATCTGTAAGCCCAACCTCAGCGAAACCTTTCTTACGAAGTAGACAAGAGTCACAATAGCCGCACGCGCGGCCTGCTAAATCCGGATCGTAACAGCTGTGAGTGAGCCGCAAATCAACGCTCAGCTTATGGGCCAGCCGGATGATTCCGGCCTTGTCCAACTTCATCAAAGGAGCATGAATCTTGATCTTCGTACGGCCCTCAACCCCCGCCTTGGTGGCGAGATTGGCCATTGTTTCAAAAGCCGCTGTGAACTCCGGGCGGCAATCGGGGTAGCCGGAATAATCAATCGCATTGACGCCGATGAAGATGTCGGACGCCTCCAGCACTTCGGCCCAGGCAAGGGCGAAGGAGAGGAACACGGTATTGCGCGCCGGCACGTAGGTGATGGGGATGCCTTCGGCCATTTCCCCGGAGGAGCGGTGCTTGGGCACGGCAATATCGCCGGTCAACGCCGATCCGCCGAACATACGCAGATCGATTTTAGCCACCCTATGATCGGTTGCGCCAAGCACCTTGGCAATACGCTCCGCCGCCTGTAATTCCACTTTATGCCGTTGTCCGTAATCGAACGAAAGCGCGTAACAGTCGAAGTCCTGGGTAAGCGCGATCGCAAGGACGGTTGTGGAATCAAGACCGCCGCTTAACAGGCAAATCGCTTTAGGCTTCATATCAGTTTTCCTTGGGAAGCATCCAGGCGAGGCCGGTTCCTATTATGGGGAAGGTGGCGAGGGAAGCCATCGCGAAACCAAGCGAATAGTGATCCCCAATCCAACCCGTCAGTGGGATGAAGATCAACCCCGCCAAGCCCCAGGCAAACCCCATCATCAATGCTGAGATAACTCCCGATTGCTTGGGCGCTAGTTGTTGGGCCATCACCACATTGATCGGAATTGTGAATAGAAGCAGTAGTCCGGCCAAAGTTAGTGAGGCAACGGAGAACCATCCGGTTGTAAGGAAGAAGGCGCCCAGTGGGACGATGCATAGCGACATGGAGAGCAGAATCACTTTGCGGCCACCCCAACGATCCGCCAAGTTGCCTCCGATAAATCCGCCAAGTGCTCCAGCGGCCAAGTAGAGGCTTAAAGTCGTGGTGGCTTCTAAATAGGAAAAGCCGCGCTCTTTAGTTAGGTAGAGCGGCAGCATTTGGGCATAGGTGACTTGCACGATGCTGCGGATAAATACCAAAAGGTAGAGCAGGAAAAGGGTTCGCCGTACCTGCCGCAATTCGTCCCAATCGAACGTGCTTCTAGCCACACCTTCAAAGGACGGCGGAATCAGCCGCAGCATCAAGAAGAGAGTAATAAGAATACCCGGCGCGGCCAACCACAAGCTGTGATCCATTCCGATTCTTGGAAGAAAGAACGAGAAAAACGTCGGACCCAAAGCGTAACCCAACGTTCCGGATGAAATAAACACGGCAAACCATCGTTGCCTATTTTCTTCAATACCTAATGTGGCCCAAGCGGAGCCCTGCGGATGGAAACTGGCTATCCCCACTCCGCCCAATAGTACGGCCAGCAATAAAAAGGAAAAACGAGGCGCTACTCCCAATGTGCAAATGAAAATTCCCGCGACAGCCGGCGCCAGACACGAAAATAACTTGCTTCGGTAGCGGTCGGAAAGATATCCGTAAAGTGGTTGGGCAAGCGAAGCCGAAAATACCAACGCGCCACCTAAAACACCGGCTTGCGCAAGGCTCATGCCGTGTTTGGCTACCAACAGCGGTTGGAAGGCTCCTAAAGCGCTGGAGTACAGGTCGATGAAAAAGTGCCCCAGGCACAACAAGATAAGGGGAATGTAATTAGTTGCGGCGGCGGGCAGGGAGGAGGCCACGGGGGCAATCGGATTGGTGGCTGTAGTGCTCATCGTCATTCAAAAATTGCGGGTTAACGCTTAATTATACCGCGCAACTTCATGATGCTATTTGTGTTATATCAGGTTATGCGGAAAATTCAGGTAACCCTCAGTTTGGTTGTGTGTTCAGCGGTTTTGGCTCAGGTTCCAAACGCGCCAGTGGTGAGTCCTCGCGGGGTAATTAATGCTTTCACGCAGGCTCCCGCTCCTACAACGGTTGCTGCCGGCGGGTTGATCTGGATTAAGGGACTGAACCTTGGACCCGCTGATCCGGTTACGGTTAAGGACACGCCCTGGCCAACTACTATTGGCGATCCGGCGATTACGGTAACCATCAACAACCGGCCAGCCCCGATCTATTCCGCCAGCCCCAGCCTGATAGTTGCCCAAGTACCATACGAAATTGCCAACGGACAAGCCGTGCTGACCGTTAAACGTGGCGATGCAACCAGCAGAGTTGTGCGGTTTAATGTAGTCAATATTTTTAGCAGCATTAAAACGGCCTTTGACACCGGTTTTGGCGAGGCCGATTACAAAGTGTATGGAAACACTTTGACTCTGCGCGCCAGCGGGCTTGGGCCAGTAACTCCTGCTTTGGTGACGGGTGCAAGCGCTAATAAGGACAACCTTGCCACTCCGCGAGGGGCGATTCGCGCGCTAGTTGGCGGATCGCCAGCCGATGCCAAGGCTACTGCGTCACCCGATAGAGTTGGAGAATTTGATGTTAGTATCGACCTGCCTGGAACCGCGCAGCCCGGCGACGTCATCACACTTCAAGTGGCCAACAACACCGCCAACCGCACACTTTATCAGCGCATCCCCGAGCCTGCGGTAACTTACCTTCCAATCCCGGACGGCACGCCTGATTTGCGCGGGTTCACGGCTGCCGATTTACGCCCTGGATATATCGGAATGTCCGCAGCCAGAGGCGATGACGGCTGCTACCCAGCTTTCCTAGCCGATCTACAAAACAAAAAATGGACCAAGATCGATGGATGCTTGACGACCGCGAACCGGAACCAGAATTCTCCTTTTACGGCCGCTAACGAGGGAAATTCCATAGCGGCATTCGTCGGTCCGCCGTCAGCCGATGCTGCGGCGGGCGTGTCAAACAAAGTGGCTGTCTACAATCCGGCGAGGCAGGATGGGATGGCGATTGACCTGCCGGCAAACGGTTTCATTATTGGATCGGCCGGGCGAGGAGAATTCTCAGTGCTTCTTGGTGGGCAAACACCGTCGGCGAAGACGATTGATCCGGAAACGGGCGAACTAAAAGATTCGGCAGCTGGTGGTGGTGGCGTCCCAGGTATTGGAGCAGGTGGCGGCGGTGGTGGGCTTGGCAATATTCCTATCGCACTTCTTACCGCCACTTACGATTTAGGTGACGGACTTACTAAAGCCATTTCGGCCCCAGTGGTTGCCGCGGCCGGCAGTTATGGCGTGCTGGTTGCCGACAATGTGGATAAACCAACCAGGGCCAAGCTTGCTATCGTTGACGCCACCGGAAAAGTGACCGCTACCAGGGACTTTCCCGCTGATTATGTTCCAATTGTTCCGCCACCACAGCCCGCCGGAGCAGGTGGCGGAGGTGGCTTTCCTGGCGGCCCTCCTGGCTTCCCCGGCGGTGCAGGAATTGGAAATCTAGCGAATTTCAGAGCCGTTACCGTGCTTGACGCAGCTTCAAGAAGCTATATCGTTGTCTCCACAAAATCCGACGGATCGGCGCATGGATTTGTTGTGTTTCCGTTGGCTGCTGGTAACATCAGCGCGTTTCCTCTTCCCGATGGCAAGTTCTTCGCGGTATGCGCAGCGCAGTTGCGAACGTTCCAGCTAGACTTGTCTCGCAAAATAGCTTTCGCGGCTGGCGTGAGCTCTGAAATTGCTATCAAGACTCCTTGCCCGGCGCAAGGATTCGCGACATTTGATTTAACCACCCCTGCTGTCGACTTCGTGCCTTTGCCGGGATCGGGTTCCTTTAACGCATCCGGAAATTCTGAAAATGAGTTAAACGATTATGTAGTTGGCGCGAACACTTCAACGGCGAACCGCTCCGACACTCTGTATGTATTCGACGGGGTTACCAGTTCCACCTTCCGTTTCGACCTGCCGGCGGAAGTAGCGTCTTTCACAAATCTCACGACTATTTCCGAATTGAATGCAGTCGTCGGTTTGGCAACCAATCGCGTGGCTGGCGACGCGGGAATTGTCTATTTTGATTTGGAACTTGCCGCCTCCCGATTGATGCCGACCCCGGAAGGATTCGCCACCGTGGCGATATCCAGCGTTTTTCCCGCCACCAGGAAACTGATTGCACGAGGAACTAAAGCGAACAATGCTGGAACTAACTATCTGATCTACGATTTGGTTACGGGTGACCTGCGCATCATCGACAACCCGGGCGGCGTAGCATTCGTCGGAACGGTTCCGGCCCAGGCTGCGGCAGGGGGCGGACAACCCGGCGGTGGCGGCGTGCAGGCCAATCCTGTGTTGCAAAGCATCAACAACAAATCCAATATTATTGAAGCGGTCACCTACGGAGCCGACCGCAAGCAAACGGGCGTTATGTTAATTCGGGTACACTAACGGCTTATGAAGATTGATTGGATCTATCATCGCAACGGTTGAATGACCTGCGCCCGAACGCAAGAGTTTCTTGCGAAAAATGAAATTGGAACGGCGCAACTGACCGATGCTAAGAAACAGAAGAAAGGCCCGGATGATGCTCTGGCGCTTGCGGCCGACGCAGACTCGCTTTATGCTACTAAAGGCAAAAAAGTAATTCACCTTGACTTGAAAAAGGACCAGCCCTCGAAAGAAGAATTGCTGGCGCTGATGATCGGCCCTTCAGGGAATCTACGCGCGCCAACAATCGTTAAAGGCAAGACGTTGTTGGTGGGATTCAACGAACAAACCTTTGCTGAATTGTTTTCTAACCACGAACCGCGGCCGTAAGGGAGTCGGTATTCGAAACTTTCTTAGGTTATTCCCAAGCCCGCGGCGGCACGCCTTTGTCGCGATCTTTCACCCGGTCGTACAAATGGTTCTTGCAGACTGACCCAAGCGCCAAATTGTATAAGCTAGGCAGTCCTAATCCTTCATACAAATCTTCCTGGAAGTTATGAATTGCGGTAAGATGCTCGGCCAATGCGGGGATTATATGATTGTCGTGGGTGAAAAAAAATTTCTGATAACCGCCATCAACCAGGCCCGCAATGTGCTCCCCAACCAGCAGGCCAGGTTCGCCTGGTTCCGGAATGCCGCCCGGTCCTTCTTTGACGAAAGCTCCCAAACCTTTACGGCTGATTCGGGCTCCGTTGGGCGCCTTGGCGGTTTCAAATCCTAGGCCGCGTAGTGCGCCAATTTTGTCATCGAAAGAAAGGATGCGTGGTGTTTCCCTGCGAAAGAACATAGCTTTATACAGTATAGCCGCCGGATGCGACTATTTGTTAAATCATTACCGGAAGACTGGGATATACACATAAATTTAGTGTAGAGTGGACACGGGAGACCCCCAAACATGAAAAAAAATCTAATTCTATTTTGTTTACTCACTGCCACCGTTTTCGCACAGAAAGCGGAAACAATCGCGTTCATCGCCCCGATGTCACCAGCTAGTGAAGTTCCCGCTGTGAACAGCCCAGCCAGCGGTACCGCTGTCATGTGGTTCCGCTTGTTGCGGGACGATTCAGGCGCGATCACCTCGGGCTCAGTCGATTTCACCATCCATTACAACGTGCCCACAGCCGTAACCTTTACTGGGCTGCACATCCACGACGGCGGCGCCACCGTGGCCGGCCCGGTGGTCATCAATACAGGTATTGGAGCGGGCGCCGCTTCCGTGGCCAGCGCCGAAAATGGCCGGGGTGTCGTCAACCGCCAAGCACAAGTCTTAACGACGGATGCTACAGCCCTTGCTCTCATCAAGCGCATCATCGACAATCCATCGGTGGCTTACGTCAATATTCACACCACGAATAACCCCGGCGGCCTGATGCGTGGACAACTACGCCGCGCCGAAGTAACCTACCTGATGGGTGTTATGAGCCCGAAAAAGGAAGTCCCCGTGGTTGATTCCACTGCTTCCGGTATTGGATCTATCGTTGCCCTTCGCGCTTACGACCCCACTGGCTTCGCCGCCGGCTGGGTTGGCTTTGAAATCGACTACAACATGGGGGCGCAAGCCACAATCACCGGCCTTCATATTCATACCGGCGGGGCAACGATTGCGGGCCCTGTAACCATCAGCTCTGGTCTTGGCGCAGGCGCAGCTTCTATAACCACTGCCGCTTCCGGAGTAGGAAATGTCACAATCGGCGTTGAAGTTCAACCAAACGCCGCACCCGCGACATTGGCTGCCCTCAATGGTATCTTTGATTCGCCTGGCGATTATTACGTCAACATGCACACCACCGTATTTGGCGGAGGCGTGATTCGTTCCCAATTGAGCCATACCGAATCCATCAAATTTCCGTTCGTTGCTTCACCCGCTAACGAGGTTCCGGCCGTTACCGGTATCGCCGCCACGGGTGCTGGCTTGATCGACATTCGCGCATTGCGTGACCGCACTGGCGCCATCACCGCCGCCCGGGTTAATTTCGATTTCAACCACCGTTTCCCAGCCGCAGCGGAAATCACCGGCCTGCACATTCATGACGGCAACTCCACTGTTGCCGGGCCGGTCACGATCAACACCGGCATCAATGCCGCCACATCCGTTAAGTCCGACACCGGCTTCGGCAATGTCAGCCGCACTCTGAATGTCTTTAGCGGCCAAGCCGTAGCTTCCCTCAACGACGTGGTGACCAATCCCGAGAATCATTACGTTAACATGCACACGGTTGTGAATCCCGGCGGAGTGCTTCGTTCGCAATTGACGGCCGACAACGCCAGAGCCCCAGTGATTCGCGCCGTCATCAACGGCGTAAGCGATGTAACGTTGATGAGCGTGGCCCAAGGCGGATTGGTAACCATTTTTGGAAACGATCTGGTGAAAGTCGGATCGTTCGTGGAAGGTTTGGACGATACCTCGCTGCCCAAATCGCTTAACGGAACCAGTGTCAAAATCGGAGGTGTGGCCGCACCCCTCTTGTGGGAGGATTCGGATCCGGCAAAGACTACGCCGTCATTCATTGTGGCTCAAGTGCCATTTGAAACCGCTATCGGTTCACAATCGGTAGTTGTGACCACCGCCAATGGAACCTCGAATTCGATGAACGTCGATGTAGCGGCGGTTGCCCCTGGCGTGTTCTTCGATTCAGAAAGCACCATCGCGGTGAAGACCAACGATTTCAGTCTGGTTCGCGCCGATAATCAAGCGCGGGCGGGTGAAGCTCTGGCGATCATTTGCACAGGCCTGGGTCAAACCACTCCGGCGCTGGCAACTGGTCAAGTCTCGCAAGCCGCAGCTGTTGTTTCGGGAACAGTGACCGCGACAATTGGCGGCGTCAACGCCGTTGTGGCTGGGGCAACTACCTTTCCCGGGCAGCCTGGTTACTATGTGGTTCTAGTTACCATGCCTGCCGGAGTACCGGCTGGTAAGGCAAATGTTGTGGTAAAGGTGGGTACTGCCACTTCCAACACAACCTCCATGCCAGTTCGTTAATTTAAGCATCGTCGAGGATCCAAGTTGCGAGCCGCGACCGTAAGGGAGCCGGTATCCGGAACTTTGCAAGATCCTCCTCGTTAGTTTATTAGTTGTAGCTATCTTCTTAGATCCGGCTGTGGGTACAATCATTTAATCAGTGATGCGTAACGCAGCCGGACTAGGAGCCTTACTCTTACTTTTCTCCGCCAGCCAAATTGGCCCCTCCGTTTCCGAACGTTTGGCTTCGCACCGCAATCTGGGCAAAGCCTTCTACGAAAATCCCACCACCCAAGCACAAGCCGTTGAAGAGTTCCGTAAAGCCTTAGCGCTTCAGCCCACATCCGCCCGTGAGCGGCTGAATTACGCGTTGGCGCTGCTTCGCGCGGGACAAACCGAACAGGGAATTGACGAGCTTGAAAAAACCCAAAAGCAGGACCCGGTAATCCCCCATACCTGGTTCAACCTCGGAATTCAATACAAGCGCAAGGGCGAGCCCGACAAGTCCAAGGTGCAGTTGCTGAAGATGGCTGAACTTGTGCCCGGCGATTCCATCACGCATTACAACTTGGGCGTAATTGAAAAGATGAATGGCCGCATGGAGCAAGCCGCCGCATCGTTTGAAACGGCAGTCCGGTTAGACGGAAGCCTCGCCGCCCCGCACTTCCAGTTGTTTAATCTTTACCGGCAAATGGAGAAGCCCGCCGATTCTCAAAAGCATCTCGCCGAATTTCAGCGCTTGAAAAAAGCGCAGGAAGGGGCGGCCATTCCCGAAGACATGGAATGGAATCGTTACGCCGAGGTGCTCGATGAAATCGAGCCTGTGCGGAAAGCTGATCGTTTGCCGGCAACATTTGAGATTAGGGAAATCTCCATCCCGGGTTCCGAACCGGTATTGTCCCTCGTGCGGTTCGGCAACGGCGCAATAGCCCTTACAGGCAAGTCCGCATGGCTAGTGCAGCCAAAACAATTGCCTAAACCGTTGCCCACGCTAGCCGGTGCAATCTCAGTGGCCGTCGGCGATTATGATAACGACGGAGTCGCCGATTTGTGCGTCGTCACCGCTAGCGAAGTTTTCCTCTCGAAGAATTTCACCAAGGGGCCGGTTGTGGCCAAGGGCAAATTCCGCAAGGCCATTTGGATCGATTACGATCACGATTACGACCTCGACCTGATCCTGGTAGGCGAAGAAAGTTTGCTGCTTCGTAATCAGGGTCCGGCAGGTTGGGTCGACAAGACCTCGACTTTTCCCTTCGTCAAAACAACGGCCATTGATGCCGTTGCCTTTCGATACGAGGCGGAAACCAAAGGCTGGGACTTAGCCGTTACTTACGCCGATCACGAAAGTGTTCTGTATCGCGACCAACTTGGTGGGGTGTTCAAAGCCGAGCCTATTCCGGGTTTGAAAAGCCGCGCAGGCATTGACTCCATCGACTTTGATCATGACGGCGAAATGGATCTTCGCGCCGGCAAAGATTTGCTTTACAACCGCATGATTCGTGGTAAGCGCTCCTGGATTTTAGACCAACTATCGGCGGGCTTCGACACTTCCATCGCCATTGCCGAAGACATCATTTCCATCACGCCTGATAAGAAACTTGTCTGGGCGGCAAACAAAACCTCTGGCGCCAATTGGCTTCGAGTTCAACTCACCGGCGTCAAGAACTTGAAGCTGGCGCAAGGTAGCGAAGTGGAAGTGAAATCGGGCCCATTCTACGAAAAACAGATTTACAACGGCGATCCGATATCCTTCAACCTTGGCGGAAACAAGAAAGCGGAAGTGGTCCGCATCACTTGGCCCAATGGCCTGATTCAAAATGAAATTAACGTGCCCACGGCGGCTCCATTAAAAGTGAAAGAGGCCCAGCGCCTCTCCGGTTCCTGCCCCATGATCTGGTCTTGGAATGGCCATGAATTCGAGTTCATCACGGATATCCTGGGCGTTGCTCCCTTGGGCGCGTCATCCGGCGACGGCGAATATTTTCTTGTCGACCATGATGAGTACATCCAAATTCCCGCTCCTGCGTTGCAATCGGAAAACGGCCGCTACAAGATTCGGATTACCGAAGAGTTGAGTGAAGTTGCCTACCTCGACGAAGTAGCTCTTGTAGCCGTTGACCATCCCTCCGCCCAGGTAATTTTCCTGGCCGATCGCTTCAAAGCCCCCCCTTTCCCCGACTTCAAAATCTACCCCGTCACACAGCGGCTGCCCCTTGCCGCCGCATTCGAAGACGGTCGCAAAGACACCCTAGCTGCCTTAGCCAAACAAGATCAAATTTACCCAACATCATTCAAGCGCAACGCGGCTGGCGTAGCCGGAATGCACACACTAGAACTGAAACTCGCGCCCGGTTCAGACTTGCTCGTTCTCAACGGCTGGGTGGATTGGGCCGATGGCAGCACCTTCCTCGGCGCTGCGCAGGAATCCAAAGACGGGCTGGTTTTCCCACGGCTCGAAGTCTTAATAGACGGCAAGTGGAAAACGGCGATGGAAGATATGGGCCTGCCAGCAGGCAAGCCGAAAACAATCGTGGTGGAGTTGCCTGCCTCTGTTTCCCGACAAGGCGCAAGAGTCCGTATCGTCACCAACCTCAGCCTGTATTGGGATGAAATCTTCACCGCGCCCGCCACTGAATTTCAAGGCCGCATCATGCCCATGCACGCTCTCATAGCCTCCACAAGGTTCCGTGGTTTCTCGAAAGCCATCATTCATCCCGGACGCTTGCAGCCTGAGCGTTTCTTTTACACTCCTTCATCCCCCGTCTCCATGTGGAATCAAACGCCGGGCCTCTACACTCGCTACGGCGACGTGCGCGATTTGCTCCACACACCTGATGACCGCTTCCTCATCATGGGCTCGGGCGACGAATTGCAACTGGAATTCGACGCCGCCCAGTTGCCACCGCTGCCCAATGGCTGGAAGCGCAGCTTCTTGTTGAAAGTGGACGGATGGGCCAAGGATCGCGATGCCAACACCGCCTTCTCCCAATCCGTCGAACCCTTGCCGTTCCACGGTATGAGCCGCTATCCCTACCCAGCTTCCGAGCATTTTCCTTCCACCGAATCGCATAAAAAATGGCGCACGGACTACAACACACGCCCAGCCATTAGCACGTTACGGCCCCTGGTCACATCGCGATGAACCGGGCCATCGCACTTCTCGTCTTCCTGGTAAGCACGGCTTACTTAGCATCCTTCGCTTCCGCCACCATCTTCTACATGTCCAATGCGCTGCTCCATTTGGGACTGGGCACAGTGCTTTTCATAATCGCCGCACGAATGCTGCCCATGGCCGCTCGCGCGCTGCTTGGTGGTTCATTGCTCACAGGATTGTTCCTGGCATGGCAAGGCTCCACATACGCGAATCGCCCAGTTCTAATCGCCCACATTGCTGTCGCCGCCGCTGGCCTTCTGCTTCTCGGCTTCTGGATTCTAAAACAGCATCGCGGCTTCGCCCCTTGGTTTGCCGCCGCCGCGGCTCTAGTCGCCATCGCGCCATTAAGTGTCCGCGCACTTGGGCCCGGTCCCACGAAAATTGAAAACGCTATTATCGTCCCAACCTCAATGGAAGAAGAAGGCGGCGGTCCCAAGTCGCCCTTCTGGCCCTCCGCCGCACAGACCAATGTCGGCGGAACCATCCCTTCCAACTTCTTCATGGACTCCAAATTTTGCGGCGAATGCCACAAGGATATTTACCAGCAATGGGAAAGTTCCATGCACCACTTTGCCTCGTTCAACAATCAGTTCTACCGCAAGTCCATTGAGCAGATGCAGGAACTCAGCGGCACCAAAGGCAGCAAATGGTGCGCCGGATGCCATGACCATGCACTGTTCTTCAATGGCCGTTTCGATAAACCAGTGAAGGATCAGATAGACACTCCCGAAGCCCAGAACGGTTTAGGATGCCTCTCCTGCCACGCCATCACGCATGTGGAAGGTTCCATCGGCAACGGCGCCTTCACCATTGAATATCCTCCACTACACGAATTGGCTTCCAGCCGTCAACCGGTCATCCGTCAACTGGATCGCTTTCTTACTTACCTGAACCCAGAGCCACATCGCCGCACTTTCCTCAAGCCGTTCATGAAGGAATCGGAATTCTGCGCCACCTGCCACAAGGTCCACCTCGATGTTCCGGTAAACAACTACCGCTGGATCCGCGGCTTTAACGACTACGACAATTGGCAAGCTAGCGGCGTAAGTGGCCAGGGCGCCCGTAGCTTTTATTACCCAACGAAATCCTCAACCTGTTCCGATTGCCATATGGCCTTGCTGGATTCCAAAGACCCCGGCAATCGCAATGGAAAAATTCATTCCCATCGCTTTAGCGCCGCAAATACCGCCGTTGCCAATGCAAACCGGGACCAGACACAACTTGCCGAAACGGAAAACTTCTTGAAGTCCGGATTCATCACCGTGGACATTTTCGCCGTCTCGCCGGTGAACGCAAACAACAGTGTCGAAATGCGCCGCCGGGCCACCGATACCCAGCAGCAGTTGATGTCTTTCAACGCCGTTGGCGAAGAGTCGGAGCAGACCGGCCAAGTGTTCGTCCGCGAAGTCGGCAAAGTGTCGGCCCCCATCGAAAAGACCAACCCTGTGATCCAACCCGGCGATACCGTTCGTGTCGACGTCGTTGTGCGCACGCGCAAAATCGGCCACTTCTTTCCCGGCGGCACTACCGATTCCTTCGACGTTTGGCTGGAGCTTTGCGCCAAAGACGCCGATGGCAAACCCGTGTTCTGGAGCGGCGCTTTGGATGACTCCGGCGGCCCCGTGGAACAAGGCGCCCATTTCTACCGCACCTTCGGATTGGATGGCGAAGGCAACCCAATCAACAAACGCAATGCATGGCAGTTGCGTAGCGTCCTCTATGCCAGGTTGATTCCGCCCGGCGCCGCCGACGTCGCTCATTTCCGCATGAAAGTGCCCAAAGGAGTGAAGGGTCCACTGAAGTTGGAAGCCAAATTGAACTACCGCAAATTCGCCCATTACTATACCGAATACGCTTACGCTGGTAAGCCAGGAGAGGGCAGCAAAGGCCTTGATCACGATAGCCGCGCCTATTCTTTCGTCAAAGCAAACATCCCCAAAAATGTTTCAGGCGCTATCAAGGATTCCATTCCGCAGGCCCCAATCGTCGTGCTCGCCACGGCGAACTCAAAACTGCAAATCGGTTCAACTGGTCCAACTGATTGGCAGCCAAAGGTGACCCTCAAGGATCGCGAGCGATGGAACGATTGGGGCATCGGCATGTTGCTGCAAGGCGACCTGAAAGGCGCCGAATATGCTTTCAAGAAAGTCACCGAAGCCGAGCCCGGCTATGCCGACGGATGGCTCAATGTGGCTCGCGCATTAATTCAAGAAGGCGAAACAGAGGCCGCCAAGCCCTTCCTAGCCAAGGCGCAATCGCTCGATCCTTCGCTCAGCCGCATTGACTTCTTCCAGGCATTGGTTGATAAAACAGACGGCAACTACGATTCCGCGTTGGCCCATTTGCAAAAGGTTACAGCCAAATACCCTCGTGATCGCGTCGTGCTAAACCAAGTGGCCCGCGTTCGCTTTCTGCAACGCAACTACGCCGAAGCAGTGAAGGCCGCTCAAGCTGCCTTGAAGGTGGATACCGAAGATGTGCAAGCGCACTACACACTGATGCTTGCCTACCGCGGCATCGGCAATGCCGAGGCCGCCGCCCGCGAAGAAGTCCTGTTCCGCCGCTTCAAGGCCGACGAGTCGTCTCAAACCATCACCCAAATCCGCCGCCAAGTGAGCCCCGAAGACAATAACGAACGCCAAATGATTCACGACCACGGGAGCATCCCCATACGATGAAGCGCGCCATCTCGATATTGCTGACGGCCATGCTCAGCAGCGCTCAAGTTCAGTTCACCGACGTCACCAAGGCAGCCGGCATTCAATTCATTCACAACAGCGGCAGGGCAGGGAAGCACTGGCTACCGGAAACAATGGGCGCTGGCTGTATCTTCTTCGATTACGATGGCGACGGATGGCCCGATATCTTTCTCGTCAACTCCAAGGATTGGACGCCCAAAGGCCGCAAATCCATCGGCGCCTTGTATCACAACAACCGCAACGGAACTTTCACCAACACGACTGCTGGCAGCGGCCTGGACGTGGAGATATTCGGCATGGGCGTGGCCTCGGCGGACTACGACAACGATGGCCGCGAGGACCTTTACATCACCGCCCTCGAAGGCGACCGTCTTTTCCACAACGAAGGCAACGGCAAGTTTCGCGACGTTACCGCCGCTGTTGGAATTAAGAATGCAGGCTTCCCAGCCAGTGCCGTTTTCTTCGATTATGACCGCGATGGCAAGGTGGATTTGTTCGTAGCCAACTACGTGCAATGGACGGCCAAGGGCGATCTTTGGTGTTCCCTTGACGGCAGCACTAAATCCTACTGCACTCCGGAATCCTATAAAGGTTTGCCCTCGAAGCTCTATCACAATCTGGGGAACGGAAAGTTTGCCGATGTAAGCGCAGCTTCCGGTTTAGCGGACAAGAATAGCAAGTCACTAGCCGCCGCCGTGCTCGATTTCGATGGTGACGGCTGGCCCGATCTTTTCGTCGCCAACGATACCCAGCCCAACAAACTTTATCGCAACAATCACAACGGTACATTCACTGAGAAGGGCCTCAGCGCCGGCATCGCTTTCGGCGAAGATGGAGTGGCCCGCGGCGCCATGGGAGTTGATTCAGCCGATTACGACCGTTCCGGCCGCGCGCACCTTTTAATCGGCAATTTCTCCAACCAGATGCTCGGCCTCTACCACAACGAAGGTAACGGCCTGTTTGTAGACGAGGCGCCCCGTTCCGCCGTCGGCCGCGCCAGCTTGCTTAGCCTAACCTTCGGCGCCTTCTTCTTCGATTTCGACCTTGACGGCTGGCTCGACATCTTCACCGCCAACGGCCATATCGAAGAAGAGATCGGCCGCGTGCAACCCAAGGTGCAATTCCGCCAACCCCCGCTGCTTTTTCGCAATCAGGGCAATGGAAAATTTACGGATTTCTCAAAGCTTACCGGGGCCGATCTGCAGAAGCCCATCGTAGCCCGAGGAGCCGCCTACGCGGACTTCGACCACGACGGCGACCTCGATGTTTTGATCTCAACCAACCACGGCCCGGCCTACCTTTATCGCAACGATGGGGGCAACAAAAACAATTGGCTGCAAGTGAAACTTCAGGGAACCAAATCCAATCGAAGCGCGATAGGCGCGGTGGTAAGGATTGAATCCGCCTCTGGCAAGCAGTGGTTAATGGTCCATAGCGGTTCCAGTTATTGTTCCCAAAGCGATCTGGCGCTAACGTTCGGCCTTGGCGTCGATACAATCGTGAAGCGCCTTCAAATTGAGTGGCCAAGCGGCGGAAACCAGATATTGGAAAACGTAAAAGCGAGACAAACAGTTCGTATCAAGGAAAATTGAACATTCGGGGCGTCTTTCAAATACTTAAATAAACCGCCCCGTATAAGATTCCTTCACTGCCGCAATCTCATCCGGCGTGCCCTCGGCCACAATCCTTCCTCCGCCAGACCCGCCTTCCGGTCCCAAATCAATGATCCAATCTGAACTCCGGATCACCTCCATATTGTGCTCAATCACCAGCAGGCTCCCGCCGTTCGCAATCAGCCGTTCAAAGGCATCCAGCAGCTTCTTAATATCATCGAAATGCAGCCCCGTCGTCGGTTCGTCGAAAATGAACAACGTCCCCTTGCTCGTCGATTGCGCCAAGTGTGACGCCAGCTTCACCCGCTGCGCCTCGCCGCCCGACAACGTTGTAGCCGATTGCCCCAGCCGCAAATACCCCAGCCCAACATCCTGCAGTACCTTCAGTTTATTCACCAGCTTCTGCGTCTCGGCGAAAAACGTCACCGCCTCATCCACCGTCAACCCCAGCACTTGATGAATATTCCTCATCTTGTACCGGCAATCCAAAACGCTAGATTTGTATCGCGTCCCCCGGCAATCCTCGCAAATTAATTCCACATCCGCCAAAAACTGCATCTCCACGGTAACGGTCCCATCACCCTGGCAGACCTCGCACCGTCCGCCAGGAATGTTGAACGAAAAGTGCCCCGCGTTGTACCCGCGCTTCACCGCTTCCGGCGTCATCGCAAACAGCTCGCGAATGTTATCAAACGCCTTGATATATGTCACCGGATTGGATCGCGGCGTCCGTCCAATCGGACTTTGATCCACCATCACCACGCTGCTAATTAAATTCGCGTTCTCTATCGATTTACAAGTCGCTTTCACCGCTGGGCCAAATTCTTCCTCGTCCTCGGTTTCCATATCGTTCCGGGCAATTCGCCGGTCAAGAGTTTTGAAAATAACGTCATGCACCAAGCTCGATTTCCCCGACCCCGACACCCCAGTTACAGTCACCAAAAGATTCAACGGAATCCCAATGTCAATGTTTTTCAGATTATTCGCCCGCGCCCCAATAAATTTAATGATGCGCAGCGGATTTACCTCCCGCTTCGGCCCCCGCTCCATCGTCACCGATTCGCCCCGCAAGTACCTCCCCGTCAGCGATTTGTTCTTCGGCGAAAGCAGTTCCTTCAACGAACCCTCAAACATAATACGCCCGCCAAGCTCCCCAGCCCCAGGCCCCATATCCACAATATGATCCGCCGACCGCATCACATCAGGATCGTGTTCCACCACTAAAATCGTATTGCCCAACTCCCGCAGGTTTTCCAGAATCTTGATCAGCCGCCCCGTGTCCCTGCTATGCAGACCAATCGAAGGTTCATCCAATACGTAGGTGGCCCCCACCAAGCTGGAACCCAGGCAAGTCGCCAGCGTAATCCGTTGCGCCTCGCCGCCTGACAAAGTTGCCGATAGCCGGTCCAGCGTCAAATACTCTAATCCGACATCGTTCAAGAACTTCAGCCGCTGATTAATCTCCACCAGCACTTTGCCCGCAATCTTCGTCTCTTCCGGCCCCAACTCCAGCGAACGGAAAAACTCGTGCGCCTCAGCAATGTTCATCTTCACCAAATCGGCCAAGTGAAAGCTGCCGATCCGCACATTCAGCGCGTCCTTCCGTAACCGGGACCCTTGGCAATCCCCACACTCCGAATAG
>JAYVXT010000002.1:0-2868 GCA_043785065.1 Bryobacterales bacterium | reverse complement strand
TAATTGCGATTTCACTATACGGCCAAGGCCTTCCGCCAGCAAAATGGCAGCAACCGCCGACCGATTCCTGGCCGATGTTTAACGGCGATTATTCAGGCCGCCGGTTCAGCCCGCTGAAGAAGATCAACGATCAAAACGTGGGCTCGCTGAGCCTTTCCTGGGTATATCGCTTCACGGCTCCGGGAGCGATGAAGGCAACTCCAATCGTTTTGGACGGGGTGATGTACTTCACCGTGCCTGATCATGTTTGGGCGGTGGATGCGCGCAACGGCCGCGAGATTTGGCATTTCCAATGGCCGTCGAAAGGCGGCATTCATATCGGAAATCGTGGCGCGGGTATTTACGGGAAGTGGCTTTACTTTGAAACCCCCGATTGCAATCTGGTTGCCTTGAACCTAAAGGACGGCAAGGAGCGTTGGCACAAGCCGATTTGCGAATTGGATCAAATGTATTTCGGCAGCACGGCTCCGTTGATCGTGAAGAACCACATTATTGTTGGCGTGAGCGGCGATGATTTGGACGTGCCCGGTTACATTCAATCGCACGATCCGGAAACGGGCGAGATGCAGTGGCGTTGGTATGCCCATCCTCAGCCGGGGGATCCGGAAGCGAAGAGTTGGCCATCGGTGGAATCCATGTTGCACGGTGGCGGCATGGTTTGGGGCTCTACTACGTATGATCCTGAATTGAATCTGATCTACTTCGGCACGGGAAATCCGCAGCCTGTTATCGCGGGCGATGGGCGCATGGGCGATAACCTTTATACGGAATCGATCGTGGCGATTAATCCCGATAACGGCAAGATGAAGTGGTACTTCCAACCTTCACCGCACGATACGCACGATTGGGATGCGATACAAACCGCGGTTTTGATTGATGGCGAGATCGGCGGGCAGAAAAGAAAGTTGCTGGCGCAGGCCAGCCGCAACGGATACTTTTTTGTACTGGACAGAGCGACGGGGAAGAACGTAGTTACTTCGAAGTTCGCCAAAGCGAATTGGGCTAGTGGCATTGACGCCAAGGGCCAACCGATTCCCGACCCCAAGAAGTTTCCGCAGAAAGACGGTGCGTTGGTGGCGCCAAATCAGGCGGGTGCGGCGAACTGGCCGCCTCCGAGCTACAGCCCCGATACGGGATTGTTTTACATCAATGCGGCTAGCGCCTATAGCGTCTACTACATTTTTGACGAGGACTCGAAGCCGGAAGGTTGGGGTGGCAATGATCGCGGCGGATGGTCGGAAGGCATGCTGCAGGCGATTGATTATAAGACCGGCAAGATTCGTTGGAGCCATAAGTGGGAAGGCGCAGGCGGGCCTCGGTCGGGCGTGATGGCGACGGCTGGGAATCTTGTGTTTGCCGGGGATCCGTCGAATAACTTTATTGCGTTGAACGCGAAGACGGGTGAGGCGTTATGGCACGCGAACTTGGGAAGTGCATTGAGCAATGCGCCGATTAGTTTTGAGATGGATGGCTCGCAATATGTAGTGGTAGGCGCGGGCGATACGGTTTGGAGCTTTGTGATGAACGGGAAGTAAGCGGCGCTTGTTCTACTGCCCGGCTGCCTTCAATTCAGAGTCGAAAGTGGCGAGTGGCATCACAAGCGTGAGCGGTTTTTTGCTCAATGCAGTCGCTCCATAACCGGCGTACCATCGTGCGGCACGGTCGTTCTTTGCATCAATGATGAGAAGAACGCCGCCTACTTCACCCGCAGCGCGCAGGCAGCGCCGGGCGGCGGCAGCGAGGAGTTGACCGCCCAGTCCCTTCCCATGCAATCGAACATGTGTGGCAATGCGCGCCAATCTGAAACCCGGTACATCATAATGGGCCAAGCTGCGGCGTATTATCTCGGGTGTCTCCGCGTAAGCCACCGCGCCGGGAGCCAAGCTGTAAAAGCCGAGGATCGTCTTGTTATCGGCATCGTCGATTGCGAGGATGGTTTTCGCGCCACCGAGTTCATGATTTTGGCGTGCATACCGCAGTAGAAATTCATTCATGGCGGCATCGCCACAGTCGAATGCCTTGCGATCATGCTTCCTGGAAATTGGTTCTTCGTGCCAAGCAGGAAGAGCAGCAGTCATGCCTTCCCCTGCTTCGGCTTTGGCATTGCTTTTATGGCTGCCTTCAGCTTGGCGTTGGGAGCGGGCGGGTTTTCAAGCAAACTCAGCACCATAAGACTATCCCGCTCAGACAAGACGATGCGCTCGGCATCCTCGATAACAGTCTTGGCTTCGCGCAATGCGTTCTGAAGGACGAAATCTGTTAGGTCTGTGTTCTTCAGTGTTGCCGCCCGAATAAGGGTTGCTTTTTGCTCCGGCCGAACTCGGAGGTTCATTCGGTTATTGTCATTTACAGCAACTCTGGGCATGGCGCTCCTTTCAACGTACTTATTAAAAGCGTACGCTAGTTCCAGTTTTCTGTCAATTGTAAGCATTGAAGCTTACGCAGTACGCGCACGCTCGCAATGAAGTTACGCCAGCCACACTTCCACTCCATGGGATAATGAACTTTATACACTACGAATGGAAGGCTGCCCGCCAAAACGACAAGATCAAGACTCAAATCCACAATGCCCGGCAGGGACTCATTATTGGAGAAATGGAGTTTGTCGCCAAGCGCGAGCAGGTAGCTGCGAAAACGATCCGGTCTGAAGTTGCCCGAGGCCGCATGATCATTCCGGCCAACATCAACCACACGAATCTGGAGCCGATGGCCATCGGCATTGCCTCGCGGTGCAAGATCAATTCCAACATTGGGAACTCGTCCACTACCTCCGATATTGAAGGAGAGCTGGAAAAGCTGCGCTACTCGGTGAAGTATGGGGCCGATACCGTGATGGATCTTTCCACTGGTGGCGACATTGCGAAGATC
>JAYVXT010000001.1:0-26808 GCA_043785065.1 Bryobacterales bacterium | reverse complement strand
CGCGGCGACGGGAGCATCCTGGTGAGGCAATGCCCGGTCCGCTCGGGAGCATTCCTGGATGAGGCAATACGATTCCCATCTTGATTGTCGCGGGACAGTCATTCCATAATCCAGATACATCCTCGCCGCGAACACATCTGCTTTCGCCTGTTCCTGTTTCGCGCGCTCACCCATCTCCCGCTCGATCCTGTCCCAGTCGAGGCCATATGTCAGATGGAACTGCGCACGCAGCCATCCCGGCTGCCGTGGCCCGCCATTGACCGGCCCAAGGCAGCGCGAGCGTGAGCGTACCCGGCCATCCTCCCGGTAGCGCTCTTCCGCGTAGAGATATTGTCGGCCATTCTTTTTGGTGATGATGCGGGTAAACATCGAAGGAGTATAACGATTTCAGGCGGTTGGGCAATATGGATCGATTGACCCCAATGATTCGTAACTACCCAGTTTGTGCCTGAAGTGTCGCGATCAGCGATTCCAAACTGGCTATGCTGTCGGGGAAAGAACCGGATTCAGTATACGAGTCAGGGGGGCGGCAGCGACATAGGGAACTTGACTCATGCCCAGAGTCGTGAGTCAATCAGGCGTTAGCGGTCGCCTACCTGGGCAGTCACCAAATAGGGAACCTTGTTTGACGTTGCGAACTCAATCCGCCATGTTTTTTGTGTTGACTGAGGGTAAAGGAGGCCCTTCTGCATGAGGTTATTGGCTGCCCTGGATGCCGGCGCGAGCGCCTATCCCCAGCATACGATTCTTCGCGATGAGATAAAGCGTTGGACCTATGAAGAGATTTTCACTCTTACAGGTCGGATAGCGAATGCGATCCTTAGCGTAGGATTAAATAGAGATTCTATTGTCGCAACATATTCTCCTAATCACGCTACGGCATTCGCAGTGCAGTACGGCATACTTCGAGCCGGTGCAATCTGGCTACCCGTTCGAGGCCGTAATAGCCCTGAACGCAATATTGAAATACTGCGTGAATTCAACGTTGAATGGGTTTTCTTCCACAGCAGTTTTGCCGCTTCCCTCGAAGGCATCCGCGCCGTCCTTCCCCGACTAAGAGGTGTCATTTGTTTGGATGCCGACACTACTCATTCCCCATATCTGTTAAGTTGGATCGCCCCATACGGCACCACCGGCTCCTTTCCTCAAAAACGTCCCGATGACGTTATCACTATGTACACGACAAGTGGTACAACTGGAGAGCCAAAGGGCGTCATTCTCACCAATCGTAATTGGGAGTCAATGATAGACACGTTCTGTCAGTACTCCCAATACAAGCAACAGCCGGTCCATATCGTCACGCAGGCGCTCACCCACGCGGCGGGCTGCTTCGCCGCTACATTGTTGCCACTCGGGGGCACCAATATTTTGCTACGAGACTCGGATCCTATCTCGATCATGGAAGCCATCCAACACTTTAGGGCAACTACAATTTATCTCCCTCCGTCACTCATCTACGCAATCCTGTCACATCCCCGCAGGTCGGATTTTGATTTTTCATCGCTCGAGTATTTCTACAGTGGATCGGCACCAATTTCGCCAGAGAGGCTTAAGGAAGCCGTGCATGCTTTTGGGCCGGTGATGGCGCAGGCGTATGGTCAGGTTGAGGCTCTAATGGTCCTGACATACCTAAGTCCGCAGGATCATGTTGTGTCCATGATGAACCCTGATTTGGAGCATCGTCTTTCTAGTATCGGCCGTGCTAATCCTTGCATGCAAATTGCAATAATGAGCGAGACTGGCGTGTTGCTTGACGCCGGGCAAAAAGGCGAGATCGTTTGTCAAGGCCCCTTAGTAATGGCGGGCTACTATCAAAATGACGCAGCCACGGCCGCCGCGTCAGCTTTTGGCTGGCATCATACAGGCGACATTGGCATGATTGATACTGATGGCTTTGTGTACTTGGTGGATCGCAAGAAAGATGTCATAAAGGTTGACGGTTCAAGCGTTTTTCCGGTCGAGGTCGAACAGATTCTTGTCACTCACCCTTCCATTCGAAATTGCGCTGTCATTGGTATTCCTGATGACCTGAGAGGCGAAAGTGTTATGATTTTCTTAGAAGTGACGGAAGGGGAAGTACTTAGCGAAGATGATGTGTTGCAATTCTGCAAGGAGAAATTGCACCCCATCCAGATTCCAAAGATTATATCGATTTGCGACCATCTACCTCGCAATGAGGCAGGTAAGGTGCTGAAGCGAGAATTAAGAGCGCCCTTTTGGGCTAATCAAAGTAGGCTCATTTAAACAGAAATGTAACTAATTACCCAGTAGTCGGTAACTTGGGCTACACACCCTTTAGATTTATCCTGTTTCTGCCTATTTTTTTAAGGTTAAATTGGTAGCCTAAATTACCGACTACTGAGTAATTGGAGAAGAGGATAATAGATGATTATAATCATTCCAGAACGCTATGCGCCATTTTCGACCAACCGCGATGGAATCATGCTCTACCAGGGTAAGCGCCAAGTTATCCATTCTAAATGTCTCTAGTATATGGCCTGCCTCTATACCATTTAAGTTGGAACCGGCCACAATAACTGCCAATAGAAAGCATAAAATGTTGGCATGGGAAATCACAAGAATTCTTCTTTCTGGCCTCGTGGCAAGAAATCCTAGGGCAGCCTCAGCTCTAGTTTGTAAATCGGAAAATGTTTCCTCGTCTGCTAATTTGTAACCTGGAACTCCAAAATTGCGAACAATTTCCTTTTCGATATTCTTGGCTTTTATGTCCGACCTTAGCAGACCAATCTGCTGGCTTGGGCGTTTGCGTTCAATAAACAACGGAGAGGACTCCACTTGCTGCCCGAGTTTTTCAGCTATTATAGCGCTGGTTTCCATTGCGCGTGTAAGCGTACTTGAGATAATGCATTCGACCGATAAGTCCATACATCGGTTTGCCAATAGCTTGCATTGGGTCCGTCCCTGTTCTGTCAAAGTCGAATCATCGCCTTGTATTGGTTCGTTATAGCGATTTCCGTGACTTTCACCATGCCTAGCAAATAAAATGCTTTTCATAAATACCGGTTACTTCTTATATAACTACCTTGAGGTCATTTAGTTACTAAATCATACCAAATAATTGAAGGGGAGCGATTTAATTAGGGTCCGAACTTATAACCTGATCCAGTAAATAGCTGCGATGATGTGGTTGGCGGCCAGACAAAATGGCCGTGATCCAGACGTTTCGCTAGCGAACACATGCCCTGGCCGTCGAACCAGAGCAGCTTCCCTAGTGTTCAGATGCATTCGAAGGATTCACCCAACATGACCTGAAAACCTGATGGAAGGCTGACTATGGCACCCTTCTCTCTGAATTCTTCGAATGCATCTGAACACTAGTCTGCCTTGACCAACGGGAAAAGCCATGCTTGCAGGACAAGCGTATTGGTAACTCTATTAAAGTTTTGTTATGGAGAGGCAGCTTAACATAATACAACTCAACAGAGCTGTATTATGTACGTCGCACAATATCTGCTTTGCGACGTTTTTGGTTTATAAGACTGATACTCGGCTCTTATACGCCCCCCTAAAGAGCCTTCCATGCTGTCCTTTAATCTGTATCTCAGCATGTTCAGGCCGGAAGCAGGTTGGTTAGGTGTGCTGCTTTCACAGGATCGGTAGTTACCCAGGCATTGCTTACCCTTGACAAGCGAGCGCCGAATTGCGAATCTACTCATAAAAGCGCTTGTATCTCGTCCCAGGTCGAGTGAGGAGGATATACCATGACGTTTTCTGTAGGGCCATGCCCCCTCGCGTCCGTAACCGTTTTTTCGGTGCTGCTCTGAGCATGGCACTAATTCGTGGGCTGAAGCCTAGCAAGTGGCCAAGACCACCTAACCACAAATTTTTTGCTTCACATAGGTTTAGGTAAGAGGACAATGACCCCTACCGAATTAGCAAATGAGGTTGCACGCCTCAATTCCATATTTGAAAGGGCGCAACAAGGTGCCGCTAAATGGAAAGAAGTGTGGGCGCAGGTTTCTATGATTAATGGTGGCTTTAAGGAGGTGCGCTTCTCCTCCTCTCAGGACAGGAAGACTGCCTGGGATAATTTTAGGTATCTTATGGCGCAGATAAATGAGCAACGAGAGCAAGCAGACCAAAACCGCTATAAACAAGAAGAACAGTCCAGAAAAATAAGGGAGCGGATAGAATATTTATTGCATAACGCTCTGACCTACGATCCTACCAACACCGAGATCATCATGTCAGCTTTAGCGTGGATGATTCCTGGGGCTAACATCATAAAGGCTTATCAGGCTTTGATTGGTGAAGAAGAAAAGCTTTCCACCATTAGGGATATTTTAAAAGTTCGTTCCGGCTATCTGGAAGACGCTCGTAAGCTTTTTTCTGAAGAGCGCAATAATCTAACCTTTAAAGATCGTGAAGATATCCGCCATACCATATCTCATGTACAAGCAACACTTCAAGAACAGTGGGATGAATTAAATAATAATTTCTCCTCACTTCGCAACGAAAAAAGAATCATTCGTGAAAACAAAAAGGCTGAGGCAGAACAGAAACATGCCCAGTGGCGCCAACAGACAGAAGAATATATCTACAGGCAAATTCAAAATCTGGACAAATTTACTTCTAACTTAAATAATCAAAAAGAATACTATGCCCGGGTTCTTGACCAACGCGACAATGCCCGATCAAAAGACTTTAGAGAAAGTAGAGAAATAAAACTACACGAAGTATGGACACAAATAGAAAACTTGGAAAGGATAATTGCAGACATTAGTAAAAACATTTTTGTCAACCAACAGAAACTTCGAGACGATCCATGGAAATCTTGACATTAAAATTTAATATGATACACTAATAATAGTAGTCTCCGTGGCTGGCTTCTGTTTTTGACGCGTGGTCGGAAGCAGAATCAGCAACGGAGAAACCCACATGAGTGCAGTACCCCAGCTTGAGCGCCTTTATGATTTGCTACAGGATTCTGAGCGTTGGACGCAAGGGTGTTTAGCAAGGAATAAGGAAGGTGTCTCATGTCCAACCACCTCCCCTACTGCTGTACGATTTTCTCTTTTAGGCGCTCTGGATTACCTGGACAGCCTCAGCAGTTCTTTTGATATAGATGCGCCTGGAGCCGATATAACTGGTATGCTGGCAGAAATCTTAGCAAAAAGGTTGGGACACTCATTGCCTACAGGTAAGCTAAGATACTCTACCAAAGTCAACCTATTAGACGCTTTCAGCGATCTGGCCTCTCACGTTTCCGTAGTTGGCCTTATCGAGGAGGCTTGCATATTGGCAAAGTAGCTTGCCTTACAAATCCTGCATCACCACAGACGATGCAGGATTTTTTATTTACTCCGGCCGGATGTCCTCACTCCACTCTGAGATTATTTTCTGGGTGAGAGCGTACATTGGTCTCTGCGTCACCCAGAATCCCGCGCCATTGAGGCGTGTTGCCATCGAGGACGCGCCAGTTGGATTGGTTGAGTGAATAAATATCGCCACATCACGCTCAACGTTTTGCACAATCAGGTCAATAAGATGGCTGCCGGAGAGAAAAGCGTCGGAAGCGGTTAAGGCTTGTTGTTGAAGATCATGGTCAAGCAAAATGCCTGATAATTCTCCTGGCTGTATCCGCTTCAGGAAACCCATGGCTTGGCCCGCGCTGCGAACCTCGGCCAGAATCACATCGGAAGGCAGCCAGGAGCGAAATTTATCAACACGATGCTGATCATCTTCAATCAGCAATATGCGAAACCGTCTTATCATGATGATGCCCTACATATAGTGGTACGATAAATCCGGATCGGTTCCTTTCCATACACCGTCCCCAGCCCTTTGGCATGTGCCGAGGGTTCTCTCTTCCACCCAGTCCGCGAATGCACGCGCCGGTCACTCTCCCGGTCGCGCCATCACGCATGGAGATTCCCATGAACCTGACCACTGTCCCCTTCTCCACCCTTTTGCCGCCCAAGGATAATCCCCGTCAGCAACTCGACAAGACATTGATCGCTGGGTTGGCCCAGAGCATCCATGTCGATGGTCTTCTGCAAAACCTGATCGTCCGTCCAGAGGGCGAGAATCAGTTCAGGGTCATCGCCGGTAAACGCCGCTTCCTGGCCCTGCGGCACCTGAAGAAGAACGGAACGATCGACGGCACCTACCCGGTGCCGGTCGAGATCATGGACAACCTCGACGATCAAGACGCCATGCGTCTCGCGACCGTCGAGAACCTCCAGCGCGAACAACTCCATCCCCTGGATGAGGGCGAGGCGTTCGCCAGCCTGCTACAGTCTGGCGGCACCATCGAGACGATCACCGGAAAAACCGGATTGTCCGTGCCCATGGTCAAGCGCCGGTTGGCGCTGGCGTCCCTGGCGCCAGAGGTGAAGAAAGCCTTCCTGTCTGGCCTGTTCAACCGTGGCGTTGCCGAAGCGCTGACCCTTGGGTCGCGTGAACAGCAATGCTCACTCCTGGAAAGCCTTCGATCCGAGGAGCCACCCGATGCGGACGACATCCGTGAAGTGTTCCTGGCGCGCAAACCAACGCGCGCGATGGCGCTCTTCCCCGCCGGGCAATACCAGGGGACGCTGACGACCGATCTCTTCGCCGATGAGGAGACCACCTATCACGATGACGTGGATCAGTTCCTCACGTTGCAGGGCGAGGCGGTCAATGTCCTGGCCGAGACGAAACGGGCGGCGGCCGCCTGGGTGGATGTCCTTCACCTGTACTCAGTTCCTTGGTGGCAATATCGCGAGGCACAAGGAGATGAGCCGTCCGGCGTGGTGATCAACCTGCACCCTTCCGGCATGGTTGAAATCCGCGAGGGCCTGGCGCGTCACGAGGTCGGGGAATCGGTGAGCCGCGCCACACGGGTCTCCCCCATCGCGCCACGGCCGGCCAAGGAGCGTCCGGCCTTCAGCGCGGAACTCGTCCGCTACGCCGCGTGCCAGCGCAGCGCCGCCGTGCAAGCGGCTCTGCTGGCCAATCCCCGCAAGGCGAAGGAAGCGGCGGTCACGCTGTTGCTGGTCAACCACCGCCGGGATTCCGGTATCCGCCTGACCTTGCACGAATGCCACTCCTCACCCGCCGCCGAGAGGTCGCAGCGGTCGCATCAGTCCATAAAGGAAGTGATTGATGATTCCAGGACCCGCCTTGGATTCATCACGGATGCTGAAGAGTCTGGCCGCCACGAGGGGCCATTCCGGCTCCTCAATGGCCAGGATGCTTTCGCCGTGCTGGACGCAGTGCGTCAACTGCCCGACGATCATCTTGACCAACTGCTGAGCCTGCTTCCGATTCTGTGCCTTGGCCAGGATCACGTCGGGATGGTGGAGACCGGTGACACCCTGTTCCATCGCATCGCCCTGGATCTCGATATGGCGATGCGAAAGTGGTGGAAGCCGGACGCGGCGTTCCTGGCGCTTCTCACGCGGGAGCAACTACTCCAGGCTGCGGGAGAAAGCGGCGCCGCCATGCGCATGAAGGGCATGAAAGGATGGACGAAACGGCGGCTGGTGGATGAACTGGCCACCTACTTCGCCGCTCGCGTTGATCCGGACAGGAAGCTGGAACGTCCGGCGGCTCAGTGGCTGCCGGGTCTGCTGTGCTTTCCGGCGGTGAAGTCCGTGATCAAAAATCGACCGTGACAGCAAGCCACCCCACCTGGGGGTGGTCTTTTTATTTTCATGGTTGTCGCGCGGCCCATGTGATCCAGCCTCGCGAGCCATTTGATTTTGAAACCTTTGATGCTCATCACGAAGCCACTCCCCCACTTCATCCGTGCCGCTCATCATCACGCATCTCGTGAATGATGAAATGGAACAAAAGAAAAATCCCGCCGGAGCGGGTTCAATATTCCTGTGCCAGCATGATGGTGAGAACGCGCGTTGTCTTGGCGGGGTCAGTTGGATCGTCCGACCCATAAGTCATCGTTGCATCGTAATAGTCTATCTTCCAGTACACCCTGTTCCCTGCCTCTTCAAAGTTTCCAAAATCATGCTCCCTGTGCGGATCATTCGCCGTGGTGAATTGATCGAACGTCATCACCCGCCGTAGAATGGCGTCATGGATTTTCTCAGGAAGAGCCGCGATGCCAGAAGTGGTCACCACTCGCCCAGCCTGGAATGTCTGGCGAAATCTGTCGTTGAGTTCCCGGATGCGAACAGATGTGGATTGCGTCATGATGCATGTTCATCGCGCGTGCCGCCATTTTGATGCGGAGAAATATGTTGATGGCCACACATCATGCAATCAACAGCATGCTGAGGTGGCCATGCGTTTTCGCATTCTTGAGCGGAGCATGTGCGTTGGTGGTGATTACGGAAAAGAGCCATGTGAGCTTCCTTGGTTCCTCTGCTTCGATGTCCACAACAGGCACCGGAGGGAAGAACAAAGGCCCCGCGTTATTTTATCAGCATCTCCATTCATGTGCATCTGATGTGTGTGATTTTCTTAATGCCTGTCAGGAATCAGACAATGCCTTCGATTTGTAGGGATCATGGAGCAGGATCTTTGTGATATGCTTTAGAAAATTATGGAGGAAAACACTGACGCCATGCTACCTACTGATGTGTCGCGACACGTCGCGACCGATCGCGACATCGAGCCATACACCATTTCCGTTGCACAAGCTTCTGAGATTTTCACGCAAGCAGGATTACCTCGCACTGAGCGAGCTATTCAAAGGTTTTGTAAGAAGGGTGAATTGCTCTGCGCTTTTCAAGAAACCGCATATGGAAGTCGCTACCTTATTCGTCGCTCTTCCATTGATCGACTGATCCAACAAAAACTTCAGGCACTCTCAGCAATACCTGATGTTGATAGTCGCGACACGTCGCGACTAGACGCGACCGGTCGCGGCACGTCGCGACATGAAGTTGAAGATGTGGTTGCAATCGAGATTCCAGATGAACAGCCTCCGCAGGAAAAAGCTATAAACGGCAAGTACGACATTGAGCAGCGACAAGATACGACAGACCACGACACGGCAGAGGCATTACAAAAATTGCGAGAGGAAAATCTCAGTTTGAAAATTGATAGCGCTGCACGACAGCAGTTCATCAACCACCTATCAGCGACACTTGAAAAATCCACGAAGGAAGTGCGCGAACTCAGCTACGAATTAGGTGTAGCTCATACACGGGTGGCACAACTTGAGGCACCGCAGCCAACGCAGATTGGTCGCGACACTCTGAGCGCCGACATGTCGCGACCGGTCGCGACATCGAATGAGTCCCATCTAATGATCGAAAATAAAAGTGAGATTCTGGAAAAAGGGAATGATGTATCATCCATAGTAACACCCGTTGTAAACGTTCCTGGAACTCCTCAACAGCGCTCTTTTTTTCAGCGGATTTTTGGATAACGCTATCCCCATAACGCCAGAACTAGAATGATTGCAGTGATACACTACATGTATGGAGCGTAGCGTTAATGGCATGGAATCGATCCGAAACTTGATCGAGAAAAATATTGAACTTGGCGCACTTGATCCAATCACGCGCGGCGGGTTCACACAGTTGCCAAACTTCGTGCTTAAAAATCCTAACCTCAGCATCGGCGCAAAAATTTCGTACGCGATGTTTTTGCACTACGCATGGCACAATGATCACTGCTTTCCTGGGCAGGATCGGCTTGCAGATGATATCGGTATGAGCCGCACTCGGGTAAATGAATTTGTGAAAGAGTTAGAGGCTGCTGGCCTCATTGAAATAAAACGGCGAGGGCAAGGTAAAACAAACATATATAAAATCAAATTCGTTGTGCGTGTTAAAAAGCAATTTCAGAAATCCTGATGTCGATATATCGACATCTAGATGTCGGCTAATCGACTTCTTGTAGTCGGCGGGCCGACATGTTCTATAATTATATATAGGTTAAAAATACAAATAATAAAAATACATAGTTATAGTTACATAGTGTTGTTTCCTACAGTTCAGCAGTTTCAGTTTTCGTGAATTTTTTTAAAGATCAAAATCCATTAGACCAACTTTGAATGAGAAACTGTAATATACTGATGCGCATGGAGCAACATACGGTGAGCCGACAATGCCTTGCTCGGATATCTCTACAGCGAGATCCATGAGTTGCGGAAATATATCCGGGCACAGGGGCTGTGACATCGCACCAGACGCTCAAAATGGCACCCAGGAACGCTTAAAGTGGCAAAATCGATCTACCCTACCAGTCAGGGGCGTTCACCGTTCTCAGAGGCTCGTGGAGCGATCTGGAGAGGGTATGAAAAAATAGGGAGTGCCGACTGGTCAGGCCGTCGGAAAATGTTAGTTCCCAACTAATTGGAAATGATGGCGCGTCTGTTGCACCCATGCTAAGCTGTGATATACTTATCACATATGAATATAAAAACAGCACAAGAAGAGCGACCTGAAAATATCACCATGACGGTGCGTATCAGCCGCGACCTTAGTGAGAAGCTGGATGCCCTCGCTCGCGATACCAAGCGTAGCAAGGCATTCCTGGCCAGTGAGGGGATTGCGTCATACGTTGCGAGGAATGCGTGGCAGGTTTCCCGTATTCAGGCTGCCCTTGCTGAAGCCGAAAGCGGTGCCCCCGGTATCCCACATGAGGAGATGGAGCGGTGGATGGCATCTTGGGGAACTGATAACGAATTACCGGCACCAGAGGCTCAGGCGTAACCTGAACATGCGCATTATCTGGTCATCCAGCGCACGGACGGACACCGTGAATGCCCGTCGATACATCGAGCAGCATGATCAAGGTGCAGCGAAGCGTGTTTCTACTGCAATCCGCGCAGCAGTGCATCGGTTAGTCGAGGCGCCGGGTCTTGGGCACCCTGGGAGGGTGGCCGGTACACGGGAACTGGTTGTCCCTCGAACGCCCTATGTCGTGGCCTACTCTATCGTGACCGATCGCTTGGTCATCCTTGGGGTCATCCATGGTGCCCAGGAGTGGCCAGACGGGTTCTGACCTCCGCGCCCTGGCCCATCCTCTTCATGGATTCCCATACCGCCTCCCAACATCCGAACCCGAGACACGTCCTTTTCCGAGACATAGGCGAGACATAGGATTTTTAGGAAGTGAATTTTTCCATCTAAATCATTGATTTTACTGGCGCGCCCTGGTGGACTCGAACCACCGACCCACAGCTTAGAAGGCTGTTTTTGACCATTTTCATGGTTCCTCATGCTAACCTTTAACCATCTGATGTAGCTGGTGTTTTTAGCCTTATCCACACCACTTCACCTCATGATATTTCGCCTCTATGGTGCCCATGGCCGAGACATAGGCGAGACATGAGAATCACCGATATAGCGATACGCGCCCTGCCCCCGCCGTCCACGGGAGCGAAAATCCACCACGACGACAGCCTGTCCGGTTTCGGGGTTCGGGTGACAAGCACGGGCGTGAAGGCGTTCGTGCTGACCTTTGGCGTCAGCCGCGAGAGGATCACGATCGGGAGATATCCAATCATCTCCCTCCAGGAGGCCCGCGCGGAGGCGCGAAGACTGCTGGCAGAGCAGACGCTCGGGAAGACCCGTCCACGGCATGTCACCCTCTTGGAAACGGTGGAGACCTACTACAGGACGCACGCGGCCCAGCTTCGACCCGGCACGCAGCGAGAGATCAAGAGGCTCTTCACACGTTTCCTGCCCAAGCGCGGCAACCTGGACGATGTGACCCTCCCTGCCCTCACCAAGATCCTTGACGGCATCACGTCGCCATCCGAAGCCGAGCACTTCCACCGGGCGGCCAAGACCTTCTTCAAGTGGTGCGTCGAGAGGGGACTGATCCCCGCGTCGCCAATCGAAAGACTGCGGGCACCCTCACGCTGGAAAAGCCGGGAGCGCATTCTCACGGACGAGGAATTACGGGCTGTATGGACAGCGGCAGGGCAATCCACTGAGCCGCTTTCCACAATCGTCCGTCTGTTGGTGCTCACGGGACAAAGGCGCGGGGAAATCGGGGGGCTGCGCAAGGCATGGCTCGATCTGGAGGCGGGCACATGCGCCTTCCCGGCGGAGACAACCAAAAATAAACGGCGGCACGCTTTTCCGCTGGGCTTGCTGTCCCAATCCCTGCTTGGAACATACTCCGCACTCGACAACGACATGCTCTTCCAGGCACGGGGATCGGATGATATCCCAAAACCCTACAACGGCTGGAGCAAGGGAAAGGCCGCCTTGGACAAGAAAGCCAACATCGCGCCCTGGACGCTGCATGACCTACGGCGCACCTATGCCACTAACCTACAAAAACTGGGTATCAAGCTTGAGGTGATTGAAGCCCTTCTCAACCATGTGTCGGGCACACGGACGGGCATCGTCGGGGTGTATCAGCGCCACCGGTACGAGGCTGAGATGCGGGAGGCCGTGGCCTTGTTTGATGCGTGGTTCAGCAGGGTCATCACGGGAAAGTAGCGGCGCTGGTAATTTGACAAACGCAACCACGGATATACACTGTCATAGTTAGTAAGACACCGTGAGACATCATGACCAAGCGAACCACAAAAACCCTGACTATCTCACTCCCGCCACCCATGGTGGAGGAGCTTGATCGCGTGCGGCAACGTGAGCACCGTACCCGCTCCGAACTTCTGCGCGAGGCATTGCGCCACTACATGGCAAAGGCGGGCACTGGTCGGGCCATACCCGTGGAGGACGCCCAACCAGATGTGACCGAGGCCGTGCGAGTTGCTGAGGAAGAGTATGCGCGAGGGGAAACGATGAGGTTCGAAGACCTACAACAGGACGTGGCACCATGCCATCAGGAAATCGACGCGGCGCTGGTTCCTGCTTTGGAGGACGTGCGCGCTGGACGGCTGACGCCCGCATTCAGCAGCATGGAGGAATACAACGCATGGCGGAAAACCCCAGAAGGAAAGAAGTTCGCCCGATCATAACGTCATGCGAATCGAACTGACCCATCAGGCGGACAGGGACTACGACCGGCTTTCCTCCCAACTACGCAAACAGGTGGATAAGCAACTCAATCTCCTGCGGGACAACATTCGTCATCCCTCGCTCGATGCCAAGAAATACGGCGGCACCGATGATATGTGGCAGGGACGCGTGAACCGGAATTACCGGTTCTATTTTTTCATCACTGATGACATCTACCGCATTCTCAGAATTATCCCGCATCCGAAGTAGCCTTCGGTGCCATTCCACTGATCCACCGACGTGATATAATAGCTGGCATGGATCTCACCATGGACGAATTCACCTACGAGGCAGTACCGGCCACCATCCCGGAAAGGGAAGTGACGGCCCTGCTCAGGGCGCTCGCGCGGCAGGAACCGCTGGCCACCATCGAATAGTGATTGATGGCCGCCATCGCTCGCACGGCGGGAATCCACCACGGTTGCACCCCACCCTCCAACGCGGCAGTCTCATGGCGCGGCACTTCCGCCGCAGCCGAGCCTGCACCTCATGAGCGAATGGCTCCATTCCCCCGGAGACCACGTTCATGGACAAGGTAGATCGGTTCCTGACCAAACGGCAGGTGAAGGAGATCACCACGCTCAGCTTCGCCGAGATTGACAGACGAGAAATCCGTGGAGCGTTTCCGAAAAGGCGTCGCCTGTCTGGATGTCCCAAGGGTCGCGTAGTCTGGCGCCTCAGTGAGGTTGCTGTGTGGATGGACTCATTTCCTCCACGTTCGGTGCCAGCCGTCATGGCCGACTCCGCGCACAGCGGAGCCTGACTTGCCTTTGACACCACAGGGTGGCCACCCTGGGGTGTCACCCTTTCCACACCGCAAATCAAGATGACGCAGCGGACGCGCCCATGACCGGCATGTCCATGACGCCCCTTTCATTGGCCGCGAAGCACCACAATTCCACCCGCGAAATCCCGGAATCGCTCCTTTATACGGCGCTTTATACTGTATAAAGGATCAAAACGAACGACTTCACCAAAATCCCCATATCCTGACTGGATCCCCCACCATTCGCGTCAAGGCCTTGCGGCCTGACCCTCGTGCTTCTGAGCTGCCCTGAGCGTCCTGCCGTCCTCTCAAACCCATCTCAGACCACCATGCATGGGCGGGTTGTACCACTACACGCCTGGGGAGAAGCCCGAGGGTCAGGCCGCTGCGCGCCGACGACGAATGGTGGGGGCACCGATCCCGGTTCAACAAGATCAGTGACCAAATCCTCATGCTTCCGATTGGGAGATTGTTCGATCGACGGGAGACCAATTACCATTCCCACAAGTGACAAAGGCACATGTTCCATTCGACACGGCACTGGTCGGGGAAGTCCCGGCACGAACCGATCATGTTTCCGCCGAACGCCATGAACACATCCAGGACATGATCACGTATCTGCGCCAACATGCCGCCGGACAATGGGCGCGGCCTGATCCCCAATCCGGCGGAAGCCGGAAACGATCACGCAACCGATCCTGATCGGTTGCGTGATCGAACAAATGTTCAATTGAGCGCCATTCCACCAAACATCGACAGAATAATTGACAAATCACAAATATATGGCGTTGTAATTCGCCGATCCTCAAAGTGTGCTGGCCGATCTTCTCATTCTGACCAATTCGGAACACCTCACGTCCGATAGCGCGGTTTGCTCTTCGCCGGCCGGCCAGGAAAAAGACGTGAGACAATATCCAGGGACGGTTCTTTCGGTTCTCGGTTCAAATCGAGCACGCGATCAAGCGGCCCGTCCGGGAGCCGTGAAGGCACTCCCAGTGACGGTTCGATTTTCGCGTCTCGATTCCAGCCATGAACATCGGTCAGAAACAAAACGGTTCACCATTCTTCCTGCCGGACACAGACCAGGGCCAGCACGTTTTCATTGATGGCGTCACCGGCACGGGGAAATCGGTGCTCTTGTCCAACATGGCCGCGCCGCTCCTGGCGCGCGGCGAGGGCCTGTGCGTGATTGATCCGCACGGCTCGCTGGCGGATGACATCATCCGCCTGATCCCGCCCCGGCGTCACCGCGACCTGGTGTTCCTTAACATGGCCGACCTGGAACATCCGATCGGGCTGCCCTTCATCACCGACATCCCGGAGGACAAAAGGTTCAAGGTGGCGGAGGACATCGTCGCCACTTTCGTCCACATCTGGGGTAAGGATGCGGTGGGCGACCGCTCACAAATGGTGTTGCGCAACGCATTGCGGGCGGTGATGGACGACGGCGGCACACTGCTCACGATTCCAAAATTGCTTAAGAACAAGAAATACCGCGCCCAGGTGCTGCGCCGGGTATCGGACGAGTATGTGCGCTTCAACTGGGAGGAAGTGCTGGGAGACCACTCCAAGGGCAAGGAAGACGACGTGGTCTCACCGATCCTCAACAAGTTCGACGCCATCCTGGTGCCGCCGCTTCGCAACATCCTCGGCCAGCCGAAGGCCACCATCGACCTGCGCCTCATGATGGACGAAGGCCGGATACTCATTGTGTCCCTCCAAAAAGGGATGATCGGGGAGCTGCCGGCGCGCTTCCTGGGCGCGCTCCTGGTCGCGGCGATTTCCAACGCCGCGTTCTCGCGCGCGGATCAACTGGCACGGGGGATCAAACCCAGGCCCTTCTATCTGTTCGCGGACGAATATCATGCGTTTGTTTCAACGACCTTCGACCATATCCTCAGCGAGGCACGCAAATACGCCCTGCATTTCCGGCTGGCCGGGCAATTCCTCGGACAGGCCGAGCCCCGGCTTCAGCAGTCGATCCTGGTCAATTGCGGCAGCACCATCGTGTTCCGCTGTAGCGCGGACGACGCGGAGCGCATGGCGCGGCACCTGTCATGGAACAACCCGGACTACCTGCATGGCCTGGCCAACCACACCGCCATGGGGCGTTTCCTGGTGGGTGGCCGGGTGAGCGGGCCGCATGAACTGAAGACCTACCCGCCACCACCCCCGGTCAATGACCGGGTGGAGGAGATGATCCGCTACAGCGCCTCGCGGTTTGGACGCGAAAGGGAAGCGGTGGAGCAAAAAATCAGTGCCTTCCTGCGCAGCCATCCGAAGGCGAAGCGCAGATCGCCACCGGCGACCTGGGAGGGTTGACGGCAAGCCGGGCTTTTCCCGGCGAGGCAGGGAGGTGGTATACTACGCACATCATGGCACGGAAGGAACGCCACATGCCAAAAGCGCATATCGAGGACGGCGAACTCCGCATTCCCCTCACCGCCGACATGCGGGAGAAGTTCCGCGTTCAGGAGGGAGAGGAGTTGAACGCGCATGTGTTCGCGGGAAGCATGACATTCACCCGCGCGGGCAAGGAGGCGCGCCGGGAGGCATGGGATCGCATCCACTCTCTCATCGGGAGTGTCGAGGTGCGCCCCGGACAACCGGACATGACCGGGGAGGAGGTGAACCAGATGGTTGACGAGGAGGTGAAGGCATACCGACGCGGCCGACGCGCGTAGCATGTTCACGGCCGTCTTCGACGCCAACCTGCTGGTCAGCGCCTTTCTCAGCCGGGAGAACCCAGGAGGAGCCACCAATCAGCTTCTCCTTTTTGTCCGGGAGGAGACGATCGACCTCTGTTTGTCGATCGACATCATCGACGAGGCGATTGGCATCCTGCTTGAGCGGCCGCGTCTACGCCAGCGTTACCAGTATTCCCCGGCGCAGGTTGCCCAGTACAGATTCGATATTTTAACCATCGCGCGTATCATCGACGATCCCGCGCCCATGCCCGGCGCGGTGCCGCGCGACCCGGACGACGACAAGATCGTCGCCTGCGCCGTCGCGGCTGGAGCACGGTATCTGGTGACGCGCGACCTTGACCTTCTCTCCCTGGGCAGCTTTCAAACTATCGCCATCATAAGTCCGGAAGATTTCCTTCGCCTGATACGAGCGGAGAGCCAAAATAGCTCGCCTGGATAACGACGACACAGAAGCATCCGTTAGTCCGCTCCATGCGCGACACCACTTCTGGTGCCGCGCCCATGCGGAGGAACACATGGCGAATTCGCCCGAGGCATCCAGACGAAAACGGATCGCGCAACTCAATGACCAATTTCGCACAGCCCGGAGCGGCGGTCGCATGGTCATGACGCTGGCGTTCAGTCACTTGGTATCGACATTCTGGCGAAAGTCATGATGGCACTTCGAGATTTTAACGACTTCAACGCCGACAACGACCCACACGGCGAGCACGACTTCGGAGAGTTCGAGACCGAGGGATACCGTTTTTTCTTCAAGATGGACTACCATACTCCGGGTCTGGAATATGGATCGGAAGACCCAACCGACCCCGGGAAAACCGTCCGCGTCCTTACGATTATGCTGCCTGAAGAGTATTGAGCATCCCCGCGAGCCTCCATGCAGCCGGGGATTTTATATATATACGCCCTATCCAGACATCACCGTCCCGCCATGCCGCATCTGTCGGGCAGCGGCATTGCCCCGCCGCCTGAAAAGTTGACGACTCCCAGGAGGTATTCCATGGTTTTCAGGGAGGGCATGAAGTGGTCTACGTATTTCTTCTGGTCATTTTGCCACTGACCTACCTTGGTGGCCCCCTGCTGGCGGCCGGGATGCTGGCTGATCGCGACCACACGCTTTCCGCGCCGCTTAGAAACTTCCTGTTTTTCGGGTCGTTGGCCTGGATGGAGGCGGTCGCGTATTTCATCTACATACACGACAGTCCCGGCGGCAACGCCTTGGGCTGGCTGAAACTCGTGAGTTTGGCCACGGGTCTGACCCTCGCCCTGGCGCTGGCCTTCAACCCCTGGTTCCGGTTCCAGGCATATTACCGGCGCGCGCGCCTGGAGTTTGACGCCAAAGGAAATGAGAGCGTCAAGGAGTTGGTTTTACAGTCAATCGGAAATGTTTCAGCCACCTTCATGGCCGCATCGTCTCCAAACAAATATATCGATACCGTTATTTCCTTCACAAAACTCATGTTCAGCCATGAGCCAATATCCCAGACGCCGTTTCCACCCGAACCTCCCTTCAGTGTGTGCCTCAATCCAAAAGCCTATGATTCCATACGGGAGGAAATCGACCGCGCCCTCACCGAACCGGGGCAGCTCGCGCGTCGTATTCGGGAGACGGCACTCGCCATATATGAGAGCTTAATGGCGCTTGAGATTCCCGAAGCGAGGATACAGGACGGCATGTTCGAGATACCCCTTGGCCAGTATCTGCGCACTCCAGGACGCCACATATGGAACATTGTAAAACCTTTCTACGAAAACCACCGCATCAAGTTGGGAATTGGAACATATGTGCGGGATATCTATGAAGCGAACCGAGTTGAGGTTTCAAAGAGTGAGTTAAGCGCGACCGCGCTCAGAAACGGCGAGGCCATGGAACCATGGATGTACACTGGCTCGGATGCGTTCGAGAGATATCTCAAAGGCCTACCGATGTCCTACCTCTGCGACATGACGGTGCGGATTGGCGTACCCGCGCATCTGCGTCCGGAGCACGGCGTCATCGTCGGGAAAACCGGAGCGGGCAAAAGCCAGCTTTTGGAGAAGCTCATTCTCGCCGATTTGCAACAGAACGATCCGCCGGGCGTCATCATCATCGACAGCAAGGCGGACGAGGGATCGCTGTTCAACCGCATCCCGCGCCTGGACGTGTTCCATCCCGAGCACGGGAGGTTGCGGGATCGCCTCATCATCGTTGATCCGGTGCGGGACAAGCCCGCTCTCAACATGTTTTCCCACTCGGGGGAGTTGACCCCGGAAAAGGTCAACCAGATCAACGCGAGCATGCGTTACTTCTTCGGCGGATTGCTTGGCGATGAACTTTCGGGACAGATGAACACCCTCTTCCTGCCACTCCTGCATGTAATCCTCCGCGTCCCCGGCGCGACCCTGCATGACCTTCAAAGCCTTGTGCGCGATCCCCTGCAATACCCGGAGGCACTGGAGCAAATACCCAAGGGCATCAAACGGTTTCTGCGGGAGGAGTTCAGTTCAAGGAACGAGGGATACCGGGCGACCAAGCAATCCCTGGTGACCCGCATCCAGGGCATCATCAACGAAGTCACCCTGGATGAGATGTTCAGCGCGGAAACCAGCGCCTTCGACGTGGCCGAGGCGTTGGGGGAGGGAAAGGTCATCCTCGTCTCCACGAACGCCCAGGCATTGCAGCACCTATCATCCATCTTCGGAAAATACTGGATCGCGCAGACGCTCAACGCCGGTATGAGCCGGAAGGGCAATAGACCCATCCACTTCTATTGCGACGAGGCCGCGCCGTACGTGGACGACAAGCTGCAAACCATGCTCACCACCATGCGCTCCTACGGCCTGGGCGTCATGCTGGCCTTCCAGGGCGTCTGGCAGATGGGCACCTACGGCCGCGCCATCCTGGGACAGACCAACATCAAGTTCCTGAGCGGCGCGGACGAAACCGACGCGGAAGCCTTCGCGTCTTTCTACAAAGGCATGGACGCCAAGGATATCCACGCGGTTCGGAAGTCCGGCACCACGGCGGCTTTCGCCATGCAGCACAGCGAACTGGAGCAGGCCGTTGTTGTGCGGTTTCCATTTGGCGTCCTGGATCGGGAGCCTCGTATGTCAGACCGGGACTATCGCTGGCTTCGACGGTTGAACGCCACAAGGATGCACACGGCGGCATCGGTTGCCGATAGCTGGATACTGGAGGAGGAATACCGCGCATCCGTGATGGCACAACAGACTGTCCAGCCAAAGACGAAGGATGGCCTGAGGCAGGCCATGGAGGACCTTGCGGCGCTGTTGGCAACATCAGGAGGCGCCCAGCCCAGGGATTTCCCTCCGGCGCCCCTGCCAGAAAGGGAAGCCAGCCTGAAACAAGCCACGGCAGAACTCGCGGCGCTTTTGGCGAAACCTCGATCAATCCGGTCAGAGCCGTCCGAGCCCGAAGCATCGTCCGCGCCACCGCCCGCACAAGAAGATAAGCAGCCGACGGAGCCATGGGTCGACCTCCACTACCCGGACTTGCCCGAGAGACTCCAGGGAGGGCCTGACGGCAGGGCGGCGCCGAGCGAAGCCACCGCTCCCGCATCAAGCTTGCCCGCCGACAAGATCACCATCAAGGCGAAACGATCGGTGCGCGACCCCGCCCGGCCAGCCAAGCGCCGCCGGAAACCCGACGCGCCAGACACCAGCGGAAGCAAGCCCACAGAAAAGTGGTGATACTATTATTGATACCGCCGTCCTCATGCCGACCATCCCGCGCCATGAGCATCATGTTGCACATACCGAACGTTGACGAGCGATCGCCACCCCCCTTTATTTCCCCCATGAGCACCACACTTCGAAACAGGTTCACCGTTGACCGCAAGGGCGGCACCTTCGCGGTCACGGACAACGACCTCGCCATCCTCTCGCTCTTCAACAGGTACGAATACCTGCCGAGCACCTTCATCGGCGCGATGGTGCCCTGGCTGCATCCCGTCTATATCAAGAACCGCCTCACCATCCTGCGGCATGAACTGGAATTCCTGGAGGTGCCCGCCCCCAGTTGGGAGGCGGCGAACGCCCGCTACCGTCCGGCGATCTACAAGCGCGGCAAGAAGGGAACGGACGCGCTGAGGGACAGGGGACGGGACGCCACGGACATCCGGCACAAGAAGGAGTTCCGGCATGAACTGGGGGTGAACCTCATCGCCGCTTCCTTCGACATCGGCGGCAAGGAATACTCCAGCCTTTCCCTCATCACCAAGGAGGACATCCTCGGTCACAAGGCGTGTCCCGCCTCCACCCGCGAGGCCAGGGAGCCGTTCAAGATCGAGGCGCCCTTCACCTACAAGGGACGCAATGGCAAGCAAATCCCCGTCGAAAACGCTCATATACTGCACGACTGGTACCCCATGGGCATCTGCCACACGATGGGGGAGCGGACACTCCGGCTCTTCATGCCGGGCGTTGAGTTCGACCGGCGCAGTGAGCCGCTGGACACGGAGGACTACGAGCGGTCGTCCATCACCAAGAAGCTCTGTCAGATGCTGGAGCTTTTCAAACGCTATGACGGCATTGACGGCTACCAGGAGCACTACGGCATCCCGAACGCGGTGATCCCATTCTGGACAATCAACGAAGTCCACATGCGCTCCATGATGCGCCGCCTGCATGAGATCACGGAGGGAAAGGGATCTGACCGTATTCTGTTTGGAAACATGAGCGATTTCTCCACGTTCGAAAAATTGCCTCTCCCAACCGGCTGGGCGCTCTCATACGATTACAAGCGCGTGGGCTTTCCGGACTTCAACTTCCTCAAGGAATTGAAAGTGCCGTGACAATGGTAAAATAGCCAGGGTTGTTCCACAGGAGGCACCCTTGGCTGACTTCTCCACGATCAAGCAAACCGTCACGATTCTTCAACTACTCGACATGATGGGCGTCACCAATCTCAAACCCGCCAAGGCGAAGGTGAAAGGGGAGGAAGTGGATACCTTGCGCGGCGAATGTCCGTGCTGCCGGGAAGGCGGTGATAGGGCGTTCGTCGTATACCCGCACACCAACTCGTATTACTGTTGGTCGCAAAAGCATGGTGGCGATGTGCTGACGCTGGGATCACGGTTCTGGCGCATTCCGCTGGACGAGGCTGGCCGCAAGATCGCGGCGCATTTCAATCTGTCCGCGCCACGGAAACCCATGGAGGCGGCGGAGAATGGATTTGACGCCGAGGCATTCCAGAAGGCACTCAATCCCGAGGCGCCGGAGTTGGCATCACTCGGTATTTCCGCCGACACGCTGCGGTTCTACGGCGGGGGATACTGCACCAAGCCGTCACTGAAGGGAAAACTGGCCCTGCCAGTGCGCGACCTCACCGGCGGGATCAAATTCTTCATGGGGATCGCGATTGACAGCCATGAGATCAGTTACCCGAAGCTGAAGGACTTCCGGGTTCCATTCTTTTTCGGGGTGGACAAGCTTGAAAGCGGCACTCTGCATGTCGTGCATCACCCGATCGACCTTCTGCGCGCGGTCGATCACAACATCGAGAACGTGCTGGCGTTGCTTACACCGGTCACGCCGGACGTGCTGACCAGCCTCAAGGCACTGATGGAAGCTAAAGACCTTCACACTGTAGAGTTCCACTGAACACGGAAGCCCGCGCCACGCGGGCTATTTATTTGCCTCGTCGGCTCCATCATCCAATGGTTGTTCGCAAGACGCGCCTTCTTCAGAGGAAGGTGCTTCAGGAGCAACCGCCGCGAGAACCTTGGGCACCGAAGGCCGTGCATAAGAAGGGAATGCAATGGAGGAGGGCACCTTCTCGATAGGCACCATGGAGGTTTTCAGGGTCATTCCGTAGTCGAGGTACATTCTCGCCGCGAACACCTTGGACTTCGCTTCCGCCTCCTTCGACTTTTCCATCATCCGCTTTTCGATCGCGTCCCAATCGAGGCCGTAGGTACGGGGGAACTGCGCGCGCAGCCATCCTGTCTTCGGCGTCCCGCCCTCAACCGGCCCGAGGCAGCGCGAACGGGAGCGCACCTTGCCGCCCTCCCGGTAGCGCTCCTCCACGTAGAGATATTGCCGGCCGTTCTTGCGGGTGATGATGCGCGTGAACATCGGGACACGCTAGCGATTTCAGCGTGTCATGCATTGCCCGGGACAGCAAATTTATTGGCAATGGGTCGCGAAACAGATATTGTGCGACCTATATAAAATGGCTCTGTTGAGGCATATTACTCGTCTGCTCCCCTCTTATAAAACCCTCGCTTTAGCGCCACCAGATGGCTGTAGAAGAAGAGTACGCTTATGATTAGACGTAGTTAGTCCTGTGGTAGTGTCGTATCGCACTGTATAAGATACTGTGGTTTCTTGGGGTACTTGCACTGGATTTTTCATACGGGCATAAACGATCGCACCAGGAACCTGAGTGTTCGGACACTGGTTGGGAGTTACCATTAGATCGCGTTTCAGCGTAAATTCAAGATTGCTAACATCGCCAGACGTTATGGTGAGGTCGGATACCTGCCGTAGCGTCGAAGAACAGCCACTTACCCAGTAAACTGATCCCAACGAAACATCCTCTCCGTATGAGATTGGAACCTTACTATTTGGCGTTATGCTCTGCTGGCACGCGGCGCTGGAAAAGAGTAAGCCGAAAGAGAGCAACATTTTAAGAGAAAGATTATGGTTTGACAGGTTCATTGGACGTTTCCTATTCCCACTGTATTTACATTCTGTGGAGTGGTTGATCGTGTTTGTTAATTGGAATTGGCAAGCCAATCTTATTGCTTTATTGTCTCCAGCATTTCCCTGCCCAACACCAGCGCCGCACACCCTCTCATTTCCCACGTCCGCGCGGCGAAGTCCGGAGGCGAGGCCACTACTGCTCCGCCCGCGAACTTCGTCCGGTCGCCCGTGTCGAGATACGATTCCGCCGCCAATCCTTCCGCCAGCACCACATCGTGCTGTTCCAACTCAATGTGGTGATATGTTATCCTTTCCACCTCGATTTGACATACCGTTGTTCCGTTCGTCAGATATTTCGCTGGGATCAGCTTACCATTAATATATAAGGCATGGTCAGGAGAAACGAAAAGATCACGGAATGGTCGGTTCTCTCCAAACGACCCTTTCCCTATCCGTATCGGCCACACTGCCTGGGGCTTGGGATGCCGCGCGCAGTCCACCGTGCGCGATCCTGTCCATACAATCCTGCCAGAACCACCAAGGAGGGTGACCACCTCCTCGCTCACACGAAGGTCTTCCACTGCCACCTCCCCACCCGGCGTGGCGATCCAAGTACCACCGGCAAAACAAGCTATGGTACTGGAGGTGGCTGCATATTGGATTACGACGTTTGGAAGACCCCAATTTATGTTCCCAACATTGGCCTCACCAAACAGTTTCAGAAGTCCATCCTCAACGTGAATATCATCCGGTGCGAAATTAGCTGGAGTATTAATCATCCCGTCAATAGTGAAAGTAGTACCATCAATCGAGGTGCCATAATAGTGAAGTCCGCTGCTATAGTTTTGGAATATGGAAAACACATGCTCCTGGCCATTAGAGCTTACTGCTGCTGCGGCCTCCATAATATATCCGTTTGGAATGTTGGTTGCAACGTCGCTAGTGAAAGTCACCCCGTCAGATGAGATTGCTTCATAAATAGAGCCAGTGAGCGTCCCGCTCATATAGTATGCTACATATTGACCATTAAGTTTAACGACTTCTCTAAGATTTAAGCCAAACGAAGATCCAATCCGAATTGGATTCGGGTTAAACGTCCAATTAGCACCATCAGGAGATGTGGCATATCCAAATCCACTGACACGTCCGGATTGAGACACAAGGTCAGTATTATCACCGTTAAACCATAGTTTATATGTAGAATTCTCATACATTAACGTGATCGGAACTTCACGGAACGAAGCCCAACCAGGGCTTTGCGTATTGCTTATGACCGGTTCGGAGGAATATCTACTCCATGTTACCCCATCACTCGATGTAGCCAAGCCAATTTGAATATAATCAGCGAATGGAAGACCTCCATATAGCATTACATAACTGTTTGCGACCTTTGCCACTGATGGGCTGAATACTCGTGTGGCATCAAAGCCAGAGCCGGTGAAAGATAGAACCGTTCCTAGCTCGGGGAAAGAAAGCGCCGTCGTTAATTGCTCTTTAGTATATATCACTCCTCCAAAATTGAATTTTTCAATGTTTGTTAAGACATCGGTGCCTTCATTAATTAAAGGAGGCTGAAAAATCGCTTGTATGGTAGCAGTGGCTCCATTAAAAGTGATGTGATAGTGGTCGCGAGTGAGTGCATACATAGCGGTATCAATGCCCTCTCCCCCGTCGATTGTGTCGTTGCCTAGGCCGCCGGATATAGCATCATCTCCGCTTGATCCTTCTATAAAGTCATCACCATTTCCACCTGAAATTTGATCGTTAGAACCGGCTTCGCCCAGCAAGTAGGTTACATGACCACCGCGATCTGGATTTCGGTCGTGAACTTGCCCGAAAGCATGATCGAAAATTATTGGCGAGTCAAAAGATGTAAGATCATAGTATGATGAAGCGCGAAGGCGTTCCATTGCATAAATGTAGTTTTCAATGCCATGTGCATCTGTAGTGTTAGGATTAAAAGGGATAGGAATTACGCCGCCGTCGTCCCCTCCCATATAAGCATCGGAGGCCCACACAAGATTATCTGTCGATGATAGATTGTCGATTGACCTTCCACCAAATTTATAAACCGGATCATTTTCAAATCCTATATTTAGGATTCCATTGGAATCAGTAATTTTTGGAGATGCAAACGCAACAAATTTCGCTGACGCGTATCGGCCATCATATTTTATCGTGGCAATATCAGCCAGTTGGTTCGCTGCACCCGCTCCAAGACTATGTCCCGTGACATAAAGTCCAACTGATTGTGTTCCAATGTAATCGGAAAGCGCCTTAAGTAGTGGATCAAAATTATGAATGTAGGCTAGATCAGATAAGGAGGATAAAACCAACTGAGGATAGTCAGAGGTATCAATACTTCTCGATATTATATCTTCAACATCTGTACCGCGAAATGATAGAATAATTTTACTTTTATCATCGCTTTCCAGGACTAATGCACTGCTTGCACCAAATCCAGGTAAAGATTGAAAATAATTACCATCCTGATAGCGAGACGACAAACCAAGTTGGTATGGTGTTATCGGATGCCATCTGTCTAAAAGGGCTTTATCCGCATAAGCAGCCTGTGAAGCTTTGGCAAGCAAAATTACTTCGTCCATAGTCAAATTTGTGTTAAGCAAAAAAGACATTTGCGACCTCCACTTCAATACAAAACTTATTTTTGGTGGCTGTCAAGTCCCCAAAGTCATATAAAAACACATGAATCGCCCTTAATTATGCATACAGGTAACTGCCCAGGTACCCCCCTGGCGTGCCCAGGAGGTACATGGGCAGTTACGCATACAGGCTTTTTAGACGGCTATAAACTGTGGTCTTTCTCAGATTTCTGTGAGGCCGCCTCCTTAAAGAAGCGATTTGTGTACCACTTTAATCTCGGGAGAGAGTTACTTTGAGGCAGATTTTCTAACAAAAAAACTAAGGAAATTCGAAGGATGCATTCTGCTAAATGGGCCAAAATCTATATGAAAGTTAGCCCTTTCAATTACGGATATAATCTTATTGCCATGCCACCGCATCTGTGCAAATATCCTTTTATAATTGCAGCCAACAATTGTGTAAGGTGCATTTAAACCCGATAACCGGAAGCCATGCAATTCGAAATTGCCACACAATAGCCATTGAAAACAAAACAAAAATTACTCCAGCAATTTTTTTATTTTTACTAAGAAAAAACAATCCAGTGCATAAAGGCGCAATTACCAAAATAATTGGAAAAATGAATAAGCCTATAATCCAGTCCACACTGGTAGTTTAGCATATATTTGATAGAACCCTTAATCTCCAATAGTTATTGCATTCTGGCCATGAGAATTTCCCTGGAGTCAATACCCCCTTTTCCATCAAGAACCATGACGTCGCTGCCTAACGCCCTGAAATCCAGCAGATGATGGAAAAGTCAAAGGAAGCTGAAGCGAAGGCCAATGCATTCGCGGTAAGGATGTATCTCGATTGCGGCATGAGCCTGAAAACCTCCACGGTGCCGATAGAGAAAGTACCCGCCTCCCTGGCCACTTCCCTCTCCTCCGCCCCACCTTCGGCGCCTTTGGTTTTAGCGCCGACCGCTCCTCAGACGCCTTCCTCCAAACAACCATCGGATGGTGGCGCCGATGGGGCAAATAAATAGCCCGCGTGGTGCGGGCTTTTGCGTTCAGTGGAACTCGACCGTGTGAAGGTCTTTTGCCTCCATCAGTGTCCCGCGACAATCAAGATGGGAATCGCATTGCCTCGCCTGATACGCTCCCCTGAGTTGACCTGTTGCCTCATTTAACTTGCTCCCCACCGGTGTGGA